>DASZMG010000063.1:0-38895 GCA_035551975.1 Candidatus Acidiferrales bacterium | reverse complement strand
CCAGAGCATTGCCGGCTCTAGCTGGAATATTCAAACGCTGGATGCTGCGGAGGCCAACAACTCATACTCCTACAACACCAGCTTCAGCAGCCTGGCGAGCGGCACGTACAACGGAAACATTGGCGTCAAGGAGACGGGCGTAACTCCGTTAAATTTAAGCATCGTCACTTCGGACCTAGGAGGTCAGGCCATCGACTTGATTCGTATGCCCGTGCCCGGGGAAGACACTTCGGCTCCGGCAAAATTGGGCCTGCGCTACTACAGCGAAGCAAGCGTACGCATCCTTCTTTCGGATTACGGGCCTGACGGTTTTTGCAGTAGTAGCGATATCAGCTCGACGGCGACCAATCCTCTGCCGTATATCTCCCCCAATATAAGCACACCAGCGACTACGCCCGTGGATCTAAAGACGCTTGCTTGGGTAGCTGCACCCAATCCTGGCGGCTATCTTGCCAATGCCTACCCATTGCCCATGTCGAAAGCAGCGTCAGGATCTACCTATTCTTCCACCTCCAACGGGTATTGGATACAGCAAAGTCAGCCTGTGATAACGGGCTGCATAAAAATCGACTATCAAAGTCCCACGACCGTCGACAGCTTTGTCGACATAACCCCATACATTCTCGGACTCGGATATACGGGTCCCCAGATCGCTTATGCCAAGTCCACTGGAACTTATGTTCCATATCCCCAAGAATCCGCCCTGTCGAATATTTCCGCGGCCAGTTGTACGTTGCCTGCCTCGCTTGGCAATGAAGTTATTCGGCTAGCTCGGCTCCGAGACAATCCCTCCAGTGTCTCCAATAAGGCACTTTGCGGTACGGTTACGCAAAACGGTGGAGATTACTGGCCGAACGTCCTGTTCGATACGCGCGAGGGTCTTTTGCGCGATGGCCAGACTCCATCGAATAATGATCCCACGCTGGCGGGTACGATGTATTACGTTGAACTAGACATCGGCAATTTGTCCCGGTGCCTGACCGGTGCCATAGCTGCTTGCTCGGCAGCGATACCCGGCGGCACGAACAATACGACGGGCTACACCGTCTATTTTTCCGATCGCCGGGGCAATCGATTTGACACCACGCCCCCCACATCGGTACCCCCCAACTGCCGGGTCGAGTGCGAGAACGGGCGCATTCGGTTATGACGATTTTGTCAACGAATCGAACGGTGCTACGGGTTGCCCAAACAATACGCTCGACCAGGGCGAGGACGTGGAATCCGACTACGATCAAAATGGAAATTCCATTAGCCCCGCTTTTCGAACGTACGGGAAACTGCCGGTTTTGTATCAGTACCTGGATGGTTCAGGAAATACTGTCACCCCATCTGGGTGGGCGTTAACCGGCATTCCGCTTCAAAACAACAGCACCTGCAGTAGCCAGAGCACGACCTGGCCCTTCGCGACGGTAAGCAATACCGTCAGCAACTCGGATGGACAGGATTTAAGGCAAAACCCTCCGCTGATCTTCCGCCGCGCGTTAAAACTCGTAAACGGAAAAACAATTTCGCTCGGCACCTGCAACGGAGTTGTGTGCGGCTTGACCGTCGCCTCGGAGAACCCAGTATATGTGCAGGGTGATTACAATAACCCAGGCGCACCTACGGCTTGCACTCCGGGTAACTTTGCCACATGCTTCCCGAATCCTGATACGGCGGGCGGAGGTGTTCCGGCTTCCATCTCGGCCGATGCGGTGACTGTTCTATCCAACGCGTGGAACGATGTGAATTCGTTTATATCGCCTTATGCTATTGGTGGTCGTACAGCTTCCACCCAGACGACCTACCGCACAGCGATCGCGGCTGGAAAGTCCATCGGATTCCCCAATGTTGGAACTAGCGCCGATACCGGCTCCGATGGCGGGGTTCACAACTTTCTTCGCTACCTTGAAGACTGGAGCGGCTCGAACCTATGGTATCAAGGATCGTTCGTGGCGCTGTTTTACAACCACCAAGGCGTCGGCAGCTTCAAATGCTGCACCAATGTATATGGCGTCCCCCATACCAGAAACGAAAACTTTGATACCACCTTCCAGACTCCGGCGAATTTGCCGCCGCGCACGCCCATGCTGCGCAACGTGAACACCATCGGCTTCACGCAGGAGCTGATGCCGACGCAGTAGAAAAGCTCCTACTCCGAGTAGGGTGAGCGGCTCCTGATGTTTGGGGGCCGCTTTTTTTTCTGGCGATGTGGTGCAGGCGGCCCTGGCCGGACGCGTCAGGCTCGCAACTACTGCGACGGCAGGGCGCGTGGCGTGAAATTGGTATTAACAGGTGGCGTTGCGCATGCGGAAGCTCCGCTTCCGGAGCACAGGTCGTTCAACGCGCCGCTGAAATCGGCGGGCGCAGCCAAGCCTACAAGCGGCTCCGCATAAATCACATAGCTGTGATTCACCGGCAGGCGCTCGATGTCGTACGACCCATCGAATTGCAACTGCCCAGTTGAAGCGTTGCAAGTCCATCCGGCCAATGTAGCGGCTGCCACCGCGCCGGTGTCCGCATCCACTGCAACCACTTGGGCACCGAACATTCCGGTTACAAAAGAGCCAGGCGCTGGCGAGGCGATTGCCGCCAGCGCGAAAGGATTCGCGGGAAGAACTTTGCCCCGAATGCTGCCGATGTTCAGCACGTCGTTCGGGTCAGGATACAGCGAGCGAATGCCGGTGCGGTCGTCATCGCTCAGCGGCCCATCGGGAGCCTGCGCCGTGGGACGGTCGCCGAGAAATTGCCCCGGCGGCGGAGCGAACGGAAACATGATCGAGCGCCACACGCCGGAATGGTCGAGAGCGAACCAATGCCCCAGCTCATGGATCAACAGCGACTCGAGATCGTATGCGCCCGCGCCCTGCGGCACGCCGAGCCCGTCCGGCATTGCGAACTTTGCCTGGCCGTCATTGCGGAAAAGCGTGTCGGCATCAAGAATCTGCCCGGCGAATGCCGAGGGCGGTCCACTGCCGACCGAAACGCCTGGCGCGTTTGCCGTAATCACGCGCGTGAACGCCAGCACACCCGTCGTAAAGCCCCCGGCGGATGATTCGTTGAAGCAAATTGTGTTGATTCCATCGATGTTGCTTTCCTGATCGTTTGTGCACGCACCGGCCGCCGCCACGCGTGCGAGCGGCGCTATGAGGCCCGGCTCATTCGTTGCATTGATCGTCGTTCCGGTCACTCCGGTCCAGGCGCCAAACGAATCGGTGATGGCTTGCTCGATTTCGTCAAGTTGCGCGCTGCTGCCGTTCGAAGCGGCGGTGATTACCGTAAACGGGGAGCTGGGGAGCGAAGTGCTCCAGCGGCGGTTCAGCGGGTTCGCCAGCGAAAGGTTCCACCGCTGCGGCTGCGGGCAGCCGCCCGCTTGCGGAACGGTAGTGTCCACAAGATAGCCTCGCGCGGCTGGTTGCAGAACGAACGCAACCAGCGGAATAGCGAGCGCTAACATGGCTCGTGCGCGTGTCATGGTTTGCCCCCCGCCGCGGCGATAGCGGCCTCGACTTCCACGCGGAAATCGGACAAGCGCATCCGGCTGGTCCCCACCGTTTGCATCCTCTGCGTGCGCGGATCAAGTGTGGCGAACGAGGCGGTATCCTGCGTGACGCTCTCGCCGCCGCGGCGGTTGTTGCTGCGAATGCGAAACACACCCTGCTGCCAACTGACCACGGAGAAATCGCCACTCGGCGTGCGCTCAAGAAAAAGAACTGCTTCTTGACCCGGGCTGAAGTGCGGCACGCCGGAAACGGTAGAAGTAATTCCGCCGAGCGTGCCGCCGAGCAGGCGCACGGCGATCTGAGACGGCAGCGTTCCGCGCCAATTTTGCTGCACATCGAACGTGGTCACGGTCCAGATTTCGCCTGAGTCCCAAATTGTCGCGTTCGAAACGCAGCGGACGCGAGCGATCGTTTTGGTGAGTTGCGTCATCCTTTCCAATGACATTCGCTCGAGCGTTGTGGCGTTGGTCGTGGCCGCGAAATTCAAAATAGAAAGCGAGACGAAGGCAGACACGGCGAGCGCAAAGTGCATCTGTTTTTTCATTTGATCTCCAGAACGCCGCTGGCAACGGCGCGATCGTTGTTGATGGTGGTGATGAAAAGCGAACGCACGCCGGGAACAGTGCTGCTTGAAATCTGCAGATCGAGTTCGATGGTGTTCGGCAGAAACCCGGTCACATTGGAAGCAGTGACGGTAATGTCGCTCGGGTTGGATTGCGGCGAGGTGAAAGAGTAACTGAAGCTGGCGTCAAGGCCGGTGCCGTGGACGCAGATCGAAGTGACCGCCGATCCAGAGGTTGGACGCGCGATGGAAAGCGGCGAGCCTTGTATGCCGGAGGTGTTGCCCAAAGTAAAGAGACCGACGGAATCGACATTCAGCGGGGACGATGCTGCCGCGGTGGTGGGCTCCACCACAACGATATCGGAACTCGCGGCGCTTGGCTGGGATGTGGCAAGCGCAATCGTACTCTGCGAAATATCGAACGGCAAAATGATGAACGGCACCGGATTGGAAAGCGCCCCCGGCGAGCCTGGATTCGCAATTTGGATCGTCAGCGACCCGGGAGATTGCACATCGGTGGGACTGAGTGCCGTGGTGCACATCGTCGTGGAGGCGCACGTGGTCGCTCGCGGCGCGCCTTCAATGAGGATTGTCGACGCCGAACTTCCGCTGCCCGCGACAAAGTTGGCGCCGCTTACGGCGAATGCGATGCTTTGCACCGCTCCGGCCATCACGCTGGAGGGAAGGATCTGCTCGATAACCGGCCCGGAGACGAGCGCAACCGTAGCCGAAGCAAACTTCGTTGGATCGGCCTGGCTGGTGGCCACCACCGAGATGGCATTCGGCGAAGGTGCGAATACCGGCGCGGTATAAAGTCCCGATGCGCTCACTGAACCGCAAGCCGTGCCCGCACATCCGGAACCTGAAACGGCGCTGGAGAGTGTCCAGTTGACAATTTGATTTGAAACACCCGACACCTGAACGAAAAATTGCTGTGTGCTGACTGTTCCCGCCGAAGCCGGAATGAACGCGTACGCCGGTGAAATAGAAATGGAAACGGATCCGCTTGACGACACGATTATGATGGCCGCGCTCGCGCTGCGCGAAGCGTCGGCGTGGCTCACGGCCGTGAGCGCGACAGCCGGGTTCGCCGGAACCGTGGCGGGCGCCAGATAATCCACGGCACCCGCAGAGGGTACCAGGGGCGGTACACACGGATTCGTCCCAGTCTGGCAAACCTGCCCAACGGAAGCATTGCCGTTGCCAATGCCGTTTACGAACCACGACACGCTTACATCCGAAGTGTTTGAGACGGTCGCTGCGAACGTGGCACGCTGACCGGTTGGCACAGTCGCCGACGCGGGAGAAATAGAAATGCCGACACTGCCCACAATTGTGATGCTTCCGGATACCACTTGCGCGCTGCCAGACGGCGGATTGAAAGTCGCGTGAATGGTCAAAGGGTTCGCGCTGGGCAGCGTAGCGGGCGCGGTGTAGAGCGCCGTGTTTGCGCCCGTAACTGTGATTGTGCCCAGCACGGAATTGCCATTCGCCACGCCGTTTACGTCCCAGGCGATTGTTCCAGCGGCTAAGCCGGCCATTGTTCCACTGCCGTTTCCGCAGAACGTAACCGTGAAGGTTTGGCTTTGCGCCAGAGCCAGTGCCACCGCTCCCGGCGAAATGGAATTTACGCTGCCGCAAATAATCGTTATGCTGGCGCTCGCCGATTTCGTTGAATCGGCAATGCTGGTGGCCGTTATCGTCACATTCGCCGGCGAGGGCAGCGAAAGCGGCGCCGTGTAGAGCGCGGTGGTGGTCGCAGCGGAAGACGCGGTGATCACGATGGTGCCGACGATCGCATTCCCTCCCGCAATTCCAGCCACCGCAAATGTGACCGCCGCTGACGCGCTGCCCGCTCCACTCACCGTCGCGGTGAAAACCAGCGAACCTCCCGCCGGAACGCTGCTCGAAGCGGGAGTGAGGCTCACAGCAATCGTAGAAGGCGTTTGCACCGGCGCGGAAGATTCCGACGGCGCTGACGTGCTGCCACATGCGGAAAGGAACATGGCCACAGCGATTCCCGGCAGCAAAATGCTCTGGCTGCGAGTGAAAATCAGCGCTACAGCGGAAATGCGAGAAGGGATTCGCATGCACACGTGCATGGGCAAGGCGTGTGCCACTGCGGAGCAAAGGCTGGTCAGCCGATCGTTTTTCGCACGCGCTTCACGCGGACTCGATTAACTTTAGTTGATCCTTGCAGATGCGAACGGCGCCTCGCGCGCAAAAGGCAGAGAGATCTTAAAAGTTTCCCACGTGCGTTGGTGAAATCGAGCGCTGTCTGTTCCGGAACGAAACGGCTACGCGCAAAATCGGGAAAAGCTAACTCGCGCCCAGTATCGCGTGCAGCGCGGACTCGAGGTCCTCGTATCGGAATCCAAAGTTTGCCTTGAGCAACTGCTCCGGAATCACGCGCTGGCTGGTGAGCAGCAGCGCGTCCGCCATTTCTCCGAGAGCCAGCCGCAGCGCGAATTTCGGCGCAGGCAGAAGTGCGGGACGGTGCAGCACCTTTCCAATCATGCGCGCGAATTCCGCGTTCCTAACCGGCTCGGGTGCGACCACATTCACCGGGCCATGCACCGCGGCATCCGCGATAGCGAGCTGAATAATGCGAATCACGTCTTCGAGCGCGATCCACGATATCCACTGCCGGCCGCTGCCGATTCGTCCACCCACGCCGAATTTGAACGGTCGAATCATTTCCGGCAACGCCCCGCCTTCCGCAGAGAGAATCACTCCGAAGCGAAGAATCGGGGTGCGAATCCCAGCCTGGGCGGCGCGGTTCGCTTCCGCTTCCCAGTCGCGCGCAAGAAGAGACAAAAAGTCCCGCCCGGGGCCGGACGATTCGGTGAGAATCTCGTCGCCTCGGTTGCCGTAGTACCCGATCGCCGAGGCGCAAACAAAAACCTTCGGCGGCCTTTGCAAGCGCATCAGCGAATCAACCAGCACTCTCGTGGAATCGATGCGGCTACTACGCAGCACCTGCTTGCGAGCCTCGGTCCAGCGGCCATCTGAAATGCTCGCGCCGCTCAGATGCACGACCGCATCGGCGCCTTCGAGTGCCGGAACGTTCACTCGTGCCGAAGGGGGATCCCAGCGAATTTCGTGCGGCGCGAGCGAGCTGCCGGAACGCACCAGGTGCCGCACATCATGCCTTTCGGCCCGCAACTCGCGAGTCAAGGCAGTGCCAATCAGTCCGGACGCGCCGGAAACAATGATTTTCAAATCGATTCCACCTGAGCCGTGAGGAAAATCAATGGATTCAGCCTACGGACCGATGCGGCATGCGTCAAGCGGGCATTAGCGCCCCATTGGCGCCCTATTTTGAGGCCCGGAAGCAACCCGGGTTGTTGATTCGCACCTCCAAACTTACTCACTCGCTGGGTTGGCGCGAAGTTGCGCTAAAATTGGTCGTTTCTACCAATAGGTCGGGAATGAATCAGTCGACGAGACATTTCGGCGCCGCCGTGGTTCTCTTGCTCGGCGCATTCGTCTTTGGACTGGCCATTTCGGGCGGCGCGCAGAGCACGCCCGGAACGCGCGGCCTCCAATCCTCGCGGACTGACAACGAGCGCATTCTCGAGCAAGAACTGCAAAGCATCCCCAGCGCCGCGAAGGCGGAAAGCAATCTACGCCACCTCACCAGCGAACCGCACATGGCCGGCACCGAAGCCGACCACCGCGTGGCAGAATGGCTACGCGACCAATATCAAAGCTACGGATTCGACGCGCAGATCGTCACCTACAGCGCCTGGCTGCCCTTGCCGCGTGAGATAAAGCTCGAGCTCACTGCACCCGAAAAAAAAATCCTGGGTAGCCCGGAGCAGCCCGTCGAAGAAGATCCCGACAGCTACAACACCAAAGTCACCCCTGGATTCAACACCTATTCTCCCTCCGGCGACATCACCGCCCCTGTGGTCTACGCGAACTACGGCATGCCGGATGATTACCGCGAACTCGAAGCGCTGGGCATAAGCGTCGAAGGCAAAATTGTGATTGCCCGCTATGGCCAGGGGTTTCGCGGCATCAAAGCCAAAGTGGCCGAAGAGCACAAAGCGGCCGGGCTGATCATCTATTCCGATCCGCAGGATGACGGCTACAGCGTGGGCGACACTTTTCCAAAAGGCCCCTGGCGGCCAATGAGCGGCATTCAGCGTGGCTCGATTCTTTACACGCAGATTTATCCAGGCGATCCGCTCACTCCCGGCGTGCAGATGCCTTCCGGCGAGAAGCACGTCACGCCTGACGCCGCGCAAACTCTCGCGCACATCCCTACCATGCCCATCAACGCTAAGGACGCCGAAGTGATCCTCTCGAGCCTAGGCGGAAGGCATGTTCCGCGCGGATGGCAGGGCGCTCTGCCTTTCACTTACCATCTCGGCCCTGGCGACGCTCGCGTGCACATGAAGATCGCCATGGACTACCAGCCGCGGCCGATTTATGACGTGATCGCCAAGCTGACGGGCACGAACGACAACGAATGGGTTATCCTCGGCAATCATCATGATGCCTGGGTTTTCGGCGCCGCCGATCCTGGCAGCGGAACATCCGCCATGCTCGAAGCGGCACGGTCGCTTGGCGAACTGGTTCGGTCCGGATGGAAGCCGCGGCGTTCCATCCTGATGTGTGAGTGGGATGCCGAAGAACCAGGCCTCATCGGCTCAACGCTATGGGTTGAAGAAAATCGCGTCGAATTACAGGCAAAAGCAGTGGCCTACATCAATACCGACGTGGGCGTAACCGGCCCGAATTTCAGCGCGGCGGCGACTCCTTCGCTGAAAAGCTTCATACGAGACGTGACGCGCGAGATAGAAGATCCCAGCACCAAGCACAGCGTTTATGATTCGTGGCGCGGGCACCTAGTCCGCTCCGGAGAAGATGCCAGCAGTTCGCACCGCAGTTGGAAGGGCGAAGGTGTTGGCGAGGCGCCGCTGGGTGCGCTCGGGGCAGGCTCCGATTTCTCGCCCTTTTTTGATTACGCCGGAATTCCTTCGGTCGACATCGGCTTCGGCGGCGATTACGGCGTCTATCATTCTCTCTACGATGATTTTTATTGGATGAAACATTTCGGCGATCCGACCTTTGGCTATCACGCCGCATTGGCCCGCATCCTTGGCACCATCGCCCTGCGCCTGGATGAAGCGGACATTCTGCCGTTTGATTACTCGGCTTATGCCACAGAGATCAGCCGCATGGAAAGCGACCTGCTCTCGCGCGCATCGTCCCAGGCCGGCGAAACTGCCACTCTCAAGCCCGTTGCGGAAGCCTCGATTGAATTCTCAACAGCTGCTTCTCGTGCCACTGCAGCCCTTCGCGACCTCGGTTCTATCACCGTTGCTCCGGCGGCCGTCCGCGAATTGAATCACGCGCTCGTTTCCGTGGAACAGGGTTTTCTCGCGGAAAGCGGTCTGGCCGGACGTCCGTGGTTCAAACATACGGTTTACGCGCCGGGCAGCTACGCGGGATACGCGGCGGAACTCATGCCCGGGGTGAACGAATCGCTCGACCGCAAGGACCAAGCAACCTTGCGCATCGAAGCCGATTCCCTGTCCTCGGCGCTTCGGCGCGCGGCCAATCGTCTGGACACGGTTACGCGCCTGGCCCGTGAAGCGGCCGCCTCATCGCCGACGTCAGGTAATTAGCCATCCAAACTCTTTGGCAATCCACGAATGACGCACAGTAAACTGCAAAAGGTTTGTGTTTATTGCGCTTCCAGCGAGCGCTCAGACCGCATCTATCTCGATTCCGCGCGCCGCCTGGGCGAAATCCTCGCCGAGAACACCATCACCGTGGTGTACGGAGGAGGCGCGATCGGCTCCATGGGTCATCTCGCGGAAGGCGCGCTTTCCAAGGGCGGGAAGGTGATCGGGGTGATTCCCCGCTTCATGCGCGAACTCGAATGGGATCACAAGGGCCTCACCGAACTTCAGGTGGTCGAAAATATGCGTGAGCGCAAGCACCTTATGCTCACCGATAGCGACGCCGCTATCGCCCTGCCCGGCGGCTCCGGTACGCTCGAAGAATTAATGGAAGCCATCAGCTTGAAGCGCCTGGGCATTTATCTGAACCCGATCGTGCTGGTAAACACGCGCGGATTCTACGATCCGCTGCTGCACTTGCTCGATCGCTGCATCGAAGAGCGCTTTATGGACAAGCGTCACGCCGCCATGTGGCAGGTGGCGGCAGGCCCCGAACACGTGCTGCCGGCCATCCATTCCGCCGCTGCCTGGAGCCACGACGCGCGCCAGTTCGCCAACTTGCCCGATTCGAACTCTTCGCGCTAGTTTTATGCGGTCCCCGAACTTGCGCGTGTTAAAGTCCGCAATACCCCTTCCAAAATAACCACGATTCCGTGGCGATTCCGTTTGCCATGGCGAAGGAAGACTATGTTTTCGCTCACCTACGTAAGCTCGGCTGTGACTCCCTTCTCGAGCCAGGAATTGCGCGATCTCCTGGCCAAGAGCCGCGCCAATAACACCGGGCTCGCAGTTACAGGGATGCTCCTCTACAGTTACAGGGATGCTCCTCTACAAGGACGGATGCTTCATGCAGGTGCTCGAAGGCAACGAGGAAGCCGTAATCGATCTCGCCGAAAAAATTCAGCGCGACCCTCGCCACAAAAATATGATGACGTTATACCAAGGCGATTCGCCGGAGCGCCAGTTTGCCGATTGATCCATGGGCTTTCAGAACCTGAACGATCCCGAAACCGCCCGCATACCAGGCTACACCAATTTTTTGAGCGTCCCTCTCACCGACGTTTCTTTTCGCTCCAATCCTGGACGCGCCATGAAACTATTGCTGATCTTCAAGAAGAACGCACAAACCCACGGGGTTTCACGCTAGTCGCATAGAAGCGAAGCATCGCTTTCGCTATTGGCATGCTATTGGCATGCTTTGCGACCGTGACCTCACGGGCTAGAATGAATCCGTGCGGGTACGCGTTCTTTTCTTCGGACAACTCAAGGAAATCGTCGGGACGGCTGAGGATGATGCCGACTTGGCTGAAGGCGCTCGCGTGGAAGATCTTTTCGACGGCTATGGCCAGCGATTCCCGAAGCTCGCCGAATTTCGCCCCTCCATCGCTGCTTCGGTGAATCAGGAATATGCCAACTGGCGCTCGCCCTTGGCCCCCGGAGACGAAGTGGCATTTTTGCCTCCGGTCAGCGGAGGCCAGCAGCAAGCGACGGTTTCGGGCGATATTTTCGAGCTTGTGCGCGCGCCGATTCGTCCTCAGGACTTCGTCGAAAGCCTCAAGGCGCCAGAAGACGGCGCGCTCGTTTACTTCGATGGCTTCGTACGCAACAGCTTGAAAGGCCAGCCCACCGAATACCTCGTTTACGAAGCTTATGAAGCCATGGCGCTCGCCAAAATGCGCGAAATTGGCGGCCAGATGCGCCAGAAGTTCGCCATCCATCGCATGGCTATCGTTCACCGGCTCGGTCGTCTGGAAATCGGCGAAACCAGCGTGCTCATCGCTGTAAGCTCGCCGCATCGCGCGGCTGCCTTCGACGCCTGCCGCTACGGTATCGATAACCTGAAGCGCACCGTTCCCATCTGGAAGAAGGAGCATTTCGTCGGCGGCGCGGTCTGGGCCGAGGGCGAAGTGCCGGTCGAGAAAGCCATTTCTCCCGCGGATGAATCTACTACTAAATGACTAAATCGGCTGCCGCGTGCGGCGCGGTCCTGCTTGCCGCTACGCTGCTGAGCTTTTGTGCGCAAACCGCGACAGCTTCCCCCGCTCGCGCCCGCTTTCCTCAGGATCAGCGCCCTTCCGGTGTCATCCACGTGCAATCGAATCTGGTCAACATCCTCGTCAGCGTGATCGACGCCAACGGCGAGCCGGTTCCCGATCTCACTCAGGATGCCTTCGATCTTTCCGAGAACGGCTTGCCGCAGAAAATCGAGCGCTTTGAAGCACAGACCGATCGCCCGCTCGATCTCGCCTTGATGGTCGATGCCAGCATGAGCACTTACAAGGACGTGAAGGTTGAAACCGACGCCGCCGCGCACTTCATTCGCCAGGTCGTTCGCCCATCGGACACGCTTGCTGTCTTCGAATTCGCCGAACACGTGACGCTGCTGGAAGATTTCTCCGGTGACGTTCCCCGCTTGCAGTCCGCCCTCAAGCATATGTTTCTGGGCAGCGGCACCTCCATGTACGACGCGCTTGTGCTCGGCTCCAACTCCCTGCGCCGTCGCCCGGGCGGCCGGCGCCGCGCCATCGTGCTGGTCACCGATGCTGGCGAAACCACCAGCTACGCGAAATTTGATGACGCACGACGCGCGGCTATCGCATCCGACGCGATGCTCTACTCCATTGTCATCCGGCCCATCAAGAGCGAGAGCGGACGCGAAACCGCCGGTCAGCACGCGCTGATTACCATCACCGATAGCAGCGGCGGCGCCGTCTTCATTCTCGACAGCCTCGACCAGCTCGATGCCATGTTCGACCGCATCAATCGCGAGCTGCGCACGCAGTATCTGCTGGGCTATTACCCGAATCCCACGCCTCCCCCTGGAAGTGACCGCCACGTTCAAGTTAAAGTGAAGGCGGGTGATCTTGTGCGCTACCGCAAGGAATATTTCACTGCGGCCGCATCGCAATAATCCCACTCTGAATGAAAAAATACTTAGACGTGGCCGTCGAAGCCGCCCGCGATGCCAGTGCGATATTGCGCGTCGAATTCGGACGCCCCAAAGAAATTTCCTACAAAGGTGAAGTGGATATCGTCACCGAATCCGACAAGCGCTCGGAGGCTCTGATTGCCGCCCGACTGCGCAAGGAGTTCCCCGAGCACGCCATTGTCGCGGAAGAAGGCAGCGCGGGCGCGGCAGCCGGAGCCAAATACACCTGGCACGTCGATCCGCTCGACGGCACCACGAATTTCGCCCATGGCTATCCCTGCTTCGGTGTGTCGATCGGCCTGCTCGAACAGGGCGAGCCGATGGTCGCGGCGATAATGAATCCCATCGCCGATGAGCTGTTCACGGCGGCGCGCGGAGAAGGCGCCTACCTGAACGGCAAGCCTATCCACGTTTCGCCAATCGAAAAACTCGCGGAAAGCCTGGTGTGTACCGGCTTTCCTCCGAAGCACCGGCGCAGCAGCGCGAACATGAGCTACTACTGGGAATTTACGCTGCGCTCGCACGGCGTGCGGCGCGACGGCTCCGCGGCCCTCGATCTTTGTTCGGTCGCTTGTGGACGCTTCGAAGCATTCTGGGAATTCGGCTTGAATTCCTGGGACACGGCCGCGGGCATTTTGATCGTCACCGAAGCGGGCGGCAAAGTTACCGATCTCGATGGAAAGCCTTACCGGCCGGGCGACAACGAAATGCTGGCTACCAACGGCCACATCCACGATGAAATGCAGCGCGTCACCGCGGAAATTGCGAATCGCTCCACGAAGGCCTGACCGCAGGCGGAATTGCACTGCGATCTGGAGAGCAACGGATGTTGTTGGAAGGAAAAGTTGCGGTCATTACTGGCGGCGGACGCGGCATCGGTCGCGCCATCGCGCGCCGGTTCGCCGCCGAAGGCGCAGAAGTGGCCGTCACGGCGCGAACTGCCGCCGAAGTTGACCAGGTCGCATCAGAAATCCGCCGCTCCGGCGGGCAGGCCACCTCGATCACTGCCGATGTGTCGCGCGAAGCCGATTGCGAAAAGATTGTGCGCGAATCCCGCCAGGCGTTCGGCGCGATCCACATTCTCGTAAACAATGCGGGCGTTTACGGCCCGGTGCAGCCCGTAGAAAAGGTGGACGCGCGCGAGTGGGATCGTGTTATCGCCGTAAATCTGCGCGGCCCATTTCTTCTTTCGCGGCTGGTCTTGCCGGAAATGTACGAGCGCGGCTCCGGTTCGATTTTGAACATCGTGAGCATCGCAGCCAAAGTTGCGTTCACCCTAAACAGCGCCTATGCCGCGTCCAAGGCAGGCTTGATCGGCCTGACGCACACTCTCGCCGCCGAATCGGCGCGAAAAGGCGTGCGCGTCAATGCGCTCAGTCCGGGCCCTGTGGCGGAAACAAAGATGTGGGACGAACTTGGACGTAATCTGGCCCGGCACCTTCAGGCAGATCGCAACGAGCTTTTGGCAAAGGTGTTCGAGGGAGTCTTGCAAGGAAGGCCGCAAACGGCCGACGAAATTGCAGCCGCTGCGCTATTTCTTGTTTCCGATCAGGCCAGCGCGATTACTGGACAGACTCTGAACGTGGATGGCGGAATGGCTTTTTACTAAGTTCTTCTATTTTCGTGTAGGCGCGGCGCGCCACAGGCGCTGTCACACGGTAGCCCGCTTCCAGCCCGTTGAAGGTGCGCTCGCCGATAAAACCAATCGCGTAGAAGATTCCTACCATCGCGAGCAGCGCCAGAAACCCAAGTCCGAAAAGAAGTTCCGCGGCAATCAACTCCCGCACGAAATAGAGCTGCAGGAACAGAATAACCGCGAGAAGAATGGTAAGGCGCTTGCGCAGTTTTGCTTGCTTTGCGCCGGCGATGGCCAACTCCTTCAGCCGCGCCAGGACTAATACTGCCTTCATGGTAGTCGCGATCCCTCGCCAGCTTAGATGCAAAAGAGCATCCAAAAGAGTCGACCTCTAAGTAACGCTGCCTCATTGATTTCCACTGTGAGACAGATTCCGGAGGGGAAAACGCTTGCCGAATAGCACAAATAACTTACCGCGAGGACGCTGCCGCGCGAGGAGCTTCTACTACACTTCTAGCGAGGTTCGAAAGGATATCGGTCTTGTGCCAGGACCGCGGCAGCAACGCGCCGACGAAGGGCCACCGTGTTCAGCGCCGGGTGCTTGGCAAATCTGCGCAGCACAGCGAGTTGCGTGGTAAGAGTGTCGCCTTCAGCAACGGCCGAAAGCGCCGTGCGCGCGGACTTTTCGATGCGGTCCATGGCCTCGCTGATAAAAACGTACGCAGCGTCGTTCATCACACCTTCCATTTGCTTGCCTGATACGGAAGCTTTCTGTGCGCGGCGCAAGCAGGACTCCATGGCGTAGACATCTATTACGATGTCCGAAAGCGCAGCCACAATTTCCTGCTCTTCGCCCAATTTGTCGCGGAACTTCTGCACCGCCGTACCGGCAGCCAGCAGAAAGATCTTTTTCGCCTGCGCGAGCGACCGTTCCTCGTCCGCGAAAGCGCCGCTGGGAGTTTCCTCGAACGAAGGGCCGGCCAGAACCTCTTCGGTCAGCTTCATGGCCGCGGGAATCAGCGGCAGCACGCCGGTCATGGCGCGCTTCATCAGCATTTGAATGATGAGCATTCGGTTGATTTCATTGGTGCCTTCGAAAATGCGGTTGATGCGGCTGTCGCGGTAGGCGCGCGCCACTGGATAATCCTCGTGAAAACCGTAGCCGCCGAAAATCTGCACGCTTTCGTCCACGCAGTAATCGAGCGTTTCGCTTCCGGCCACTTTGCTGATTGAGCTTTCGATGGCGTATTCCTCAAGTACCTTCATAGCTTGCTGCGTTTTGTCGTCGCCTAACGAATTTCCCACGGCCGCTTCGATCATGCCTGCCGAGCGGTAAATCATCGACTCGACGGCGTAAATGCGGATAGCCATCTCCGCCAGTTTCGCCTGGATCAAGCCGAACTCACACAGCCGCTTGCCAAACGCAGTTCGCTCTTTCGAATATTTTGACGCAACACTAAGAACATTTTTCGATCCGCCCAGGCAGTAGGCGCCCAGCGAAAATCGCCCCACGTTCAGCGTATTAAACGCGACAATGTGTCCGCGCCCGATTTCGTGTAGCAAATTTTCTTTCGGCACCGGCGCATTCTCGAAGAACAGCGGCACCGTCGAACTCCCGCGGATGCCCATCTTTCTTTCTTCGGCGCCTACCGAAAATCCCGGCGTTCCGCGATCCACGATGAAGCACGAAAACTTTTCACCATCGACCTTCGCGAACACCACGTACACGTCCGCGAACCCGCCGTTAGTGATCCACATCTTCTGGCCGGTAAGCAGCCAATTCTTGCCGTCGGGAGACAACACCGCGCGTGTGCGCGAGGCCAGCGCGTCCGATCCCGCTTGCGGTTCCGACAGGCAATAGCACGAAAGCAGTTCGCCAGTGGCAATCTTAGGCAGGTACTTCTTCTTCTGTTCTTCTGTGCCGAAGTAAACGATCGGAACTGTTCCAATGCCCGAATGCGCGCCGTGCGACACCGCGAACGACGCGTATCCCGCCAACTTCTCCGCCAGCACTGTCGCGGAAATCTTGTCCAGTCCCGAGCCGCCGTGCTCCTCCGGAATTCCGCCGCCCAGCAATCCCAGTTCGCCGGCTTTTTTCAGCAGCAGCGGCATCAGCCCTTCTTTGTGCTGCTCGAGTTCCGGAATCTGCGGAACCACTTCGTTCGCCACAAACTCTTCGGCGGTCTGCCCCACCAGTCGCTGATCGTCGGTCAGATCGGCCGGAGTGAAAACGTCGCCAGGCGCACTCGATGAAATCAGGAACGCCCCGCCGCGGTTCAGCGATTGCGAAACAGGAGTCGTAGCCATCTACGTTTTCCTTTCGACCCGCCAGATTGCCGTTAATAATGCGCCTAAATTGAGTCCGCGTGCCGCGCCCCACATGCTGAGTCCGGCGTGCCGCGTTACGCCGCTCGCTCGAAGATCCCCGCTGCGCCCATGCCTCCGCCGATGCACATGGTCACCATGCCGTAGCGCGCATTGCGCCGTTCCATCTCGCGCAGGATAGTAGCGGTAAGCTTCGCGCCCGTGCAACCGAGGGGATGCCCCAACGCGATCGCTCCACCGTTTACGTTGATCTTCGCCGGATCGAGTCCCGCAAGCCTTATCACGCTGAGCGCTTGCGCCGCAAACGCTTCGTTCAACTCGATCACGCCGATCTGGTCGAGCTTTAGTCCCGCCAGCTTCAGCACTTTGGGAATCGCGAACGCCGGGCCAATGCCCATCTCCTCCGGCGGGCATCCTGCCGTCGCAAATGCAACGAATCGTGCCAACGGTTTCAATCCCAACGACGCTGCCCGCTCCGCACTCATCACCACCGCCGCAGCGGCTCCGTCGCTCATCTGCGAACTATTTCCCGCAGTGACCACTCCGTTTGCATGAAACGCCGGCTTGAGCTTCGCCAGCACCGCCAAAGACGTATCTGCGCGCGGCCCTTCATCCACCGCGAACGTTGTCTTCACGGTCTTCGGCTTGCTTCCATTCGACGACCCGTTCGCGCCTGCTTCCAGCACCGTATAGCTCACTTCCACCGGCACAACCTCATCCTTGAATTTGCCAGACGCGATCGCCGCCAGCGCTTTTTTATGGCTGGCCAGTGAAAACTCGTCCGCCTGCTCGCGCGTGATTCCATATTTCTTCGAGACGTTCTCAGCCGTCAGCCCCATGCTGATATACGCTTCCGGGTAGTGGTCCATCAGCCATGGATTGGGCGCCACTTTGTTCCCGCCCATAGGCACCATGGACATCGACTCGGTGCCACCCGCCACAGCCACATCTCCCTGTCCGGCCATAATCCGCTCTGCAGCAATGGCAATCGACTGCAGTCCGGACGAGCAGAATCGATTGATCGTCATCGCCGACGTTTCCACCGGCAGCCCCGCGCGCAGCCAGGCATTCCGCGCCACGTTCATGCCCTGCTCCGCTTCCGGCATGGCGCAGCCCAAAATTACGTCGTCTACATCCTTGGCCTCGAGCCCCTTGGCCCGCGCTAGCGCCTCTGTGATTGCCACCGCCGCCAGATCGTCTGGCCGCGTCGTGCGCAGCGTTCCACGAGGCGCTTTGCCCACCGCTGTCCGCACAGAACTTACGATTACAGCTTCGCGCATGGATCTTCCCTCAATTCATATTCGTTGATTGTCTGGACTTATTGGATGCCAGGGCGAGTGAAAAAGCAACAGCGAGCCCGCTGGCCGCGAGCCCGCTACTCGGAGTCTGCTTTTACAGCTGAAAGCGCAGCGTGACGGTCATCTCGACGCTGATCGGCTGCCCATCCAACTGTGTGGGATCGTATTGCCAGCCGCGCACTGCTTCGATGGCTGCCTCACGCAGGACTGTAGGTCCCGAAAGCACCTTCTCTTGCGACACACGGCCCGTTTTGTCGATCACGATTTGCATCACTACGTCGCCTTGCGTATGCGCCTGCCGCGCGAGTGCCGGATACTGCGGCAGCACATTTTTCACAAGCACCGGCGGCTTCACGCGTCCGCCAACCGACACCGGGATATTCGTGTTCAGAGCGGGCGCCGGTAGCGAATTTCCATTCGCGGAAGTCGTGATTCCCAGCAACGCATTCTCAGGCGCCCCGGACGACGCGGGAATGCTTGGCGCAGCGGTCGTGACGCTACGCGTTTTAGACATGGGATGCGCGTTCAAGGTCCCGAATACGCTCGGCATGCTCGTAGCTTTCCGCGCAGGTTCCGCTGGAGCCGGATTCTCAGCCGCTTCTGGCTGGCTCGGCGACTCGCGCACCACCGGAGATTCGTGTACGGCCGCAGATTCGCGCGCGGCTGTTTCCCGCGCTGGCTTGACCACTGGCGCCGATGCTGGCTGGCTCGTCGCCGTCGGCGTGACGTTCGGATGCCCGGCGGACGAGGTCGGCGTCACCGTTACCGGCGCTGGCGGCGCCACGTCCTGCTGCGGAGGAGCCGGTTGTTGCGCCACGTTTTGTGAGACACGTGCCTGTGAACCCGCAGGCTTGTGGCCGAGAAAAACCGTGGCGACGATGATCGCAACTACCAGCGCCGCGCCCCCCGCGCCAATGGCTATCCATTTCTTCCCGGATTCCGCCTGGCCTTCATCGCTCGTCCCCGAACTCAACCGTGAGCCGAATGCTTCGCCCGCTCTCGCGGAGGGCGAGTTGGAGGCTGGAGAAGCGTCGCCCGTGCGGGAGCCCGCCGATAAAGTTTCCGATTTCGCCTCTTCAGCATTTGCTTCCGCCAGTTTTTTCGGCGGTGCTCCGCTCGCGCTCGAGAGCGGCCCCTTGCCCGCCAAAGAAGCTGCCGAACCCGCGGAAGAACCCATCGATGTCGCCGCCAGTTGCACGTCTTCTTGCGATCCAAAATGAATGAAAGTGGAATCGTCAGTGGCCGCACGCGGGGCAGTCGCGCCGCTTGTGCCCAGTCCACTTTTCGCATCGCTGGCGCCGGCGTTTGCGGTCGGCGCGCTTGGACTCGCCGCGGGGTCCGGCTCCGGAGTCTCCGACTCAAAGTAAACGCCCCAATATCCGGGCTGCCGGTGCGTGAATTCCACTTCCACATACGACGAAGAGCTCGAATATGTCCGCACTTTCACCACGCGGCAAATCGCATCCTGGCGTGTCTTCAGGTTGGTCAGCACCAGCATCTGTCCGACGCCGACCTGTGTCGCCATCCTCAGCACGCCGCCGTGCGGGAACACGATCATTGAGCTGCTTTGCTCCTCAAATGGCTCCGTCCGCGGTGGTACTCCACGAATACCTTCGGTTACTTTCGAGCCATGGACTTTGAGCGGAACTTCCAGGGAGACGGCGTCGGAATGAATCTGGCTAGCCGCCGATGGGGTCGTGGTGCTGGCCGGCGAAACCGTAGTCTCTTTTGCACTTGCGGTTTCGATCGCTTCCTTTGAAAGTGTTGACATCAATTCGTAACGGCCGATTGCCGTCCTCCAAAGGTGTCAGGAATTTGCGATTTGGGTGGTACTGAGGGATTTTCGCGGGGGTGACAAACTGCGGCAATAGTACGAAAGTACTCGCTGCGAAAGGGTTAACACGGAACAAAGCGGTTCAATCCGGCGCAAAACAGTTCCGCTCGCTGTGCCTGAAGCGATTCAATTCTGTCGCGAGTTCAATTAATACTGTCTGGAAAGCATTCCTGTGGTAACACGCGCTCCATCGGTCTCCAGCAACAACACCGAGTTCGCATCGACCGCATAATAAGCAACTGCGAACGTGGCTGGGCCGGTGGCGATGGTCGCCGTGCCACGCCCGTTGGAAGTCGGACTCAAAATGGCCGTGGTGTTGGTCAGCGCAACATGCGGTGTCACAGTTGTAAGCGCAAAATTATTGATGAAGAGGTTGCCGTTGAAAGACGTAGTGCCAATCGTTGAAACCTGTCCCAGAATATCCTGCTCCACTGCTCCATTCTTTGGTCCGTAGGCCCCCGCCAGATTCAACGCGTAATTCCCTTGCGGCGGCGCTACCGACGAGCCCTGCGGGTACGCGATGCCGGTGGCGATGGCGTTCGTGTCGAGTTCGATGAGCACAACGAAAAGAACCGGGCCGGTGGGCGAATTGTAAGCGGCGGTGTACCCAGCAAAATTAGCCGTAGCGTTGTTTACCGTAATGGGCATGGTGATGCGGCCATAGTTCACGTCTATCGAAAACGAAGAGCCGGTAATAGTTGAGTTCAGCCGCAAATCGCTGATCCCATTGTTGACGTCGATCACTCCGCTGACTGTGCCACTGGTCCCGGTTGACGCTCCCACCGACGTTAGGATGCCACCCGATGCGTATGCTCCATTCGAGCCGTGTCCTGAAACTGTGAAAGCATAGTTGCCCGGCGGCAAAGCCCCGGCTGAAGTAAAAGCGCCGTCCGTGGAGGTATTCGCCGCGCTGTAGAAATCTCCGGCGAGCGAGGCGTTCGTGTCCGTTTCCACCACTTTGATGTGCGTGTTATCGACGATATAAAACGCGAATTGCAGCGTCGTCGTGGGCCCGGTAAACACGGACGTGTTCGTGCTCGTAAACGTAACTGTTCCGCGCCCGCTGTTCGGCAGCGTCGCATCCATCAGGAAACTGCCTTGCAGCGTGGTGTCTCCCGTGGCCGTCGAGGTGGTTGTTGTTGTCGTGCTCGACGTCGTCGCGACAAAAGTGCTCTTGCCGTTGTCATTGATGTCCTGAATCGCCAATCCCGGTGGAATGCTATCGACGCCGTCGGCATAGAATCGCCCGGCAATGGCTAACGCCGCGCCGGCAGTGTCTACGCCGGAAAGGCCAAAGGCGTAATTGCCGGAAAAAGCGGATGCGGCGAGCTGCGCCGAGTTCTGCAGCTCAATCGTTCCCGATCCGGTGGCGCTGGTGTCGAATCGGATCAGGCGCGCCAATCGCGCCGATCCGCCCACGGCATTGGAAACCAGAGCAAATTCCCAGGCTGTGTTGTTCGAGAGTGTTGCGCTTCCCGTCCCATCCGGATTCACGGTAAACGTGCCCGTGAACGCGCTTTTCGCCGCGGCGCTTCCGGCGGTGAGCGAATCCTGCGCACCTCCAAAAATCGTTCCCGAAGAACCCGTTCCACCCTGCGCTCCGAAGCTTCCGGCCACTGCACTGAAGCCGGAAGAATTGTTTCCCTTGTAGGAAAATGCGTATCGGCCGTTCAGCGACATGCTCGAAAACACGATCGCCACTGTGGCCGTACCCGAGGTTGAGGATGCGCCGCTGCCGGTGATGGCTGTGATCGTGGTGGTCCCGCCCGGAGGTGGCGTCAGCGGCGCAATGTACGTGCCGGTCGAGTCGATCGTCCCGTGCAGTCCGTCGCCACCCGTAGTTCCGTTCACTTGCCAGGTTGCCGTCACCGCTGTTCCGTTTACCGTCGCGGCGAAAACTTGCGTCGAGCCCGCGGGAATAGCCACGGCCGAAGGGCTCAACAACACGCCCTGAGAAGCAGTCACGTTCAAACTGGCGGTTCCGCTGGCCGAGGAGCCGGCCGAAGACGTAGCGGTGACCGTTACTGTTGCAGGGCTCGTCGGCGCGGTGAATGCCCCGGCGCCGGTGATACTCCCGCCACCGCTCACGCTCCAGGTGAATGTGCTTGCGGGCGCGCTTGGCTGGTACGCCATGAATTGCACTTTTCCGCCAATGGGCACACTAGCCGAGCCCGGGTACACAATCACGGCATTCTGGGTTGGCGTGGTTGATCCGGTGGAGGAGTTCGTCGAGCTGCTTGAATTGCTGGAGCCGCCGCCGCATCCCGCTGCGCATAGAACGCACAGCAGCAATGTTGTCAGCCCCGCAAGTGCACGCCGCGCCAAAGGCATTAGCAGTCACCCTTGCAACTGCATTCTTTTATCGGGAATTTTTCCGTCATTCGCGAGATCAGCGGATTGGCTTGCGGGGTCGGCGTCAAATTCTTCTCCACGGCAATTTTGTAAAAAGGATCTAAAGGGCGCGTACGTAAGAGCGCCACTCGCTTAAAACAGTTGCCTGTAAGCCTTGCGTAAGCGCCGCAAAAGTCCAGCTATAGAAGCTAGTTACGCAGGGGTTTGCCCGTCTGCAGCGTGTGGGCAATGCGCTCCTGCGTCTTGCGCTCGCCGCACAAGCTGACGAACGCTTCGCGTTCCAGGTCCAGCACATATTGCTCGGGAACCGTTTGCGACGCCGTGATGGGCCCGCCCGCAAGGATATAGGCCAGCTTGCGTGCAACCACCGCGTCGTAGTCGCTGGCGTACGCGCCATTCACAAGCAAATAGATGGCAAGCTTGGCCGCGGCCAGAAATTCCTCGCCTAGCACACGGATTTCCGCGGGCGCCGGCGGATGATAGCCCGCGCGCACCATGGCCAGCGCGGTCTCCTTTGCGTCCGCTATCAAGCGGTCACGATTCATGCCCACCAGATCCGCGGGCCGCAAATATCCAAGCGAGCGCGCGTCTTCCGCGCTAGTGGAAACCTTCGCCATCGCTACATTCTCAAAGATCGGCTTCAGCGCGTGGAACAAGTCCATATCTTCGCCGCCGGCCGCGCGCTCGTTCGCGCGAATGAGCATTTCTTTCGTTCCGCCGCCTCCGGGAATCAAGCCCACGCCCACTTCCACCAGGCCCATGTAGGTTTCTGCCGCCGCGTGGATGCGCGCGGCATGCAGCGGCACTTCGCATCCGCCGCCGAGCGCCATGCCGTGCGGCGCGGCCACCACTGGACGCGGCGCGTACTTGATGGCCATATTCATGCGCTGGAATTGCCGCACCATCAGCTGAATCTCGTCCCATTCGCCTTCCTGCGCGCTCACCAGCAGCAGCATCAGGTTCGCGCCCACCGAAAAATTCGTCCCCTGGTTGGCGATCACCATGGCCTCGAATTCGGTGCCCAGCCGCGCCACGCCGGCCTGCAACATGGCCATAATGTCGCCGCCGATAGCGTTCATCTTCGAATGGAATTCGCAGCACAGCACTCCATCGCCGATGTCGATCAGGCTCGCGCCCGAATTTCCCTGCACCACCGGCGTGCGATCCTTCGGCGATTTCAGAATGATGATTCCGGGCGTTTCCGCGAGCGGCTTGTGCTTGTGCTCCAAAACGTCGAAATATGTCGTGGCGCCCTTCTTCGTTTCGTAAAACGATTTCTGCGGCGTAGCCAGCGCTTCTGTCACAAGCGCAGGCAACTTCTTCCCTTCGCGCTCGATGGCCTTCGCCATTCGCTCCACACCGATAGCGTCCCAGATCTCAAAAGGTCCCAACTCCCAGGCGAAGCCCCACTGCATGGCGTGATCCACGTCGAGGATGCTGTCTGAAATTTCCGGCAGGCGCCGCGCGGCATACACACACATTTCCCTCAGCGTCGTCCAGATGAACTGGTTCGCTTTGTCCCCGCTCTTCCCTTCCAGCGCGGGCGCCACCAGCATGCGCAAGCGTTCGCGCGTATCTTCGATCGCTTTACCCGCTTCGATCGACGCGAACTTGCCCTTCTGCTGCGGGCGATATTCCATCTTCTGCCAGTCGAGAGTCAGAATCTCGGAATCGCCGCCCTTTCTCACTCGCTTGTAGAATCCGCTTCCGGTTTTCTCGCCGAGCCAGCCGCGCGCCATCATCTCCTCGACCAGCTTCGGCACTCGGTACATCTCGCGCGATTCATCGTCCGGCGCGTTCTCGTGGATATTGCGGATCACGTGCACCAGCACGTCGAGTCCCACGATGTCCGCGGTGCGAAAGGTCGCCGACTTCGGCCAGCCCACCGCAGGACCTGTACAGGCGTCCACTTCCTCGATGCTCATGCCCAGACCCTGCATCTGCAGAATCGAATTCAGCATGGAAAACGTGCCGATGCGATTGGCGATGAAGTTCGGCGTGTCCTTCGCCGGAACCACGCCCTTACCCAGGCGCAGGTCGCAGATCTCCCGCAAGGTCGCCAGCACATCCGCTCGCGTTTTCGGCCCGGCAATCAACTCGACGAGTTTCATGTAACGCGGCGGATTGAAAAAGTGCGTGCCCGCCCAGTGCTCCTGAAAATCCTCGGAGCGGCCTTCGGCGATCAAGCGAATCGGCAGACCGGAGGTATTGGTCGTTACCAGCGTTCCCGGCTTGCGCACCGCTTCGACTCGTTCGAAGAGCTTGCGCTTGATCTCCAGATTCTCCGCGACTGCCTCGACAATCCAATCCACTTCGCTGCACCACTCGAGATTGTCTTCAAAGTTGCCGGGAATAATCAGGCGTGCGGTCGAGGGAGTGAAAAAGGCCGCGGGGCGGGCTTTCTTTGCGGCTTCGAGCCCGGCCAGTACGATGCGATCGCGCACGCGCGGATCCTGCGGCGTGAGCCCTTTGCGCTTCTCGTCCTCGTTCAGCTCCGCGGGCGCAATATCCAGCAGAAAACAAGGGATTCCCGCGTTCGCGAAATGCGCCGCGATTCGCGCACCCATGGTTCCCGCGCCGAGCACCGCCACCTTTTCAATAGGACGCTTCATAACCCCACAAATGAACATGACATCGTTGCAAAAGCGGTACGAGCGGGTCAACCGGAAAGACCTGTCCCGCGAAAATTTGCTACAGTCTATCTATTGAGGTGGGTGCACTTCAGAATGGAATGGCTGAAAAAAGCAGTCAGCGGCATACGGTCCTTCGCCTACGCGGGTAATGGCGACAGAGAAAGCGCGCCGGCTGAGGTAAAGCGCGCGAAAGTGGGCGTCGCTCTCGGCGGCGGGTTCGCGCGCGGCATCGCGCACATTGGCGTTCTTCGTGTGCTCGAGGAGAGCCGCATTCCCATCGACTTTATCGCCGGCACCAGCGTCGGCGCGCTTGTCGCCGCCACTTACGCCAGCGGCACTCCTTTGACCGAAATGGAAAAGCAGGGCGTCGAGACGAGCTTTCGCGATTTCGGCCGCTGGACTGTTTCGCGCATGGGCATGGCCTCGAACGAGCGCCTGGAAGATTATCTTCACAAGTTCACGCCAGCCCGATATTTCCACGAGCTGAAGGTCCCGTTGAGCATTGTGGCCACCGACATTATTTCCGGCGAATCGGTCCACTTCACCGAAGGCGAAATTGGCCCCGCGTTGCGCGCCTCCTGCGCCTACCCGGGACTCTTTCTTCCCGTCGAATATCGCAACCATATTCTGGTCGATGGATTCCTCACGGAGACCGTTCCGGCGCCCGCGCTCCGAAAGATGGGGGCGGATGTCATCATCTCCATTCACCTCGAACCGGGGCTGCTCGATGCCCGGCCGCGGAACACCATCGAAGTGATCAGCCGATCGTTCTCCATCATCCAGATGGCCGCCACCCAGAGCTGGCGCTCTATGACGGACATTCTGATCGAGCCGGACGTTCATCACATTTTGTGGGACGAATTCGTGAAGACTCCGCAACTGGTCGCCGCTGGAGAAGCAGCGACTCGCGCGGCTCTTCCGAAAATTAGGGCCGCGCTTGACGGTCACTTTGACCGGCGGGTCACCGAGCGCCGGAAAAGCGCTCTGGGCGGGCCGCAACCGCCGTCACTACTGGTCGAACACAAACACCGCGGATCACTCTAGCGTCTTCAACTTCACCTTAACTGTTTTGCCGCCGCCCTTGCCGCGCTTGCTGAACCACTCGCCCATAGCGCTGGCCAGCCGCTCCGGATTCACGTCGAGACCCGCTTCAAGCTGGCCGTCGCCGAGCGGCAGTGTGTCGTCGAACTCGCCGGACCCGGTGAAATTGCGCATGCAGAAGCTGTCCAGCCAATCGAGCGGAACGGGTTTCCGCTCGTCTCCGATCTGCATCTCAGCTTGTAATTTCTTGGCGAACATTTTTCAGCAACGAAATGCGCTTGATCCGTTGCGATCAGCGCGAAAAATCAAAAAAAATTTAGAGGATGAAAGTTACTGCGTGGCGGCGGCTTCCTTGGCGCGTCCCGTGAGACGCAGGATGTGCATCCCGGTGCCGGCGCGATCCGCGGTATAGATGTAGCCGCGGTCGTCCACTTCCACGTTGTTCGTCTCGATTACCTTGGTGCACGCGGAAGTAATTTTCGGATCACCATCGGGATGGCTCACGCCGTCGGGACAAAACGACATGGTGAATTTATCCGGCGCGGGAATGAAGTAGCCCACTTCCTGCACCGCGAACGGGTCGCGAATATCCCACACGCGCACGCCCGCATTGAACCAGGAGAAAATCGCCAGCTTGCCGTAATACGGCGGATAAAAAGATTCCGCCACGGAGTGCGTGCCGAAGCGCCCGCCTCTACCGCAGTAATCTCCGGGATTTTCCGGCACGCGGAACGTGGAAAGATTCCACGGCGTGGCTTCGTTGGTGATGTCGACCAGAAACGCGAGGTGCGGCGCGGGACGGTCGCCGCCGGGTCCGGGTTGGCAATGGTCTCCGCGCGAGGATTCCGAAGGCACGATCAGCAGGTTGCGCTTCTTCATCGCGGTGTAATCCTGGAATTCCGGGATGGGCTCGTCGAAAATTGGGAACGTGGTGTGCGCTCCTTGATCGGGTGACATGACCACATAGCCTACCTGCGGCGCGAGCATTTCCTCGGTAGTGGGCTTTACTGGATCCTCGAAATCGTTCAGCAGTTTCTGGCGATCGAGAATCTGGATCACGCCGTTCGCACCGGTGCCATATGCCGCGTAAACGCGGTTCTTCGTGACTCCCGCTGAAATCGCCCCGTGGATCGCGATGCCCTTGGCCACACCTTCATAGGATGTGGCGTTAGGCTGCTGGCCGAGCAAACCGAAGTCGCGAATGTATTTCGGATGGGCGGGATCGCTCAGGTCATAAATCTTCAGGTGCTGGCCCTTCCATCCTTCTTCTTTCTTGTTGGCGACCAGATAAGCGATGCCGGTATCGCACTCCCACCAGTTCTTGTGCGTGTTGCTCAGGCCGTCGATGATGGTTACCAGATGGGTCGGATGCACCGGATCGGTCACATCGTAAATTTCCTGCGCTTCATTGCCGTTAGGACGCAATAGGTACCACTTGCCGCGCACGCCATGCGGCAGCAAATTGCCGCTGCAGACACGCACCATCTGCGCGCCACCCGCTTCTTCGCCCTCCGCCGTTGAGCCGGGAATGTGCGCTAGGTATTTGGGATTGGCCGGATCGGTAACATCCACAAGCGAGGTGCCGTTCGGCTCAACTTTGCCGGTGAGCGGATTCATCATCGATCCGGTGTGATGGCCCACGTAGGCGATCTCGCGTCCGTTCTCGTTGATGATGATGGGCTGATAGGCGGAGCGCCCTTGCAGGTCGCTGTGCCCGACAAGTTCCATGTTCCATGCCGACTGCTGGTTGGCCGGCTTGGGTGCCGGTTCTTCCAAAGCTTTACCCGCGCCGCTGCCATTCAGGGTGATGGTGGGCACAGCGGGGCCGTCAGGCAGTAACGCTGATTGCTGCGCCCGCGCCGGAGCGGCGGAAAACATCGCGAAAATCGAGGCGGCAATGAGCGCCTCGACACCAGGAAAAGAATTAAAAAATTGCCACGAAAAAGTAGTAAATCCGTGTCGAGATAGGTTCGGCTCGGCCGTTTGTTTTGAGTGGCTTAGGCCGATTCTAACTCGGCAGGCGTGTCGAGATACGGAACCGGAAAACTCTCGCTCTTTTTGGTTTCTTTTGGCATCGCGTCGTGGCTTCATGCGGCACATATTAATCCCGAAAATCTGGAATGCAACTGCTTGTTGCACTGGTAAGGCCTGCGGCACAGGTCTGCTGCGCTAAGCCTAGCCCGGCGGGTTGTGAGTGGCCAGCCTTCCTGCTAGCGTAGGCTGATTGGAGCGTGGCGGCAGGCGCGAAGAGCGGGTGGCAACGACGAAAAGGGGTGCGACGGTGAGATGGACGCCCGATGGCCAAAGTTCGGATATTGAAGACGATCGAGACTCAACCGGCGGCGGAGGGGGCGGATTCGGCTTTGGCGGAATCCATCTGGGCATCGGTGGGACGCTGCTGCTTCTCGCGCTTAGCCTGCTTTTCCGCACAAATCTTTTCACGTTGCTCGGTGGCGGAGTAGCGGACACGAGCCCGGCCATCAGCCGCCCGAACCCGGAACTGGACGAGAAAGAAAAGCCGCTGGTGCAATTCGTTTCGTTCGTGCTGGACGACGTGCAGGACACATGGACGAGAATTCTGCCCGAGCAGGCGGACACGACCTATCACCACGCCAAGTTAGTGCTGTTTCGCGACGAGATCAATTCGGGATGCGGAGGCGCGGAAGCAGCCACGGGTCCGTTTTATTGTCCGCAGGATGAAAGGGTGTACATCGACCTGGGATTTTTCGACGAGTTGAGCCAGCGCTTTGGCGCGCCGGGACAATTCGCGCAAGCCTACGTGCTGGCGCACGAACTCGGGCATCACGTGCAGAAACTATTGGGAATCGAAGAGCGCGTGCACGACGAGGAAGAGAGCAATTCGGGCATGGCCAATCCGCTGTCCGTGAAACTGGAGCTGCAGGCGGATTGTTTCGCGGGCATCTGGGCGCACACCACGCAGCAGCGCGGCCTGCTGGAGAAGGGTGATGTGGAGTCTGCCCTGGGCGCGGCTGCGGCGGTGGGCGACGATCGCTTGCAGCGCGAAACAACCGGCCGGGTGAACCCGGAAACGTTTACGCACGGGACCTCCGAGCAGCGCATGCACTGGTTCTCCGCGGGACTGAATTCGGGCATGATTTCCGCGTGCAATACGTTTGGAAGCAGTGGCGAGTGACGAGTGGCTAGAGGCTAGTAGAAGACGCAGAGTGAGGAAGGTTTCGCTAGTTGTATGTTCAGCGAGTCGAGCGATCTGCATTTTCCTTCACGGTCATTTTGTTTTTACGTTGTGATCCCGAGCGAGCGAAGCGGGTTCCTTCGCGACGAGGGATCTGCTTTTTCTCTTGAGCGGTCTCTACGATCATGTAGTTACCGCCGAGTCACAACCAGCAACCGCGGCATCGTCATGATCACGGGCAGTGGCCGGCGGCGCAGCCGCGCTTCTGCAAATCGGCGATGTCTTCGAGGCGGGGCGGCAGGAAACCGTCGCGGTTGGGCATCTTCACTTTGGGCAAAGTCTTCGCATCCATCACATCGGTTTCCTGAACGATGCCGTTGCGAAACAAAATGAACGCGGTGAGCGAATAGATTTCGTCGGGCTTCAGCGAACCTTCATTGCCGCGCGGCATGGCGCGGTTGATGTAATCCCAGACGGTTGTCGCGAAGGGCCAGTAGCTGCCGATGGTGCGCACTGGCTGCAGCGTGTTGAGGGTTCCCTGCCCTCCCGTAAGCCGAGGGCCATTTTGCGTGCCTTCGCCAGCGGGGCCGTGACACCGCGCGCATTTCGCGGAGAATATTTGCGCGCCCTCCTTGGCAGTGCCACTGCCCGGCGGCAATTCCTTTCCTGACGGGCTGATAATCAGATTCCAGGATTTTATGTCGTCGGGGCTTGCCGTGCGTCCCACATTGGCGTAGTCGGGAGCCTGTGCGGATGCACCAGGTGCGCCGATACAGAACGCGGTCGCCACCGCAGCCACCGCGAACAATGCAGATTTACGCCAGCAGCGCATTGAGCACGCTCCCGTCCGCCATAATTTTCCAAGGCTGAATTGCGTTGAAGTTGCCCATATCCGCCGTGGCCGGCGACGTGGACTGGAAATAGTCCAGGCCCACGCCCCAGATTTTGCCGAGCTGCGCGAGAGTAGGCTGCACGTTGCCGCGATCGTCGGTGCAGCGCGATTGCAGCACGCATTCTTCTCCGTTCCAAGTCCAGGGCAGGCGAAAACGCGTGTGCGCCTTGGCGTGAATAGGCCCCTGCAATTCGGCTTCCTCCCAGGTCTGGCCGCCATTGACGGAAATTTCCAACTTCCGCACCGCGCCGCCGCCGGACCAGGCCAAGCCGGTAATTTCATAAAAGCCGCTTGCGGGAAGCTTTTGCCCGCCGGAAGGGCGCGTGATCACCGACTTCGGCCCGAGCTGGCCCTCGAACCAGCGCGATTTTCCATCCGGACGCGGGCTGGGATATTTGGTGCTCTCCATGTTGCCCATGTGGGGCTCGTCGGTAAGGTAAATGCGCCGCAGCCATTTCACGTTGTGAATGCCTTGCCATCCCGGCACCACCAAGCGCAATGGAAAGCCCTGTTCCGGCCGCACTGGTTCGCCGTTCTGTCCGTAGGCGACGAGCAGATCATCCATAGCTTTTTCCATCGGGATGCTTTTCGTGTGTTTTACCACGTCGGCGCCTTCGGCGACGATCCAGGTAGCACCCTTTTGCACGCCGACTTCTTTAAGCAGGAGCGAAAGCTGCACGCCAGTCCATTCGCTGCAACTGGTGAGGCCATGGGTGTCCTGCACCGTAGCGTTGGGCGCCTTACGGGGGATGCCGGTGGCACCACCCATCGCCGAATTTCCGTGGCACTCGAGATAGTGAAACCGCGAAACCGTAGGCAGCCGGCGCAATTCCTCCACGGTGAAAATCAGAGGGCGGTCGGCCATGCCGTGAATGAGCAGACGATGTTCGGCAGGATCGATATCGGGCGGATCGAAACCGTGCGACAAGATGAAGTGCAATGAGGCGGGCGTGACCATGCCCACTGAGTCTTGCAGCGGAGTGCGGAAGCCGTAGTCGCGAACTTTCGTCGCGGTAGGCGGCCAGAAGCCCATGCCGCCGATGCGCTCGGAGGTGACGAAGCGCGAGCGCTCGCCGTGCGCGCGCAATTCTTCCAGCGAGGGGCGGACTTCGGCGCCGAGCGATTCACCGGCCGCGGAATGAATCGCGGCGGCGGCCACCCCGGCAATGGCCGGAGCGCGCTTGAGGAATTGTCTGCGACCTTTTCTCTGAGTCATGAGCGCCCCCATGCCTTCCTATACCTCCCATAACTCTATGACTATTGACATTACGTTAATGGGTCGTACTCTAACCCGCGAGTATATATGTTTAGGCTAGAACAGTCGAAGACGGACTCGAAAATCGAGGCGGCTTTCTGCCTTCGGCGCCGCTTTCATCCAGGGGAATTCCACCAGCAAATGCGTACATTCACCCGGCACTCCCGCCGAGTCAGCAGCGCCGCAAATCACTGAAAACAATCAGAGTCGGTACACCTGACCCGTCAGTAAAAATGACCCTCCCCGCCGTGGCGAACGGCGAAGAGAGATGACGGCATTCTAGTCTAGTTTCAGCAGGGAGGGATCACACGAATTCCGAGAAAGTCGAAGAGGCAGCCGCTGAGATGCGACGAGGGGCCGGGCGTCAGCTAAAGAGCTTGGTCCAGGCCCAGGAGAGCAATTCCAGCCCGGCAAATCCTACGCCGATGTACAGAGCGACATAGCCGGAGAGCACAGCGCAGGCCAGCACGGAGTCCTTGGGCGCTACTCTGCGCAGGGCCGCTTTGGGAGAAAAAGCCAGCACGGAAAAGCGTTTCTCGGGAGGAAAAGGAAGTGTACGACCTTGGCAATCTTCCATTGAAGTAATCATGAGTAATTGTAAAGGGCCCCTAAAGCGAAATCCAATTCAAAGAGGGATTGGAAGCCATCCGTTTTAAGAATGAGGGTACCGGCGGCGCAGTAAACGAAAGATTTGGTACTTGCCGAGGGCCTGTTTCCGCTTCTGAAACGCTGTTGAGAAATTTATCCGGCCCATAGATTTAATGAGTTGGACGGGTAAATGTTGGCTGACTATGTTCAAGTGTCCCAAGCCCGGGCAGGTTCGCGGCCGCGAAGAGTCGACCAAACGGTACGTGTGTTTATTCGCCCGAGAAAAAGTTTTATAGGCCGATCCCAGGGGTTACTGCCTGGACGCGCAACATAATTTCATAAACATCTTTTCCGGAACTGTGCGGAGCACTACATTATTGGAATCATGCAAATAAAAAAGGACTCCCAGTGACGCCGATTGCAACAGCCACTGATTCGAATTACGTTTTGACACTGGAAGAAATCGGCACGCTTGCGAAGGAGGGCGGCAAGCCGGCCGAAACGCTGATGAATGTGGTGGCGCTAATCGCCAAGCGCTTCGAAACGGACGTCTGCTCAGCTTATCTGCTGGAGCCGGACCGCGCCAACCTGGTGCTGGCGGCAACGGTGGGACTGCGGCCGGAATGTATCGGCAAGCTGCGGCTGGGATTGCACGAAGGACTTGTGGGCCTGGTGGCGGAGGAAGTGCGGCCGATCGTGGTGGAGCAGGTGAAAAATCATCCGCGCTTCAAATATTTTCGCGAGGCGGGCGAGGACGACCTGCAATCTTTCCTGGGAGTGCCGCTGATCGATCGCGGCGTGCTGCAGGGCGTGCTGATCGTGCAGACGCTGCACCCGCGGCTTTTTCTGGAAGGCGAGACGCGCGCGCTGGTGGAAGCTGCCGCGCAGGTGGCCCCGGTGGTAAGCGAAGCGCGCACGCTAGATCGTTTCATCGCGCCGGTACAGGAACGCCTCTGGACCCTGGCGCGCAATTTGTGGTGGAGCTGGGACAACGATTCGACGAGTCTGTTTCTGGACCTCGATCCGCAACGCTGGCGGCAACTCAATCACAATCCCATTTCACTGCTGGCGGAAATCCCGCTGGCGCAGATCGAGAAGCGAGCCAACGAACTGGTGCTGCACAGCCGCATCAATTACGCCTACCGGCGGCAGCGCGAATATCTGGAGAAGGACCGCACCTGGGGCGCGCGGCACGCGGGGATTTTGAGGCCGCGACCGGTGGCCTATTTTTCGGCAGAATTCGGCTTGCACGAGTCGATTCCGATTTATTCGGGTGGCCTGGGCATTCTGGCGGGCGACCACCTGAAGAGCGCATCGGATTTAGGCATTCCGCTGGTGGCCGTCGGGCTTTTCTACGGACAAGGATATTTCCGGCAGTATCTCGACGAACACGGCTGGCAACACGAAGACTATTTGCAGACCGACGTGAACCAGCAAGCGATGGAAGCGGCGATCGGGGCCAACGGAGAGCCGGTGTCGATCGAGATTCAGACGCGAGGATGCACGATTCGCGCCCGCGTGTGGCGGCTGAAGGTGGGGCGCTGCGATTTGCTGCTGCTCGATTCGAATGTCGAGGGCAATTCGCCGGAAGACCGCACGCTGACGTCGCGGCTGTATGGCGGAGACCGGCGCGTGCGCATCCGGCAGGAACTGCTGCTGGGCGTGGGCGGATTCCGCGCGCTGAAAGCGATGGGCATCACGCCGGGAGTTCTGCACCTGAACGAAGGGCACAGCGGATTCGTGGTGCTGGAAGCGGTGCGCAGCCGCATGGCGGAGGAGGGAGTTTCGTTCGACGCGGCCGTGGCGCGCGTGAGCCGCGAAGTGGTGTTCACCACGCACACGCCCGTGCCGGCGGGGCATGACCGCTTCGATTCCGGGCTGATTGAAGAACATTTGGGACCGATGCGCGAGGCCATGGGCCTGGATCACGAAAAGCTGATGGGCCTGGGCCGTGAGAATGTGGGTAATCAGAACGAAGACTTCTGCATGACCGTGCTGGGCCTGCGGCTTTCGCGGCGTGCGAATGCGGTTTCTGCGCTGCATGGCGAAGTGTCGCGCGATATGTGGGCGGGTATGGGCCCTGCGAAGGGCGAAGATGTGCGTATCGGCCATATCACGAATGGCGTGCATGTGCCAACATGGCTGGCGCCGCAAATGTTCCGTTTGTACGATCGCCATCTTGGCACGGGCTGGCACGAACACAGCGCCGAGGCGAAGATCTGGGAGCACATCGAAGATGTGGACGACGGCGAACTGTGGGAGACGCACCTGGCGTTGAAATCACGACTGCTGGAATTTGTGCGGAGGCGCGCCACGGAACAAGCGGAGCGGCGCAACGAACCGAAAGAAAATCTTCGCCGGCTGGGCAAGCTGCTCAGCCCGGACGCGCTGACGGTGGGATTCGCAAGGCGCTTTGCCACCTACAAGCGCGCGAATTTGATTCTGAGGGATATTGAGCGCCTGGCGTCGATGGTGAACGACCCGAAGCGGCCGGTGCAGTTCGTATTTGCGGGCAAGGCACATCCGCACGACGAATATGGCAAGCGCGTGCTTCAGCAGATCGCGGAATTGATGCGCGATCCGCAATTCGCGAACAAGTTTGTGTTCGTCGAGGACTACGACATCAATGTGGGACGGCACTTCGTGCAGGGCGTGGACGTGTGGCTGAATAACCCACGGCGTCCGCTGGAGGCGAGCGGCACGAGCGGGCAAAAAGTGGTGCTCAATGGCGGATTAAATCTTTCCATCATGGATGGCTGGTGGGCCGAGGCGTACGACGGGCTGAACGGTTTTGCCATCGGCACGGGACGAACGCATGCGGACATGAATGTCCACGACACGCGCGACGGCGAAGATTTGTATCACACGCTGCGCGAGGAGGTGATTCCGCTGTTCTATCAGCGCGACCGCGACGGCTTGCCGCGCGGCTGGATCAAGCGAATGAAGCGCGCCATTCGCACGCTGGGCTGGCGGTTCAATGCGGATCGCATGGTGATGGACTACACGATGAAGTGCTACGTGCCGGCGGCGGGCGGAACGTCGAGCGACATGCGGTTCGCGTCGTAATCGATACCGGGCAAACATCTTGCGTTAGCAGAAGCCAACGAAAACCCAAAAAAGAAAATGCAGATCCCTCGACTTCGTTACGGCGCCCCTGACCGGGGTGCGCTGCGCCCAAGGTAGCGGGCCCTAGCGGAGTTAACTATTTTGCGTCGGGCAGAGTGAAGACGTAGAGCGCGTTGCCGGTTAGCGGATGGTGCACGTCGGGCAGGATCGAGCGCGGCACGTTGCGCGGGCTGCCGCCTCCTAACCCCGTGGTTACCGCGATGTATTGCTTCCCATCGATACTGAAGGTTACCGGAAATCCCTGCGCGGAAGTTCCCAGGCGCTGCTTCCAGATGGTTTTGCCGGTGTTGGCATCGACCGCGCGGAAGTAGCGGTCGAGATCGCCAACGAAAGCGAGGCCGGAGTCGGTTGAGAGCACTGCGGTGAGGAACGAAGGCCGCTGCTGCCAGCTCCAGACTTCTTTCATGGTTTTCACGTCGTAGGCTTCGAGCTTGCCCACGTTGCCGTCGGTACCGGGCATTTCATAAAAGCGGCGATCGCCCGCGGTGCCGCCGGAACCGTCGACGAACTCCACTTTGCGTCCGGACATTTCCATGCAGCTCTGGCTCACCGGAATAATCAGAATACCGGCGGGCGGATAATAGCTCATGGCCTGCCAGTTGTGTCCGCCTTCGGTGCTGGGGCAAACCTGCACCCATTTGCCGATGCTCTGCTCGATGACGTCCGGGCGATAAGTCAACTTGCCGGTGCTGTGGTCGAAGCCGCTGAAGACGTTCTGGAAGATTGTTTCCTTGGCATCGAGAAATTTGCCGGACTGGCGATCGAGCTTCCAAAGGATGCCGGCTTTGCCCATGGTTAAGGCGGTTTTTTGCGCGCCGATATCGACCAGAACGCGCTCGTAGACTTCGTCGAGATCGAGCGTTTCGTCGGCGACGTGCTGGAAATACCAGGCGAGTTTTCCATCGTCAGGATGCAGCGCGAGCGTGGAGCTGGTGTAGAGGTCGAGATCGTTCACGCCCGCGCCGCGGCTCACTTGCATCCAAGGCTTGGCTTGCGCGACGCCCCAATAAGTGAGATTCAACTCGGGATCGTAGCTGCCGGTGATCCAGGTTTCACCGCCCGCGCGCAGCATGTTCGGAAGTTTGCCCCAAGTGTCGCCACCGGGTGTACCCTCGCGGGCGAGCGTGTTGAAGTGCCAGAGAAGTTTGCCCGTGCCAGGATCGAATGCGCTGACAAAACAGCCCTGTTCGCTTTCGTGGGCCTTGTAGCGGTCGCAACCGCTCAGGCCTTGCAACACTTTTCCGCGGATGACGATGGGGCCGCTTGAATTGCCGAATCCCTTGCTATTGTCGGCGATGACGGTGTCCCAAACGATTCTGCCGGTGCGCGCGTCGAGCGCAACAAGGTGCGCGTCGGTGGTGGCCATGAAAACTTTGTCCTGATAGATGGCCAGGTTGCGCGTGGCGCCGGTGCCGCCGCCCTGTTGCCCTGAGGGGCGCGCGCGTTTCCCAGATCAAGTCGCCGGTGCGGCCGTCGAGCGCCTGCACGACATTGTCGGGATTCGGAATATAGATGATGCCGTCGTGCACCAGCGGGCTGGGCTCGTTCGCATTTCCTTCATACATCGACCACACCCAGGCAAGCCGCAGATTGCCCACGTTTTGCGGCGTGATCTGCTTGAGCGAGCTGTGATTCCAGGCCTGGTAATTACCGCGAATCATCAGCCAGTCGGCGGAATTCGAATGCAGCAACATGTCGTCGGTGACCGGCACATAGTTTTTCACGTCGCCTTCCACAGTTACCCCTGCAGGGATTCCGGTGCGCCTGGCTGCGCGCGGGGCAGCACCTGCGTCTGCTTGTGCTGGCGGCGGAGTTGCGGCCGCTCCGCGTTTCGCCGGAAGATCGCCAATGGTGAACAGATCCGCGGAAGTCAGCGCGCGCGCGCCGGGTTCGACTCCATTCGACTGCAAAATGAAGGCAACGAGGTTGACCGCTTCCTGCTCGCTGAGAGTCCCGGGATTATTCGCGGGCATGGTGTCGTGAATCTTGTTGTAAAGGTCGCCCGTGGTGCGATTCTGCCAGGCATTCACGAAATTCGCGCCTGCCAGCGGCGGCGCTTCATTGCTGCCGCGAAGGTCGGGCAAGTGGCAGGATGCGCAGCGTTGCTGATACGCGTCGCGGCCGGCGCTGGCTTGCGCGGCAGTGAACGGGCTCACATTCGCCCCGGTATTCGCCCTCACATCGGATTGCTGTGCCGCGGCAAGAGGCGCAAACACCAGCAGCGGCGCGGTGAAAGCCACAAATCGAATCATTTTAAATCGCGGCATGAGAAGCTCCTTCATCGCAGCAGGCCAATTTCCCCGAGCGACCAAACCTATCGCAGCAGCCAGCCCCAAAGATTGCCGTCCGGCGCGCCCTGAGAGTCGATCTGCACGTACAGCCGCTGGTTTTTAAGATCGTCAACTCGCTCGGGAGAGAGCGAGACCAATCGGGAAACTGAACCACTCATTGCTTTGGTCACTTCCAGATCGAGGATCGCTGGTCCGCGAACACCCTTGGCAAGCCCGCGGTGAATGTGCGCCTCGGTGGCTGGCGACCGGAGACCGGCGAACGTTCCGGTGATGGTCAACTTGTTCCCCGAGACCACAGCTTTCAGTTCGCCATGCCCGGCAATTCGCACGAGCATGGCCGGGTCGACAGGAACAGTGGTGAGCCGCACTTTGTAGGTATCGGAATTCTGGGCGAGATTAGAGCTCGCGCCAATCATCGCGTAGATGACGGTGCAGAGAATTACAGCGCCAAGGAAAATCACGACCTGCTTTGGGCGAACTCTCCACATATCCGCCTCGCGTTCGGTGGGAAGCGAACGCATCGTACGCGGGCCGGAGAACCAATTCAAGTGATTCGGATCATGCGATTCCGGTGAGACGAGCGGCAGTTGGCTGAAAAACAGCGTGGTGGTGGAAAGCCACCACACACGGCGGACCTTACGGAGATTCCGTTTCCAACGGTGCGCGAAAAAGGCTCGTTATTTCAGGAACTTACCGAGAACATGACCAACGGTCAGGTTGGCATGGCCCGTGCATATTCCCTCCGCGGATGGCAGGCCCGCCATCCGGCTGGATTTTGTAACGTAGCAAAGGAGAGAGGCAGATGAAAATTTTCAGGGGCATGCAGAAGTTCTCACGCTTGGCAGCGGCTTTGGCCCTGGCGACATTGGCAATTGGAACGTACTCGGCGAGTGCCGCGACAACCCAAGATCAAACGGCCGACCAACAACGCCTAAGCAACAAGGTACGGCATGCGCTGGTGATGGTGCCGTGGTACGGAGTGTTTGACAACCTGCAATACACGGTGAATGGCAGCGAGGTAGTTCTTTCAGGCGAGGTGGTGCAGCCAGTCACGAAACATGATGCGGAAAGCGCGGTGAAGCATGTGGAAGGCGTGACGCGCGTGGTGGACAACATCACCGTGTTGCCGCTTTCGCGCTTCGATGACCAGATTCGCCGCGCGGAATACCGGGCGATTTTTGGCCAGCCGGAACTTTCGCGCTACTCGATGGGGGCGAATCCCTCGATTCACATCATCGTCCGCAACGGCCACGTGACGCTGGAAGGCGTGGTTGGCAACCAGATGGACTTGAACGTAGCGAGAATCCGGGCGCTTGGAGTGCCGGGAGTGTTCTCGGTAACGAATAACCTGCGCATCGGCTAAGCTCCAGCGCTTGGCTGCATCAACGCGGGTCACGCACGAGGCTCGGCGCCGGCCGGGTCTCGTGTTTTTTCTTCAAGCGCCTCATCAACGAACGTTGCCGCCACTCTATCGAGAAGTTCCGAACTCCAAAATTTTGGTTGGTGTAGCAACTCCTTCGTCAATTTCTTTGTCACCTGAATGTAGCTGTGAAACGGCGAGAGTTCTTCGTTTTTAGGCCGATTTGTCATTTGAACCCTCGCATAATAGGCCATCATGTCAGCCATCTGGAGCCCGGGGTAAGCTTTGTCGTTACCGAATGCCATTGCAACTATTCGGTTCCGGATTCGCGGAAATGTAACTCGCAGTTGTTGGAGGAGGCGGTAGCACTCTATCGAATATTTCTCGTCATCGTCGACAATGATGCTGACCGACGAAATTGTATCAACGCGATCTATTTTATCCAGGCTATCCATCAATAGGTGGTGAAAGCCTAGAAATACGGGGTTTCTCATGTCG
>DASZMG010000062.1:0-38180 GCA_035551975.1 Candidatus Acidiferrales bacterium | reverse complement strand
TACTCGACCGCCCGCCAAGCCTGCCGACCCTTCCGCGACAGGCAACGCAAACAGTGGCTCAGTTATCGCGAATGGCTCCAACATAAACCAGACCGTGGTAATGGGGGCCGGACAGAAAGCTGAGCCGACCGAGACACCCAGCGCGACCGCTATAAAAACAAATCAGAAGGCGGTAAATTCGCGTGGAGTGAATACCCCTTCCCAAAAAACATCGGATACACAGCAAGTTGGCACCATCAATCAAGGGCCGGGCAGCGCACTTTCGGTCAACCAGCAGGGCGGTATCACGGCAGCGACGGTCAACATCGACACGCGGCCACACTTCGCCTTGACCGATGCTCAGGCTGAAATCATCACACAGGCGATGACGGCTTTTGCTGGGCGACATGCGCTCATCCTCGCGCATGGTGGCACGCGAGAACAGGTAACCTTCGGCAAAAAACTCAAGGCCGCGCTCGATGCAGCAGGCATTCAGGCCGACTTTGGCACGGGGATGGCGTTCTCCGAAGATGGCGATGCCCTTCCGTGGCTCTTCATCGGCTGGGGTGAGCACAATAAGGATATGGCGGGTGCTCTGATTGACGCGATTCGTAACAGCAACGCAGTTCCTATGGCTCATGTTGGCGTCCACTACTACGACAATTCCACTGCGGACAAAGATGGCTTCCAAATTGTTCTCCGACAGCCGGAATGAGGCCTGCGCCGTCGCGCACGAGAAACCCACAGTGTGGGTTCATTCGTTGTCGATTCGCTGTGGGTTTAAGTGGGTAGAATAACACTGAAAAACACGGCACAACTCGACACGACAGGACACGACAAAATTGGTGCAAACATCGATGTCTATTGATGTTTTGCTGATTTCACGACGATTGGGAAATCGTCTGGAGAGAATCCTAAGTCTTGCGCGTCTGCCAATTCCGCCACTTCCGCACCGCGCGAACGCCTGATTATACAGTCAGCCTGCCTTCGGGTTCCATCGCATGTGCGCTCGTTTCTACGGTGCCGTTTGCCGCCGCCGGCCGCACTGCCAGATAATCGCTTGCTCCTGGCACAGGCTTTTGTTAGTCTGCGCGGCCAGAGCCATTTCGCTCTGGGCACTGCGGAGGATTCGCCATGGCACATTGCACGAAATGCGGCGCGGTTATTGCGGATAATGCGGCTTTTTGCGGAACCTGTGGCGCGCCCCAGACGGTAGTCAACTCCACTGGCGTGCCTGCCGGTGGACCGGTGATAGCGCCTGTCTCTCCGGCGCAAACGCAGATGAACGAAAACCTCGCCGCCACGCTCAGCTACGTGCTCGGCTGGCTCACCGGACTTATTTTCTTCCTGATCGACAAGCGTCCTTACGTGCGCTTCCATGCCACGCAGTCCATCGTGGTTTTCGGCGGCCTGCACATCCTCACTTTCATTCTGGGAGCTTTCTTCGGCATCAGCCTGATCACCGGCGGCTTCGCGGGTTTCTCGATTGGGTTGGCGCTCTATCGCATTCTGGACGTGGTGGCGCTGGTGCTGTGGATCCTGTTGATGGTCAAGGCGCACCAAGGCGAAAGGTATCGTGTTCCGTTCGCCGCGGATCTGGCTGAGAGGATCTTCGGCAAGTCCTAGCCGGAACAAAATTCCTAACGCACTCGCGTTCGACGCATTCTTTCCATCTGCCAGCGCGCCTCACAAAACATTTTTGTTTGTTCGGCTCATGAACAGTGCCGCTTCTTTCGCTTCGAAATTTGTCCCTTCCTGAGATGATGGTGATCGATGAAACGCGCCTTGCTGCTGGTGTTGCTATGCTCGGTCAGTGCCGCCGCTCAGGGCGCGCCTCCCGCTCGCCCGCTGTCTGCTCATCCCTTGAATAACGTAACCGAATCGGTAACAGATGGCGCCTGGGACTTCGGAGCCGTCGCGTCCGGCGGCGCGGGCCTCGGCGATCGATTCAATACGAAATTTGCCTCGGCAGGCGTACGCATCGGCCGGATTCTCACGCGCGATCATGGACACGGCTGGGCCCGCGGAAATTTTGAATGGGCTGTCGAAATGTTGCCTGTGTATATGGTGCTTACGCCTTGGCGTCCGGTTTACGGAGGCAGCTTTGTGCCTGCGGATTGGCGCTGGAATTTCACCAGTGGGCGAAGAATGGCGCCCTTCGCCCGCATTGCAGGCGGCATTCTTTTCAGCACGCACAATATTCCGCCGGGGGATACTTCCTGGGTAAATTTCACGCCGCAAGCTGCCGTTGGGGCGAATGTGTTTCTAAAACCTGGGCACGCGTTCCTGTTCGAAGGCGCTTATGTCCATCATTCGAACGCCCACTTGGGCACTGATAACCCCGGCTATAACGCCGCCTTCGTTTTCACGGTGGGCTACACCTGGTTCAAACATCCCGAGTAGATTTTTTATCGTTTACGTGGAGGGTTTTGGCGGAACGAGTTGCCCGAGTTGGTTTGACGCTATGGTCCACCGGGTGGTATAAAAATTGATACCTGCATCGGTGGGGCCGTGGCGCAGTTGGGAGCGCGCCTCGATGGCATCGAGGAGGCCGCGGGTTCGAACCCCGCCGGCTCCACCAACTTCATAAACCTCAAAACCGTTGGTTGGCTGTTTCAGGATAGTTTGTTACCCGACTGGGATGCGTTTCAGAAATCTCAGTATCATCAACGGAGTGACAATCGTGGCGACAGCTACGAACGGCTACTAGTGGTATTGGACCCAGGTCAGCGTTCAAGATGCTTCTCGCCTAATGGACGTTTGATGTGAAAGGGTCGTTATTTGTTTGTAAGGCGATATGAGCGGACACCTCTGGTACGTCATTGTCTCCTGGTCAAACCAAAATGAGGGATTCATCACTCTTTTGGGGTGCCTGCTCGGTGTTCCCAGCGTGTTCTATACGGGATGGAGTATTCGAACATATGTTGTCCAAAAGAAGAAAGACGACATTAAGGAACACCGGGAGAAAGCCGAGCGGGCGCAGGCGTTAGAACAAGCGCAATGGAGGGGCATTTACAGAGTTCTGAAAGAAGTGGCCTACAATGCGAGCGTTTTACATGCAAACTCGCTCCAGCACTGCGAGGCAGCAAGGAGGATGGCTGCTGTTGGGAGGGATGTTGTCAGCGCTTATCAGCAGGCTGGTACGAGTTTGGTGAATGCCATTGGCGGCCTGATGATGGAATTGACCTTGATTCCGCAATGTCAGGAAACGCTGGCGATTGTCGAATTTTTCGGCATCAAGTACCCATCGGCGGAATCGAGAGCAAGCGGGGAATTTTCCGAAGAATTGCAGACGATAAATACGATGGTTTTGGCGAAGGCCGGTGGGAAGCCTTTGGAGCTACCGGGAGATTGGAAAGACAAGTTTAATTCGGGGATAGCAAAAAAGGTGGGAGCAGAATCCCATCGCTACACCAAAGTTCCGAATAAACCAACGAAGTAGCCGAATTACTCGCGGCCGAATTCGCGGTCCAGGCCCCGGCGCTCCTTTTCGCCTTCCTTCTCATGCTGATTCCGCGGATCAGCAGGTCGCGAACTATTTTTCTCGACGCGTTTCTTTTCCAAATCGCCGGCGCCGGGCCGCTCATCGGAAGCCCCTCCCTTTGGAATTTCCGTACCGCCGTAAACTTCATCCGCCCGTTGGTCGCCGGTTTCGCGGTTTCTTCGATTCTGCCCCGGAGCGCGCAAGGGGTCCCGCTGCTCGTGCTTCTGTGGAGCTTGAGAATTGCTGAGAGGTGATTCGTCGATCGTGCGGTTCGGCGCCAGGAACGCGCCGTTCTTGAAATTATTCGTCGCCTGGAGCGTGACTTTCTTGGCTGACATCTTCATGTTATTCCTCCACTGGTTCCGTGCTTCCAGAATCACGTCGAGGGCCATTTTTCAACATCAGCAATTTCTTGCAGTTCGCGAGAATGGAGGGGGTACTTTGTGACACTCACGTGAATCGCGTAATACGGTATGCAAAGGACATGCCGCTCGGCGCACGGCTAAGCCGCTGGATTAAAAGGAAATCCCCCGCGTGCTGTCCGCGCACGTGAAGGTGTGCCAATTGCACCGGATTTTGCTATTCTTGGTAACAATTTGGGCTCACCGGTGTCTAAACGCATCAGGAAGATGCCCAGTAGGAGCGGCGCAGAGCATGTCCGACCTGGCACAAAGTCTTTCTTGGGGAAGTGACGAATCCGAACTCGTATCCCGTCTACAGGAGGGGTCGGATGCCGCTTTCGACTGGCTGGTAACCTACTACCATTCGAGCGTTTACAACCTTGTGTACGGCATCTTGTCCGACCGGGCCGACGCGGCGGACGTCACTCAGGAAGTTTTCTTGCACGCTTTTCGTGGCATTCATGGATTCCGGCGCGGTAGCTCGCTGAAGACTTGGCTCTATCGCATCTCCGTCCGCCAGGCGCTCAACCATCGCCGCTGGTTCTGGCGGCATCATCGGCAGCAGGTTTCCATCGATTCGGACGATCATCTGAACAACTCGATTTTCGAGCTGCGGGATGCCGAAGCCACGCCTTTCGAACAGTTCGCCACGCGCGAAATGCAGGAGACCGTGCGGCGCGCTCTGGCCGCTGTTCCCACGCTGTTCCGCAGCGCGGTGATCTTACGCGACCTGGAAGGCTTGGCCTACGAGGAGATTGCCGAAGTGCTGGAAGTTTCGGTGGGCACGGTCAAGTCCCGCATTCTCCGCGGCCGGCGCATGCTGAAAGAGATTCTCAATCCGATTGTGCGCAGCGCCCGTATTCAGTCTGAAACCAATAACCATTCCGTAACGTCCAAGCCAAATATCCGACCCGATGTCGGCGTAATAGAGAAAATAGAAGCAATGCCGGGGTTGCATGGAGCGGGATGATGAACTGCGGTAAAGCCGCGCACTATTTACCGGGATACCTCGACGGTACCGTCCAGTCGCGCCATCACGCCGGACTGAGCGAGCACCTGTTTTCCTGCGCTACCTGCCGGGAAGAATTGCAGCGTTATCGGCAGATGGCCGGCTATCTGGCTAATCTTGAACCGGTTCGTCCGCCGCGCGATCTGGCTTTGCGCATTCGCGTGCAGGCGTCGCAAGTGCAGGCCGGTTGGCTTGCCGATTGGTGGAGCCGCGCCAGCCTGATTTTCAAGAACATTCTTGAACCGCTGGCGGTTCCAGCCACGGGTGGAGTGCTAACCGCGCTGGCCGTATTCGTTCTGGTGGTTCAGAACATCCTGGTCGGCATGCCCATGGGCGGCGTGGTGCCGAACGATCTGCCTCTAAATCTTGTCGAGCCCGCGCACCTGGAAAGCCTGGCGCCGTTTCCCATGCCCGCGATCACCGGCGATGGCCATCCGGATTCCAGCTGCCTTCTTCTCGAAGCAACCCTGAATGCTCAGGGACAAGTGGTGCATTACCGCATTATTTCCGGTCCCAACACCATGGCGGTGCAGAAGCAGATCGACCAGGTGATGTTGTTCTCCCGCTTCCGGCCGGAACTCAGTTTTGGAGTGCCCATGGCTGGCGGCCGCGTGTTGCTCAGCTTCAATGAAGTTCACGTCCACGGCTAGTTTTAGCCCGTTCTGCAGTTGCCTTTCTGCGCCCCGTCAAAGTCTGTCTGTGCCACGAACTTGGATTCGCTTGGAAGATGATTCACATCATCGTGAAATTTCCCGCAGCAATCCTGTTTGCACGTCGTAGACGAATCCGCGGACGACCAGTGTTTTCGGAATCCACGGATGGCTGTGCAGCTTCTGCAACTGCTGCCGCACATTCTCTTCAATGTTCTGAAACGCGTAAAAAAGCGCCGGGGCCACCGCAGCGGTTCCGGTGGAATCGAGAATGCGCTTGCGCAAGTCCTGCTCGCTCGTGTGCATCAATCCGCAGTCGGTATGATTTATGACCATGATCTCTTCGGTTCCCAGCAAATAGTGCGACACCAGCAGCGAACGCAGCGCATCGTCGGTGACGATTCCTCCCGCGTTGCGGATGATGTGCGCGTCGCCGGTCTTCAGTCCGAGGGTGCGGATCGAAAGCCGCGTATCCATACAAGTCAACACCGCCAACTTTTTCTTTGGCCGCGGGGTCAATTCGCGCAATTCGTGCGTGCGCGAGTAGATTTCGTTTGCCGCCAGAATCTCGTCGATTACGCTCATGGCTTAACAGTTTAGCGGTGGCTGGTGTTCCGTGGAAACGCTTGCTTCACGTAGGAGTCGCGCCGGTACCATCGGGAGCCACCCGGGTTGGCAAATTTGGTGTCTCCAGGGAGCAAAAGGCTGCGCCTATTTGTCGCGGAATAGGGGACTTGAACGGAAGTCTACGGCAATCGCCCGACTTCATCAGTGTTTAGTTTTGCCACCGCTATCGCCTCTTCGCAACGTGAGTTGGAATCGCTGATAAACGCAAACGCTTCCGCACATCGGACATTGCACGCGCATGCCACCCTCTGGGAATTGGGGCTTCGGAGGCCAAAGTATTTCCAGATAATCGCGATCGCTGGCGGGTATATCCGAGTGAGGAAACTTTTGGTGGCATTCCTGGCAGTCCAGCACCCAACTTTGCATAGATCCCATTCCGGGCTGACGCTGCCTAGCAGGCTTTTGCGAAGCTATGCTCATAATTGCATCAGAGCGGCCTACAAATCTGGTCAAAAAGATACACTTTGCAAATTGTCTTCGTGCCGGGCAATCATCAACGTCGTTCTGTGAGCGCTTGTTCAGACATCGGTTCTGCCATCGGCTGCGTCACATGGGACGGCTCTGCGTCAAGCCGGGATGTGAACCCCTGTCTTGTCAGCTTAAAAATTGTCCGCCAGTTCTCGATGATTATCTTCAACCAGGCAAAACGCCCCATTTGCGGAAAATAAATTCCCCGGAAACACAGCCGCGCGATGAGTATGTTGATGCGATAGCCCAGCGGCTTGTGGCTGAGCGCATCCACCGCTTTTTCGATAGCCTCAGGACTGTATGAATTGGCCCATCCGATGCGTACCTCGGTGTGCGCTTCATCGATGCTCATCTTGAGCGGCGTATGCGCCATGGTAAAGGGCACGAACTCCCGCCAATGCTCCGGACGCGTAAGGCGGCCGGCGGCTTCCAGCCTTTTGTAGAGAGGGGTAGCCGGCAGTGGTGTCAGCAAGCCAAAGATAGGTAATCCCGGCGGCCAATTGCGAATTTCCTTCAAGGTTCGTTCGGCCACTCCCACGGTGTCGTTATCCATCCCGAAAATAAAAGAAGTGATGGCATACACGTTGCGTTGCGCCAGTCGGTCGAGCACTACAGCGTATTCACCCGGCTTGTTGAAGCCTTTCTTCACGTCCGCCAGATTGGCGGGATCGATCGATTCCATCCCGATGAAGATCCACTTGCCGCCCGCGGCTGCAATCAGGTCGACAAGCTCTTCATCGCGCAACAGGTTGGCGCTGATCTGCGCCACCCAATGAACCTGGGCGTTTGCTGCGATGATGTCTCGCAGCAATGATTTTGTGCGCCGCACGTTAATGGCGAAATTGTCGTCGATGAAAAATACCGCGATCTGGCCGCCCTCGGCTTTGGCGCGCGCTTTCAGCAGCAATAGTTCGTTCACGACGCTTTCGTTGCTGCGGAAGCGGATGGAGTCGCCAAAAAATCCGGTTACGGTGCAAAACTCGCACCCGTAAGGACAACCTCGCCCGGACTCTACCGGAACAATGCGAAACGTTCCCCAGCCACCGCCTACGCGCTTTAGTACCGGACGCACCATACCCGGCAGCAAATTGAATTGGTCGAGATTGATTTTGTCCCAGGGAATCTCCGGATAGGGCCGCAGCGACGGTTTGCGCTCTTTGCCGCTCTCGTCGAGTGGCGCGTAGATGTCGTGAAGCTTTCCCTGCGCCGCATCTTCCACGATTTTCGGCCAGGTTTCATCGGCTTCGCCCAAGGCCACCGCGTCGGCATGGCGCGCGCCGCCGTTTCGTCCCAGGGCTTCGTCGGCCATTTCCGTAACGTGAGGGCCGCCCATCACTACCGGCACGCCTGTGGCCCGCACCGCGTCCGCCATGCGGTAGGCCTTGGCGATCATGCGGGTCATGGCGCCAATCCCCACAAGGTCGATGTGCTGCTCGCGCACGAACCGGGCAATGCTTATTTCATCCATCGGTTGTGCGTTCCCATCGATCAGAACCACCTCATGGCCTGGGGGTGTCAGGGCCTGAAGCAGGAACATCCACAGATGAGGCATAAAATTGCGAGTGACCCCGTTATCGGGGTTGTACAGCAAAATCCTCATGCGTCCGTCTCCATTTTTATGATCGCTACCACGATGCTGAGCGACGCGGGATGCTTTCCCCGTTTGTCAGAGGCGGCAAGGGGAACTGCGCGGGTAGCAGTGTAACAGCTAAGAGTTCGAAATACTGTTCACTTTTGACCGCTCGCCAAATCTGGTAATAAACTAATATCGTAAAATTTCTCTGGAGCCATCACGCTTCGGCGGCGAATGCAGAAAGGGCTCATGGCCAGAAGCAAATCCGGACAAAAAAATTCGTTTGATGTGGAGAAGTACCTCACCTCGGCGGGGATCTCGAGAAAGATCGTAAATTATCGCAAGGGCCAGACTATTTTCTCGCAGGGAGATTCAAGCCGGGCTGTTCTCTATATCCAACAGGGCGCGGTGAAACTCACGGTTACTTCCTTTCGTGGAAAAGAAGCGGTCATCGCACTTCTGTATCCGGGAGAATTTGTCGGCGAAGGGTGCATAGCGGGTCAGCCTTTGCGTGTTGCCACCGCCTCCGCCGTCGAACCTACGACCGTATTATCCATCGCCAAGCAGGAAATGATTCGTGTGATTCATGAAGAACACGAGTTCTCCGATCGCTTCGTCGCCCACATGCTCAAGCGGAATGTTCGCGTCGAGGAAGATTTGGCGGACCAACTCTTCAATTCCAGCGAGAAGCGCCTGGCGCGGGCTCTTTTGTTGATCGCCCGTTATGGCAAGGCCGAGCAGCCCGAGAAAATGGTCGCCAAGATTTCTCAGGAGACGCTGGCGGAGATGGTGGGCACCACGCGCAGCCGCGTCAGTTTTTTCATGAACAAGTTCCGCAAGCTGGGCTACATCAAATATAACGGCGGCCTGCACATCAATAGCTCCCTGTTGCGTGTCGTACTCCGCGATTGAATTTTGTAGAGTCGGATTCCTCCACCTTTCGGTGCTCACGGCCGCAGAGTTTTTCGGGCTTTCGCGGCGTTAAAAAGTTCGGGTCCTCAAGGAATCTTTTTCCGGCAATGCAGAGTTGTTTTTTGCGCCTTACGCCGCAATGTGCTTCCATGAAATGGAGAGCGGTCAGGCTGAAGTGGAAACTCAGTCCGCGAGGAGGGCGCGCGTGAAATTAAAAGGCAAGGTAGCGATCGTCACCGGGGCGGCCACCGGAATAGGCCAGGCCATTGCCATCGCTTTCGCGCGCGAAGGAGCCGCCGTTGTTGTCGATTACGTCGGCGCCGAATCGGCTTCGGCCAGCACGCTGAAAGCCATCACCGCGATCAACGGCAGCGCCATCGCCGTCGAAGCCGATATTTCATCTCCCGAAGACGTGAATCGTCTCGTCCGCGGCGCCGTTGGGAAATTTCAAAGGCTCGATATTCTCGTCAACAATGCCGGCATCGAAAAGAAGTTTCCGCTCGTGGACTATCCGTTCAGTGAGTGGCAAAAAATTCTGGCCGTGAATCTCACCGGCCCTTTTCTGTGCTCGCAAGCCGCCGCCAAACAGATGATTCAACAAGGCCGTGGCGGCCGCATCATCAACATCTCCTCCGTTCACGAAGATTTGCCCATGCCGACCAATGCGCCTTACTGCGCCACCAAGGGCGGGCTGCGCATGCTCATGCGCACCATCGCCGTGGAGCTCGCTCCGCACCAGATCACCGTCAACAATATCGGCCCGGGCGCCATCTTCACGCCCATCGACCGCGATGTGGAAAGCAACACTACGCTGAACAGCGAGATTCTGAAGGAGATTCCTCTGGGACGTTGGGGCAAGCCGGAAGAAGTGGCCAACCTCGCGGTGTATCTCGCTTCCGATGAAGCGAGCTACGTTACCGGAAGCACTCATTTCATCGATGGAGGCATGTTGCGCAATGCCGGCAGCCTGTAGCCGGCTCTTTCTCGATCGGCTGTTCCCCGACATCTTTGTCCGCTCGCGCTATTCTTGACTCCATCTCTCCCCGCCATTACAGTTTGTACATATCCACGCCCAGCACAGCCGAACCGGAAGCGATGGAGGCGGAATCATTCGAAATTTTTCATCCATGAAGGCATTCCTTTGCGCAGCGTTCTGTTGCACGTCCCTATTTGCAGGGGCGTCGGCATTCGCTCAGGAACCGGCCGCTCCTGCTTCTTCTTCTGCGCCCGCCGAGCCGCCCGCGCAACCTGTGCGTCAGGCTCCTCCGTCCCGCCCCGCTACGCTCGTGGAATCCTATTCCGGGGTGTACATTCAGCCCAGCGAGCAGGTTTTTGCCGCCATGTGCGCGTTGGACGCGGCTGGCTTCCCATCCGATGAATCGGCGCTCGCCGAGATGCCCAATCGCCGCGCGTTGCGGGCCGATCTGCTGAAAATGCATGGCCCGGCCGCCGAAGCGCTTCGCAAGTTTTATAACGAGCACGCCCTGGGCGATCCCGCTGAAAATCTTTCGCGCTACATGGCCTTCGCGCTGGTCGCCGGACCTGCGCCCAAATTCCAATTCGACGTGCCCAAGGACCTGCTTCCGCCTGACGTCATCTCGCTCGAAGGCTTTCAGCAGATTCTCGCCGATTTTTATCAGGAAGCGCACCTCGACCAGCGCTGGCGGCAGGTCGAGCGCGAATACACTTACGCCGCCCTCGACTATGGTCTACCGGTCAACGATATCGTTACCGTCTCTAACGCCTATCTGCGCGAAGTAGCCAAGCCTTCCAAGGGCCGCACATTCTTTGTTTTTGTCGAACCGCTGGTCGGTAAGCGCACTATTTTTCGCAACACTGGCGATCGCTATGCCATCGTCGCGGGACTCACCGCGGAATTCCCGGAAGACGAAATCCGCCACGCCTATCTTCACTTTCTGCTCGATCCGTTGCCGCTCGAGAATCGTGGCATCATCATGCGCAAGGCGGCATTGCTCAATATCGCCGCCCAAGCCCCACAACTCCCGCCCGAATATCGGGGCGATTTTCTGGCGCTCGCGGATGAATGCTTCATTCAAGCCGTGGATCTGCGTTTACAGCGCCTCTCCTTCCCCCAATTGGAAGCGGCTTTGAAAGACGCGGATAGTTCCGGTTACATCCTGGTTCGTCCCATGGTTCAGCAGTTGCTGAAATTTGAAAAAGATACGCCGGCCATGTCCTATTATTTCCCCGATCTGGTCGATGCTATCGACGTGACTTTTGAGCAGAAGCGTTTGCAGAAGGTGACTTTCTATCCCGCCGCTGGCGCGCCTGCGCAGGCGAACAATCCCTCTCCGCAAACTCAACAGCAAGCGCTCGACAGCATGATGGACCAGGGCGACCGTGAAATTGCCTTACAGAACGCCGCCGCTGCGGAATCCATTTTCCAGAAAGTGCTGGCGCAGAACCCCAATGAGCCGCGCGCTCTTTACGGGTTGGCCATCGCTTCGGTGCTGGGCGGAAAGGCTGTCGTGGCCAAGGACCTGTTTGAGAAGGTGGTTTCGCTTTCCAGCGCAAAGTCCGGCCAGAGCGCCGCGTCAGCTCCGGACTCGTCGCAGCTCGCCTGGTCCCATATTTATCTTGGCCGCATTCACGATCTGGAAGGTGAACGCGACATGGCTGTCGGCGAATATCAGGCCGCTTTGGCGGTGAACGGTGCGCCAGATTCGGCGCGCACCGCCGCGCAAAACGGAGTGCAAGTTGCTTACGCTCCGCAAATAAAATCGGGTGGCGTCCGGCCGCCCAAACCGTGAAATACTGTGCGTTCGGCTCGCTGCTTTTAAATATCTATGGAGGAGATATGAAGTTCGCGATCTTTCGCAATCGTCAAATTGTTTTGGGAATGGCCTTGGCAGTAGCGGCCTCTTTCGCCGCTCCTGCGTTTGGGCAATATGGAGGCGCGGCGCCGCAGGATACGCCCTCGCCATCCGACAAGTCGGAGCAGGCCAAGCCGCCCCAAGCTCCCAAGCTGAATCCGAAGGAAGAGGCCGACTACAAGGCGCTTAATGCCACGCCTGACACCAATCCTGACAAGAAAATCCAGCTCGGCACGCAATTCATGCAAAAGTATCCCGGAAGCCGCTACGAAGAGAGCGTCATGAACCAGGTCGTTCAGGCCTATTACGCCAAGCAGGACTGGAACGATTTCTATTCGCTGGCCGATAAAGCCGTAGCCAAGGATCCCGACGACGTCGACGTCCTCACTGTGGTCGGTTGGGTGATCCCTCACTTATACAAAAGTGATGATCCGGATGCTTCAAAAAAGCTCGACAAAGCCGAGAGCTACGAGAAGCACGCCATCGACGTGATTCCCACGCTTCCCAAGCCCGACAACATGACTGATGAACAGTTCGCGACGGCCAAGTCCGGCAAGCTGGCCGAGGCCCACAGCGGCCTGGGCCTCATCTACTTCCGCTTGCAGGATTTTCCCAACTCGGTAAAAGAACTTCAGCTTGCGACCATTGGAAATCCCATGCCCGATCCCACCGATCTTTACGCTCTGGGCGCCGGGTTGATGCAGTTGAACAAAACTAGCGATGCTGCGGACGCCTTCTCGAAGTGCGCCGAAATTCCCGGTGGTTTGCAGGATCGCTGCAAGCAGATGGCCGCCCAGGCAAAAGGTGCGAAATAAACATCCAGGTCCGAAACTGACCGTTGACGAGCGCAACGGCCTGGAAATGACTCTCGGCCATCGGTTTGCCCACGCCGATGGCCTGGAACGCGCTCTCACCCATCGTTCGCATCGTCAGAATTCGGAAAGCGTCGACAACGAACGCCTCGAATTTCTCGGCGATCGCGTTCTGGGACTCGTCGTCAGCGAACATCTTTTTCAGTTCTTCCCCGATTGGGATGCCGGAAATCTTTCCAAGGGGCTGGCGCAGCTCGTGAGCACCTCCTCGATCTATGCCGCCGCGCAGCGCTTGCATCTGGGCGCTCATTTGCGGCTCGGTCCTGGAGAAGAAAAAACCGGCGGACGCGAAAAAAAGCGCCTTCTCGCGGATGCCTATGAAGCCATTGCCGGCGCCATTTATCTCGACGCTGGCCTTCCCGCCGCTGCTTCTTTTCTGCGCCGCACTTTGATCGAGCCCGCTTTGCTCGCCGAACAGGACGAACTGCATCGCTCCGATTACAAATCTTCGCTTCAGGAATGGCTGCAGGAGCGCGCTCTGGGCATCGTCGAGTACCGCGTCCACAAGGAATCCGGCCCCGACCATCAGAAAATTTTCGAAGTGGAAGTGTGGCATTCTGGACGCAGGCTTTCCTCATCCGAAGGCCGCAGCAAAAAGGAAGCCGAACAAGCCGCCGCCAAGCGCGCTCTGCACGCGCTGGAACTTACCGACGGAGTTCCGTCATGACTCCTTCTGAAGCAGATACCACCGCCGTCGTGCCGCCGGGCATTGCCGAAGTGGCTCCTGCCGCCAATGCGCCCGTGGTGCACGAACACCCGGCCGGCAGCCTCATGGAATTCTTCGAGTCACTGTTGGTAACCATCCTGCTCGCTCTTTTCGGTACAACTTTCATCGTGCAGGCTTTCAAGATTCCTTCGGAATCCATGGAGCCCACTCTCCTGGTGGGCGACCATCTGCTGGTCAACAAGTTTGTCTTCGAGGGGACCGGCGAGTGGTACGAAAAAGTTCTGCCCTACCGGCCCATCCTTCACGGTGACATCATCGTGTTTAAGTTTCCCTTCGACGACCATCCGCACTACGTCAAGCGTGTCATCGGCTTGCCTGGCGACCGCATCCACATCGTCAACAATCAGGTCTACGTGAATGACAAGAAGCTCACCGAGCCTTACGTCGTGCACGATCCTTCCGGCGACGATCCCGCAATTGAAAATTTCCCTCCGGAGGATCAGCGGATTTCTCAGGTCGGCCTGCGCCCGGAATGGTCGGCCGAGATCAGGCGCTACATTGACGGCAACGAACTGATCGTTCCGCCCGGCCATTACTTCGTTATGGGCGACAATCGCGACCGCAGTTGGGACAGCCGCTACTGGGGCTTTGTCGATCATTCCGCTATCATGGGCCGGCCCATGCTGATCTACTGGTCCGTGGAAGCTACTTCAGACGATTACGGCGACCGCAGCGTCTCCGGTTCGCTCCGCGGAATCGAGCAGACTCTGGTGCACCTGCCGAGCAGAACCCGGTGGCATCGCATGCTTCGCGGTATCGACTAGCTTTTTTCCTCTCTGCATGAAATTGCGCCCAATTCCGCTTTAGGACCGGATTGCGCGTGCCAAACGGGCGCAAAACGACGAAAACTGCCATTCTTGCTGACTGAAAAATTGCCTTCAATTTCGTGCAATTTTCTGCAACGGAGAGGCGCTTTCGCCCTTTGTGAGATACAATTTTGGCGCCTGCTTGTACCGCTTTGCGGAGTCATCTTGGCTGACCGGCAGCTCTCGATTGTTCGCGATTCTGTCGTCCCGTTGCCTCCGCAACCGGCTCCGCCCGAGCCTGCCCTTGAGATTGTCCCGGAGCCGCCGCTAGCACGGCCGAACCGAGTCAGACGCTGGCTAAAGTGGGTCTTTCTGCTGTTCGTTTGCCTCTGGCTGCTCGACGCTACCGCTTCCGTTCTGATCCGCTATACCGCTTTGCAGAAAAGGGTTACGGCGCGTCTCTCCGCCGCTTTTGGTCGCCCGGTGGAAGTAGGCCACTACAATTTCAGCCTCTGGACCGGTCCGGTCCTCGAAGCACAATCCATCACCGTCGGCGAAGACCCGCGTTTCGGCAGCGAATATTTCGTGCACGCTGACTCGCTCACCATCCGCCTCCGCTGGCAAAGCCTGATTCGCGGGCACTTAGGACTCGGCACTCTTTCGTTTTCGGGGCCGAGTCTGAACGTGGTGCGAAATTCGGCGGGCGACTGGAATCTGGCCGAATGGCTGCCACGCCCGAACCAGGCAGGATCCGGGGCGGTACCCGGGACAAATTCAACTTCTGGGCAGCGGCAAAATTCATTTGCACTTGGCGCAAACGGAACTTCGGCACAAGCGCCGCGTTTTGAGCGCATTGAGCTGGATGGCGGACGCATTAATTTCAAGCTGGCCGACGAAAAGCTGCCGTTTGCGTTTATCAATGTTGCCGGCACGGTAAATGCGGAATCCGGAGGGCGCTGGCGCATTGATCTGGTCGCGACTCCCTGGCGCGTCGCGGCGCTGACGCAGCAGGCCGGCGAGATTCACGTGGCGGGGCGCGTCGGCGGCACTTCTTCACGGCTGCTACCCGCAACATTCGACGCGACTTGGACCGACACTTCGGTTTCCGACGCGCTGCGCCTGGCGCGTGGCGACGATTTCGGAATTCGCGGGAATCTTGCTGTGGCAGTTTCCGCGCAGTCCACAAATGGCGAGTGGGAAATGCGCAGCCGGGCGGAGTTGCGACAGGTGCACCGCTGGAATCTGGCGCTGCGGCCGGACAATCCGGACCTGAATTTTCTCGGACAAATTCGTTTCGATCCGCGCACCTCGGATTTTGAGCTGACCTCCGGCACGCTGGAGGCGCCGCATTCGAACGCCACTGTTTCGGGGCGATTTTCCTGGCAGGACGAATCCGAAAAAAGCGGCGCGAGCAAGTTTTCGGCGGCACGCCTGGAAATCGCGAACTCCGCGATCGATTTGCAGGATGCGCTGGCCTGGCTGCGCGCGTTTCATGCCGGAGTGCTCGATCGCATCGGGATTCAGGGAGAGGCCAGCGTGGCGGGAAGCGTGTCCGGGTGGCCGCCGCACGTGCAAAGTGTTTCGCTTGCGAGCGACGGCGCCGATCTCAGCGGAGTGGGGATTCGCGTTCCGCTGCACCTGGGCAACATCGACTTGCAGTACGATGCGGAGCACTTTTCGCTCGCGCCGCTGACGGCTTCTTTGGGCGCGCGAAAATCGCAGCCGGTGGGAACGTTCCGCGTTGACGCAACGTATAAGCCGAAGGTTAATCGCCCGCCCATGGTGCGATTGGCGGGCAGCGCGGCGCACGCAGCGGATCTCACTGCAGTGGCAGGCGCGTTGGGATGGAACCTGGCACGCGGCTGGGCCGTCGACGGCCCGTTTCACTGCGATCTGCGCTGGCAGGGAATGGAGCCGTGGCGCACTGAGCCGGCGGGGACCATTGAGCTTGGCGGCGAACTCGGTGGAGCGGGCGAAGCGGACGGAGCATCGTTGCGCGCTCCGTTTTTGAATTTGCCGATCGAGCAGCTCCGGACGCGCGCGGAGATCAAGCCGGGCTCGCGCCATGTGGTAGTTTCGTCCGCCAGCGCTTTCGGCGCGCATTGGGCTGGCACATTCGACTGGCGGGATTTGGATCGCCAGTGGCATTTCGCGCTTGCCGCGGACCGCCTTACCACGCCCGATCTGGACCGCTGGCTCAATCCGCGCTGGCGAGAAACTTTTATCGATCGCATGCTGCCGTTTCTCAATTCGCGGTTCGGCGCGCGAGCGACTCCGGACATGTTGCGCGCGGATGGAAGCCTGAAAGTGGGTGAATTCGCTGTCGGCGCGCTGCAACTGCACGATGTGCAGGGCGCTCTTTCCGTCGGCGGGCGAAATGTGGAGTTCAGCGATGCGTCGGCGCGATTTTACGGCGGCAACGTGGACGGCTCGCTCACGGCAAATTTGAGCGCCAGCCCCGCGTATCGCGTGGCGACGAATTTCGATGGCGTGGATCTCGCTGCTTTAGGCGGCGTCTCCCCTTCGCTCGATGGATTGTTCGGCGGCACGGCTTCGGGCGAAATTTCGTTTTCGATGCGCGGCGGCACGCGCAGTGATCTGATCAGCTCGATGGAATGCGAAGGCTCGGCCAAGGTAACCGATGCAGAGGTTCCGCCGATGAATTTCGGAAATGCACGCCAGGAAACCGCAGCGAATAGTTCGTTCTCTCGCGGTGCGGCTGCTTTCAGTTGCGCGAATGGCAAGATTCAGATGCGCGATCTTTCGCTGACAGGCGCCAGCCAGGAAATCGCGGGCATGGGCACGGTAGATTTCGGCCACAATTTGAATCTGCGATTGCGCGTTTCCGAACCAGCCTCGGGAATGGGCACCGATTGGGGGCTATCGACGGCATGGTACCAATTGGGTGGAACGCTAGCTTCGCCGCTGGTTTCACGCGTTCCGGTGCCGACCAAGCGCGGGCGGTAGCGCGAAACCGAAAGCTCGCGGTTTTTCCCCCGCGATCCTAACCGGATCGCCAAGCACCGCGAGCGGTATAGCGCTTCGCGCCGGTTTATTTTCCCAGCGCTTCCGCGCTGGGCTACGATGTTTCGCCCCGCTGGGGCTTGGCTCCGCGGCATTGTTCTTCGCGACGGTCCTTTTTGTCGAAGCTAAAGATACTGAACTACAAGGGGAAAAAAGCGCGATCCTTCGCCGCCGCTGCACCGGAGAGCTGCTTCGTTCGAGTAGCGCTGCGCAGGCGATCATTTCGTCGGGGCTAAAGCCTCCACCTGCAAACCTTCATGAATTGGGCCCCTCAGCGGCTGAAGCCGCACCAAATCACAATACTTTACGGCATGGAGGAATCCGTGCCCTGACGAAAGTGAAGAGGGATTCTTCGCGCAAAAACGGCGCTCAGAATGACGGCGCAAGACAAAGGCGCCGCACGAGGGTATGAGATGAGTCAGATGACACCCACTCAATTTGATTGAGTATTTCCATGCGCAGTGCGACCGGCATTTTGATTGAGGTGGGCGCATGTGCTAGCGTTCGGACGATGGCTCAGTCAATGGCTCGTGCGACGGCTCGTGCGCGGCGGATTTTTACCCCCTTTTCGATATGCGCGATTATTTTGCCGGCGCTGGCGGGATTCGTGGCGCCACCGGCGCATACCGCGAGCGAAAAAATTCGCATCGCGCCGCACTTCGCGGCCGGGCAGAGCTTTTACTATCGAGTGGAAACGCACTCCTCAACTACCGGCAAAGTCACCACTCCCATCGAAAATCCGGAAGGGGAATCCAAAACCAGCCAAGCCGTCACGCTGCTGGTGAAGCTCGATGTGATCGGCGCGTCGCAGGCGCTGCCGGGCGCGCAGCAGATTCGCTTTCGCGCGACGTTCGAGCAGGCCAGCGCGCAATCCGATAGCGATGCGTTTAATCCCGATGCGCCATCCGTTACGGACCCTTACAAGCGCGTGGAGGGGCAAACGTTGGAATTCACGCTGCAGCCGAACGGGCAGCTCACGGATTTCAACGGATTGTCCGATTCGTTTCCGAAGCTTTCCGCAACCGATGCGGTGATTGCCTGGGCTGGATCGCTCGCGACGGGCGGGCGAGTGCCGCAGGAAGGCGTCTCCATCGGGCAGAAGTGGAATAACGAGCGGCAGCTCGAGGGCTTGCCACTTACCGGAGTTTTTTGGCGGAGCGAATCCACCTATTCGCGCGACGACGTGTGCGGGCCGGTGGGCAATGCAGGAGGCCAGAGCGGCACGTCGAAGGCTGGCGGGAGAGATTGCGCGATTATCCTGACTCATTTCGAAATTTCGCGTCACGGCTCAGATGCGACGCCGGAGGAATACCGGCGCAATGGCCTGCGCACTTCGGGCACGTGGAATGGCTCAGGCGAAAGCCTGGACGCGATTTCGCTGGCTAGTGGGTATCTCGAAAGCTCGACGCAAACCAGCACGCAGAACATCGACTACGAAATTATCAGCGCCGCGAGCGGATCGAGCATTCACCGCGTGAGCAAAGTTGAAGCCCAAACCGAAATCCGCCGCTTGTCAGCTCCGTACCTTTAAGAATCTGACCGCAGTGTCAATAGTTGTTGTGTTACGGTACGGCGATGATGAGAATTTCGGTTTTGGTGCTGATCTTCGCAATCCCGCTGTGTGCATTTCAGGCAAATCCTGCCAGAGGCAAAAATAGCGACGGCGATAACGGTGCAAAACCCACAAATCAGGCAGCCGACGGCCTGAATAGTTCCTCAACAACCGCCATCAATGAAACCGTCAACGCAGGGCCAAGGGAAGACCCAGAGAAGACAATAAAAAGCGATGGCACCGGTGACCCGCCGCCGTGGCCGGATCGTCTGAACGCATCCTCTACGACGATAATCGCCGTCTTTACCGCCCTTTTGTTTATTGGCGTCATCGTTCAAATATGTACGAGCAGAACTATAGAAAGAGCTTGGGTCATGGCAGAGATACAGCCCGACTCGGAAAAGCCGAACAGTGGAAGGCTTCAAGTGTTTGAAGGTAGTGGTACGGACGGAGATAGCACTGCGGCTATGAATGCAGTCTTGATTTGTAGTAATGCGGGAAAGACTCCAGCATGGATAGAAGAGACGATTGCCAAGTTTGACATGGTAAAGAGCCTCCCCAAAACCCCAAACTTTGAATCCGCCCAGTCCATTCAGCGTTTCATAATTCCGCTCGGAATGGCTGAGGGAGGAACAATCCCCTACAGTCAAAAAATCCAATGGACCCCAATTGCTAAGGGACATCAGCATACTGACGAAATGGCCGTAATTTATGGGCGCGTAATCTATCGAGATATTTTTGGAAGGAAGCGCGTTACCAGGTTTGGATACAAAATTAGCCCGCACGGCAGGCTTGAGCGGCTGGAAGGACATCCCGAATACAATAAGGCAACATAGCAGCGCCCCAATTAGGACGCCACCTGTTTTTTCCCAGCGGATCAACGGATATTTTGTAATGGAGTATAATTGGAGGTTTACGATGCGCGCGGAAAATGCGCGAAGGCGACTGTACACGTGAACTTCAAACTTGCCAGCGACTACGAACCTCGTGGCGACCAGCCCGAGGCGATTTCCCAGCTCGTCCGGGGAGTGAACGACGGCGACCGGCACCAGGTGCTGCTGGGCGTGACTGGATCGGGCAAGACGTTTTCCATGGCGAAGGTGATCGAGGCGATCAACCGGCCCACGATTGTGCTAGCGCACAACAAGACGCTGGCGGCCCAGCTTTTCCACGAATTCAAATCGTTCTTCCCGCAGAACGCGGTGGAATATTTCGTCAGCTACTACGACTACTACCAGCCGGAAGCGTACGTTCCGTCGAGCGACACGTTCATCGAGAAGGAATCCACCATCAACGATGAACTCGACAAGCTGCGCATGAGCGCCACGCGGTCGCTATTCGAGCGGCGCGATGTGGTGATCGTGGCGTCGGTGTCGTGCATTTACGGCATCGGCTCGCCGGAAGCGTACTACGGAATGATGCTGATGCTGGAGAAAGGGCAGTCGGTGGCGCGCGAGTCCATCCTGCGAAAGCTGGTGGAAATTCAGTACGACCGCTCGGAAGATCTGCGGCGCGGCACGTTTCGCGTGCGCGGCGACATGATCGAGATCTATCCGCCGTACGACGATTTCGCCGTGCGCGTGGAATTGTGGGGCAGCCAGATCGAGGCGATTCGCAGGATCGATCCGCTCACGGGAGAAATTCGCGGGCGCGATGGAGAAATCGACCACCGGTTGGCGATTTATCCCAAGACGCACTATGTACTGCCGGCCGAGCAGAAAGAACGAGCCATCCAGACCATTTACGAAGAGCTTGACTGGTGGAAGAGCGAACTCGAGCGCAAAGGAAAAATCGTGGAGGCGCAGCGCGTGGTGCAGCGCACGCTGTTCGACATCGAGATGATGCGCACTATCGGCTTCTGCCACGGCATCGAAAATTATTCGCGGCACCTTTCGGGCCGCTTGCCTGGCGAGGCTCCGCCGACGCTGCTCGATTATTTTCCGCCCGATTTTATGCTGTTCGTGGACGAATCGCACCAGACCATGCCGCAGCTTCGCGGCATGTACGCGGGAGACCGTTCGCGCAAGGAAACGCTGGTGGAGTACGGGTTCCGCATGCCGTCGGCGCTGGACAACCGTCCGCTGACCTTTGAGGAATTCGAGCACCGCATGAATCAGGTGATCTACGTTTCGGCAACGCCGGGCCCGTATGAGCTGACCAAATCGGGCGGAGCGGTGGTGGAGCAGGTGATCCGGCCGACGGGGCTGGTCGATCCCGAAGTGGAAGTGCGCCCGGTGAAAGGGCAGGTGGACGATCTGCTGGAAGAAATTCGCGTGCGCGCGGAGCGCAATGAGCGCGTGCTGGTGACCACGTTGACCAAACGCATGTCCGAAGACCTGGCCGAATATTTTTCCGAAGTGGGCGTGCGCTGCCGCTATCTGCACTCGGAAATTGAAACGCTGGAGCGGGTGAAAATTCTGCGCGATCTGCGACGCGGCGAATACGATGTGCTGATCGGCATCAACCTGCTGCGGGAAGGGCTGGATTTGCCGGAAGTGTCGTTGGTGTCGATTCTGGATGCGGATAAAGAGGGATATTTAAGAAGCGCGACATCTTTGATTCAGACCATTGGGCGGTGCGCGCGGCACATCGAGGGGCGCGCAATTTTGTATGCGGACCGCACGACCGATTCCATGCGGCAAGCGATTGGCGAAACCAACCGGCGCCGCGCGAAACAGCAGGCCTACAACGCGGAGAACAATATTACGCCGCAGTCGATCCGCAAGGCGGTGGACATGCAGCTTGCCGCGATTGTCGAGGCGGATTACATCACGGTGCCGGCGGATGAATCGGCGGTAGGCGATATTTCGAATGAGGAGCAGTTGCAGAAGGCGATTGTGCTGCTTGAAGCGCAGATGCGCGAAGCGGCGAAGAATTTTGAATTCGAGCGCGCGGCGTCGCTAAGGGACAAGATTCGAGCGCTGAAGCAGCGAGACCTGGGCGTGATTTCCGAGACACAGTTGCCGCTGCTGAAGGCGAGTGATGAGGCGAAGAGCTCGGATGCTGCTGCGGCGCCGGTGGTGGAGCGAATTGCCGGGACGGCGTATTCGAGGCCGGGGAGAGGAAGAAGAAGGTAGAGGAGGGAGGGGAAGTGGAGGAGGTGCGGCGGAATTTGCACACGAAGAGAGATCCCTCGACTCGCTGAACATTTTTCTCTGTGCCCTAACCGGGCGCGGCTCGCTTCGGGATGACACCGCAAACAAAAGAACAAGGCAAAACAACATCGAGATGGGGCGCTGAAGCGGAGCCCGTCGCTCCGTTCATGCCAGAACAGCAAACGAAGAGGGATTCTTCGCTGCGCTCAGAGCGTGTGACGTTATTCCGAGAAACGCGAATTTTGTCGCGTAAACCGATTCTTTTCAGTATCGCTTTTCGCGCGAAATCAAAAAAGTCACAGCCTCTCAGAATGAGGGCGCGAAAGCAAAAGCGAGGAGAGATCCCTCGTCGCGAAGAAAACCGCTTTCGCTCACTGGGGATGACAAGGCAAAAATTTAAAGACCAAAACCAACAGCAGCCCCGAATTCGTTGAGCTAGACAACGCCGCGCTTGAGTTGGTCGAGTGGGTAGAATGTGCCGCGCCACTCGATGCCGCCCTTCCACAGCGTGACGATGGTCGAACGCAGCAGCATCCAGATAAAAATCAGCGCGCCGATGGGATAGGTGAGCGCGTAGAGCGCCGAGATTTTGAATTCGCGGCATACGCCGGCCAGCGCGAGCACCGGCAGAACGATTGCCACGAGGTCGAAGGCTCGCGACCATCCGTGCGCGAATGGCAGCGCGACGAGAGGAAACAGAAACATCAGCAGAAGCCCGAAGATTTGTGCGGCGACGATTTTGGCGCGGAACCCGGTGGTAGCGAAGAAGTTTTTCGTGGTGCCGAGGATCATGTTGGTGATTCCGGCATGCCAGTGGACGCTGACCGCATCGCCCGCCCGCGCCACGCAGGACGAAACGCCTGCTTCCTTCGCGAGTTTGCCGAGCTTCATGTCGTCGACGACTTCCATGGCCAGACGGCCGTGCGTGCCCATTTTTTCGTACGCGCTGCGCCGGATAAGCTGAAAAGCGCCGACGCCCGCATAAACCCCGGAGCGCGAATCGCGCACGCGCCAGGGGCGAATGCCGATGAGGAATCCGAGGGAGAAAAAGCTCATGGCGATTCTTTCGCCCGCGTTGAACATTTTCGCGTGGCCGAGCAGGGTGAGATGATCCCATCCGCTTTGCTGGGCGGCGGCAAGCGCACGGCGAAGCAGATCGGGACGAAAGTGCACATCGGCGTCGGTGAAGACGAGCCATTCACCGCTGGATTGTTCGTAGGCCTGCTGCAGAGCGTGCGGCTTGCCGAGCCAGCCGGAGGGCAGGGAATCGACCCGCAGGACTTTTAGCCGGGGATCGTTTGCAGCGGCGGCGCGGAGAATTTCTCCGGTGCGATCGAGGGAGCGGTCGTCAACGGCGATGACTTCGTAGCGCGGATAGTCGAGCGCGAGAAATGTTTCCAGTGCGGCGGGAAGCTTTTCTTGTTCGTCACGCCCGGCAACGAGGACTGATACGGAAGGACAGCGCCTATCTTCCAGCGGCGTGAATGTTTCGAGGGAAGGAATGGAAGGAACACCGCGGGCAAGTTCGATGGCAACGAGAATCCACATGAGCGCGACGGCGGCGAGCAGGCCTAGCCAGAAATAGTGCAACGCGCGATTTCCTCCGCAACTTTCGGGCGAGCAGTTATGCTAACACGCGAAATGAAGCGAACTTTTTCCATTATCGGGGCCGGGCGCGTGGGACAAAGCCTGGGACGCGCTTTGCTCGAGCGCGGCTGGGGGATTGGCGCGGTGGTGACGCGCTCCCCGAGCAGCGCGCGTGCGGCAGTGCGCGCGATAGGGGGCGGAACGCCGCAGTCGCGGATGACGGCGGATGCGCTGGCGTCGCAAATTATTTTGATTGCGACGCCCGATGATGCGATTGCTTCGGTGGCGCAGCAGCTTGCACGTGTTGCGCGCGGTAAGCTGCGAGGGAAGGTCGTGCTGCACACGAGCGGCGCGCTCGATCGCCGCGTGCTGGCGCCGCTCGCGAGAATGGGAGCGGCGACGGGATCAATGCATCCCATGCAGACATTCAGCGGCAAGCGCGTGCCGCGGCTTAAGGGAATTGTCTTCGCGATCGAGGGCGATGGGCGGACACGGCAAGCGGCGCGCGCAATTGCGCGCTCGCTGGGCGGTGTGCCGATTGAGATCAGTGGCACAAACAAGCCTGCGTATCACGCGGCGGGCGTGCTGGCCGCGGGGCATGCGCTCGCGTTGATTGAAAGCGCGACACAAATTCTGACGCGCATCGGTTTTCCGCGTCGCAGGGCTGAGCAAACCCTGCTACCCTTGATGAAGCAGGTGCTCAATAATTTTGAGAGCATCGGGCCGCGCGCTGCGTGGACTGGCCCAGTCGCCCGCGGCGACCATGCGGTTGTGGGGCAGCATATGCGGGCGCTGGGGAAATATCCGCCGGAATTCAGCGAAACGTATGCGGTGCTGGCGAGGCTTGGGGCGCGGACGTTAAGTCGCAATTCGAGAAAAGTATTGCGTGAAGTTGAACGGGCGCTGAAAAGTTCTGAGGGAGGCAAGAAGTGAAGAAGCTGCACATTCCCGTGGAGCACACCACGCTGGCGAACGGGCTGCGCGTGGTGGCGTCGCCCGACCGTTCGGCGCCGGTGGTGACGGTGGGCGTGTATTACCAGATTGGATTTCGTCTTGAGCCGCACGGGCGCAGCGGATTCGCGCATCTTTTCGAGCACATGATGTTTCAAGGCTCGGAGAACGCGGGGAAGATGGAGCACATCCGGCTGATCAATTCTTCGGGCGGGCTGCTGAATGGCACGACGCATTACGACATCACGAATTATTTCGAGTCGGTGCCGTCGAACGCGCTGGAGCGCGTGCTGTGGCTCGAGGCGGACCGCATGCGCGCGCTGAAAGTCGACGACGAGAATTTGCGCAACCAGCGCGACGTGGTGAAGGAAGAAGTGCGCGTGAACGTGATGAACCAGCCGTATGGCGGGTTTCCATGGCTGGATTTGCCTCCGGTGGCTTTTCGGAATTGGCCGAACGCGCACAATTTTTATGGCGATTTTGCCGATCTCGACGCGGCCACGCTGCATGACGTGCAAAGTTTTTTCCGCACCTACTACGCGCCGAACAATGCGGTGCTGCTGATGGTGGGGGATTTGGATCCGGCGCAGGCGTTTGCGCTGGCGAAGCGATACTTCGAGGATATTCCGCCGGGGCCGACGCCGCCGCGCGCGGATGTGACGGAGCCGCCGCAGATCGAAGAACGGCGCGGAGAAGTGGAAGAGAAGTTCGGTCCGCTACCTGCGATTGCCATTGGCTACACGCTGCCGAAGCGCGAAACGCGCGACTGGTACGCCATGGGTATTGTGGATCGCGTGCTGCACGGCGGGCGAGCGGGACGCGTGCATCGCAAACTGGTGCTGGAGGATGAAATTGCGGTGGATGCGGACGGCAGCGCGGAGATGCTCGACACCAACGGGCCGACGCAGATGGTCTCGCGCATTTTTCATAAGCCGGAGTTCACCAGCGAGCAAACGATTGCAGCGTACGATGAAGTGATTCGCGGCGTGCGGGAAGCGCGCATTGGCGAGGACGAGCTCGATCCGGTGAAGGTGAAGCTGCGCGCGGATTACTACTCGATGCTGGAAGGCGGAATGGGCTCGCACATGCCGCGCTTCGGGCTGATGCATTATCTGGCGTGCTTCACGCTGTTCGATGGCGATCCGAACCGCGTGAACACGATTCTCGATGGCTTTCTTAACGTTGCGGCAGCGGAAGCTCAAGCCGCTGCGCAAAAGATTTTGGTGCCGACAAATCGCGCCGTGCTGATACGCCGGCCAGTAGCACTCGAAATGACTCCATGACCACGACAAACGTGCCCATTTCTTCAGCAACTCCGATAACCAACGCCCCCGCGCTAGGGCCGGAACGTCCGGTTGCGTGGCCGAAACGCACGGTCCTCACCCTCTCGAACGGCATGCAAGTGGTGCTGGCGGAGAGCCGAAATTTCCCAAAGATTTCCGCGCAGCTTTTCTTCCGGCGCGGCAATGCCATCGTGGCGAAGACAAATCCAGGCCTGGCGGGAATGACCGCAACGGTAGTGCGCACCGGTACTGCATCGCGCAATAGCCGGCAAATCGAAGAGGATCTGCGGCGCATGGGCGCCGATCTGGGGTCCCATGCGGGCGCAGACACTAGCGCCATTTCGATATCCGGGCTGGCGGAATTTTCGCGAGAACTGTTGGAACTGGTTGCGGATCTGGCGCAGAATGCGAACTTTCCCGAGGATGAGTTCGAGCGCGAGCGACGGCAGCGATTTGAGGAATTGCGCGTGGAGCGCACCACGCCGGGATTTCTTGCCGGGGAACGATTCCGTCGCGTGCTGTTTGGCGAACATCCCTACGCGATCATTGCGCCTTCGGAAGATCAGGTGGCCGCTTACGAGCGCGAGCAGCTTGTGGAATTCTATCGCGCGAACTATGTGCCATCGGATTCGCTGCTGGTGGTTGTCGGAGACTTCGCGGCGGACGAGATGCTTGGCCAGGTGCAGAGAATTTTCGGTAGCTGGAAGGCTCCGCAGTCGCCACTGCCGGAATTTCCGGCTCCGCCGCGCCATTCCGGGCGCAAGGTGCACCTGGTGCATCTGCCGGGAAGCGTGCAGACGCAAATCCTGCTGGGAAATATGGGCATTACGCGGCGCGATCCGGACTGGTATCGCATGGTGCTGGCCAATTCGATTTATGGCGGGGCGTTCCATTCGCGGCTGGTGCTGAATATTCGCGAGCAGAAGGGCTACACCTACAGTCCCCGCAGCGGAAACAACGCTTTGCGCGAGTACGGCTATTTCACGGTGAACGCCGCGGTACGCAATGAGGTGGTGGCCGCCACGCTGACGGAAATTTTCTACGAGATGGATCGCATGCGTTCGGTGCCGGTAAAACCCGAAGAACTTGAAAGCGCGCGCAATTATCTTACGGGCGTGTTTTCACTCGGCGTGGCCACGCAAGATGGCGTGCTCGGGCAGCTTTCGACTGTCTATCTGGAGCGCCTGCCGGAAGATTATCTGGAAACGTATCGCGCGCGGATTCACGAGCTGACCGCGACGGACGTGATGGCTGCGGCCCGCCGGCATTTCGACAGCAAGGACTCCGAAATTGTCGTCGTGGGCGATCGGGACCAGATCGCCGAGCAGGCCGCGCTTTTCGGGGACATTAGCGAATACAATGCGCACGGAATGAAAATAGCTTCCGGATCGCGCTAAGCAAAAGCACATGCCCGAGGATATGGAAACCCGCGTGGTGCACGGCGCGCAGCCGGCGCGGGCGGCGGCGAATCAAAGCTGGATCACGCGCAAAGATCGCTTTCTGCGCGCGCTGTTCATGATTTCGGTATATGTATTCGGCGCGCTTTGCCTGATTTCGATCCTCTTGTTGGGCACCTTCGCATTGATCAGCGGAATTTTGCTCGGCCTGGTACTGGCCGCTGTGTTGGGAATGTTCGTGCTGCGAATTCGCCGCAGGGGTTGAAAGTGAGGCCTGCGCGAGTTTCGCGCAGATTCTGTTTCACGGCCGCGCTCGCGCTATTTGTAATTCTTGCCGCTTTCTCCGCACAAACCAGAAAACGTCTTCCCGCAGTCCCGATTGAACTGAACAGCGCGACGGTTGAACAATTGGAAGAATTGCCGGGAGTGGGACCGAGCACGGCGAATGCGATTGTGAAATTCCGGGAAAAGAGCGGGCCCTTCAAGCGCCCGGAAGATTTACTGGCGATTCATGGGATTTCAAAGGCGAAATTCGAAAAGCTGCGACCCTACATTGTGGTGAAGCCGACGGCGAGCGCCACGCGCGGCAGCAAGCGATGAAGTGTTTCGAGGTTCGGCGCCAGCGAATCCATTCTCAATAACTGCTCACAAAACCTGGTGATCTTCTTTCGCGGAAGCGATTGATAGCGGCACCTGATCGGCAATCTCCAGGCCGTATCCTTCGAGCGCAACCACTTTGCGCGGATGGTTCGTCAGCACGCGAATGCGGTGCAACCCCAAGTCGGTGAGGACCTGCGCGCCGATACCGCTTTCGTGCTGCACCATGCGCTGGCGGCCGAGGTCCTGATCGATCTGCTCGCGGCTGTGAAAGAGGATGCGCGGGAGGGCGGCATCTTCCTGCGTGCGCGTGTCGATCTGAAATCCGCGCCCCGTGTGGTGCAGGTACACGAAAACACCGCGCCCGGCTTCGGCAATGGCTTTCAGGGATTGCTGAACCAGGGCGTGGCAATCGCAGGCGGTGGAACCGAACACGTCTCCGGTAAGGCAGTGCGAATGCACGCGCACCAGGGGAAGTTCGCTGGCGCTGGCCGCAGCGGTGCGCGAGTCACTTTGCACATCTCCGCGCACAAGCGCCACGTGGATTTCGTGGTCCACGTCGCTCGAATAGGCGATCATGCGGAAGTCGCCATAGCGCGTGGGCAGCACGGATTCGGCAATCCGGCGCACATAGCGCTCATGCTGCATGCGGTAGCGGATCAGGTCGGCAACGGTGACAAGGATCAGCCCGTGCTCTTTGCAGAATGCGGTGAGCTGCGGGATGCGCGCCATGGTGCCATCGTCATTCATCACTTCGCAGATCACTCCGGAAGGGTCGAGGCCGGCGATGCGCGCCAGATCCACGGACGCTTCGGTTTGCCCGGCGCGGACCATCACGCCGCCGTTGCGCGCGCGCAGCGTGTAAACGTGGCCAGGGCGCGCAAGATCTTCCGGACCGGTTTTGGGGTCGGTAGCGGCGAGAATCGTGGTGGCGCGGTCGGAGGCGCTCGTTCCCGTTGACGTGCCGAGCCGTGCGTCAATGGGCTCGCAGAAGGGCGTGCCGAAGGCTGACGTGTTGCGCGGGGAAATCGGCGCCAGGCCGAGCAATTCGCAGCGCCGCTCGGTGAGCGTGAGGCAGATCAGTCCGCGACCGAACTTGGCCATGAAGTTGATGGCTTCCGGCGTGACTTTTTCGGCGGCCATGGTCAGGTCGCCTTCATTTTCGCGGTCTTCGTCGTCGACCAGGACGATCATGCGCCCGCGGCGGATTTCCTCGATGGCTTGTTCAATGGTGGCAAATGGTGGTTTGTGGTCGGTCATGGAAGTCCCCGATCACGCGACGGATTGAACCGCCTCTGCGGGGATGTACGAATGATAGCGCATTCGTGGATGGGGAAGTAGAGGTGGTGAAGGAGGTCGAGAGGGACGGATGGCGCACTGAAGTGCATCGCTACGGGAGACGGCGAATGCCGGGAAGATCGAATTGAGATCGGAGGTGGAGTCGGCACACGAAGAGTGATCCTTCACTCGCTTCGCGGTCCTCGTCGGATCGCGAACTGCTAACTACGACCCTACCCGGGTGGGCGAGCTGCTCGTTCAGGATGACAACGTGTGAAGCAAGAGGCGAGCGGTGTAGGAATCGGCACACGAAGAGAGATCCCTCGTCGCAAAGGAAACCGCTTCGCTCGCTCGGGATGACAAGGCGCAAAAAAAAGGGCGCTGCGATAAGCAGCGCCCTTGATTCTTACGAATGGCGGGCTGAAGCCCGCCGCTGAGCGGGCTGAAGCCCGCCGCTGAGCGGTTTAGTACATGCCGCCCATGCCGCCGCCCGGGGGCATACCGCCGCCACCGCCCGCAGCACCCTTCTTTTCGTCTTCCTTGATGTCCGCCACCAGAGCTTCGGTGGTGAGCATCAGGCCGGCAATCGACGCAGCGTTCTGCAGCGCGAGACGCGTAACCTTGGCCGGGTCGATAACGCCCGCCTTGACCAGGTCCCCGAACTCGCCGCTATCCGCGTTGAAGCCGAAGTTGTCGTCCTTGGACTCGCGAATGCGGCCGACAATCACGGCGCCTTCGTGTCCCGCGTTCATGGCAATTTGACGCATGGGCTCTTCCAGCGCGCGCTTGACGATGTTCACGCCAATCGCTTCGTCGCCTTCGAGCTTGAGCTTTTCGAGAGCGGAGATGCAGCGAACCAGAGCCACGCCGCCGCCGGGAACGATGCCTTCCTCGACTGCCGCGCGGGTTGCGTGCATGGCGTCCTCAACGCGAGCTTTCTTTTCCTTCAGCTCGGTCTCGGTTGCCGCTCCCACCTTAATCACTGCCACGCCGCCGACCAGCTTGGCCAAGCGCTCCTGCAGCTTCTCGCGGTCGTAGTCCGAGGTGGTGTCCTCGACCTGCGTGCGGATCTGCTTGACGCGGCCTTCGATTTCGCTGGACTTGCCGGCGCCCTCGACGATGGTGCTGTTGTCCTTGTCGATGGTCACCTTCTTGGCGCGGCCCAGGTCTTCCACCTTCACGTTCTCGAGCTTGATGCCGAGATCTTCGGTGATGGCCTTGCCGCCCGTCAACGTGGCGATATCTTCGAGCATCGCTTTGCGGCGATCGCCGAATCCGGGGGCCTTTACCGCAGCGCACTGCAAGGTGCCGCGGAGCTTGTTGACCACCAGGGTGGCGAGCGCTTCGCCTTCGACGTCCTCAGCGATGATCAGCAGAGGCTTGCCCATCTTGGCGATCTGCTCAAGCAGGGGGAGTAAATCCTTCATCGAGCTGATCTTCTTTTCGTGGATGAGGATGCGAACGTCCTCGAGCACGCATTCCATGCGCTCGGGGTCAGTAACGAAGTAGGGAGAGAGGTAGCCGCGGTCGAACTGCATGCCTTCGACCACTTCGAGCGTCGTCTCCATGGTCTTCGATTCTTCCACGGTGATGACGCCGTCCTTGCCGACCTTCTTCATAGCTTCGGCAATGATGGAGCCGATCTGGCGGTCGTTGTTGGCGCTGATAGTGCCGACCTGCGCGATCATGTCGCCCTTCACGTCCTTGTGGAACTTCTTCACTTCTTCGACGGCCACTTCCACGGCGCGTTCGATGCCGCGCTTGAGAGCGGTCGGGCTGGCGCCAGCGGCCACGGTCTTCACGCCTTCGCGGAAGATGGCCTGGGCCAGTACGGTTGCGGTGGTGGTTCCGTCGCCCGCTACGTCGGAGGTCTTGGAGGCGACTTCACGCACCATCTGTGCGCCCATGTTTTCGAGCGAATCCTGCAGCTCGATTTCTTTTGCCACGGTCACGCCGTCCTTGGTGATGATCGGCGCGCCGAATTTCTTCTCAATCACCGCGTTGCGGCCCTTGGGGCCGAGGGTGATCTTGACGGCGTCTGCCAGTACGTTGACGCCGCGTAGGATCGCCTGGCGCGAACCCTCGCCAGTTACGATTTGCTTTGCCATGTCCTTCTTCCTCCTGGAATTTTTCTACAGATTAGTTAGCCGGCAGGGCCATGGCCCCACCGGACGGTTACTTTTTGCCGCCGGCTGCTTTGGCGGAGGTGCCGATCTTGGCGAGAATCTCGTCTTCCTTGAGAATCAGAAATTCCTCGTCGTCGATTTTGATATCGTTGCCGCTGTATTTGCCGAACAGGATGCGATCGCCGGCCTTAACGTCGAGCGGGATGAGTTCGCCCTTTTCGCGACGGCCGCCGCCAACGGCGACGACTTCGCCCTCTTGCGGTTTCTCTTTGGCAGAATCGGGAATGATGATGCCGCCCTTTACGCTTTCCTTCTCTTCGGTCCGCCGGACCAATACGCGGTCGTGTAGCGGTGTGATATTTACAGCCATTTGCGCGATTCCTCCGATAGGATGTGCAGTTTGCTTGGGCTGAGAAGTGCGAGTTTAGCACTCCTCGCAAGCGAGTGCTAATATATCAGGGGGGTGGATGATGTCAAGTTAAAAAGCTGATAGAGGTGGGCTCAACCATTTGCTTGGAATGTTTTGCTGTAATTCATTAACAGTAATAGAAACAGTAACATACAACATATATGAGCCGGGGCGCACTTATCCACAAAGCGGGGAAAAAAGATATCGCGGGGTTCGTGCTGGCGGGAGGCAAGAGCAGCCGCATGGGGCAAGACAAAGCGCTGCTCGCGCTCAATGGGCAGCCGCTGCTTCAGCGGGCAGCGTCTTTGGTTCGGGCGGCAACCGGCGCCGACGCCGTAGTCGTCGGTGCAAAGAGAGAGGGCTTCGCGGATTGCGCATTCGTTTCGGATGACTGGCCTGACGCGGGCCCTTTGGGAGGTATTGCGACTGCGCTGCGCGTGACGGACGCCGAGTGGAATTTGATCGTGGCGTGCGATATGCCATACCTGACGCGCGCCTGGCTCGAATTTCTGATTGGTCGCGCGCAGGCATCTGCCGCGGATGTGGTGCTGGTGGAAAACAACGGCCGGCTGGAGCCGCTCTGCGCGATGTATCATAGGCGCAGTGAAGCGGCGCTTCGCGCAGCGTTGGGGAGGGGGATGAGAAAAGTCACCGAAGTTTTGCGGTCTCTCCAGTTGGATACGATTCAACCGGCCGAGTGGCAGGCGTTCGATGCGTCCGGGTGCCTGTTCAAGAACGTGAACTCGCCGGCGGATTACGAGGAAGCGAAGAGGCGGCTAGGTTAGGCTAGTCTAGGGAAGAATGCACATTCAAGAATTTCGCCGATATGCCTGACCACTACCTGGAATTCCGCCACGTCTCGAAGTCTTTTGACGATCACCCGGTGCTGAAAGACGTGAGCTTCCACGTCGAGCACGGCGAAACCGCGGTGATCATGGGGCGCAGCGGCGTGGGCAAGTCGGTGTCGCTGAAGCTGCTGCTCGGCTTTCTGCAGCCCGACGAGGGGCAGATCATCGTCGCGGGCAAGGACGTTACCAACTACACCGAGGCGGAATTCGCGGCGATCCGGCGGCGCGTCACCATGGTCTTCCAGTCCGGGGCACTGTTTGATTCGCTGACCGTCGCCGAAAATGTCGCGTTTCCGCTGACGGCGGGGGAAACGCGACTATCTGACGAAGAGATTGACCGGCGCGTAAACGAACTGCTGGAAATGCTGGAAGTGTCTCAATTTGCCGATCGCCTGCCGGCAGACCTGAGCACCGGCACGAAGCGCGCAGTGGCCATCGCGCGCGCGTTGGCGGAAGACCCTGACGGCATTCTGTATGATGAGCCGACCACGATGGTCGATCCACTGATGGCTGGGCACGTGAGCAACCTGATCCTGAAGCTCAAGGAAAAATTCCGTAAGACTTCGATTGTGGTTACCCACGACACGCACCTGGGGAAGAAACTCGCTGACCGCGTGATCTTCCTGCAGGATGGCCGAGTTTCGTTCTTCGGCACCTGGGCCGAGCTTGAAAAATCCACCGATCCGTTCTTGAAATTGTTCCTGCTCGAAGATGAAATGATTCCGGCGCTGGACGCCTCGGCGTGAGCGCGCCCTCTTCGCCCGGTCCTAAATCGCAGCTTCGGCGCGTGATGGGATTTTGGGACGTGCTGCTGTTCAATGTGGCGGCAGTGCTGGGGCCACGCTGGGTGGCCGCTGCGGCGCACAACGGGCCTTCATCTATCGTTCTTTGGATGATTGCGGCGCTGGGATTTTTCCTGCCGACGGCGCTGGTAGTGATCGAACTCTCGTCGCGATTCCCTGAGGAAGGTGGCTTGTACGCGTGGGCGCGCGACGCGTTCGGCGATTTTCACGGCTTTGTTGCGGGATGGACCTATTGGATATACAGCGTCTTCTACTTTCCCGCGCTGCTGGTAGCCAGCACGGCGATGAGCGCTTACGTGGTGGGCGCGCGCGGCGCGGAATTGGCCGAAAATCGCACCTTTCTGCTGACGGGCTCGTTCATTCTGCTGGGCGTCGCGGTTGTTCTGAACATTGTGGGCCTGAATATCGGCAAGTGGCTGCAGAACGCCGGCGGTGTGGGAACCTATTTGCCGATGGTGATCCTGGTACTGGTCGCATTCGTGGTGTGGCTGCGGCATGGTTCGGCGGCGCAGTTCACCTGGTCCACGCTGGCACCGCATTGGAATTGGGACACAGTGAATTTCTGGCCGCAGCTTGCGTTCGCGTTTACCGGGCTGGAAATGGCCGCGTTCATGAGCGAGGAGATTCACGATCCGCATCGCACGATTCCGCGTGCCACGTTTGCTTCGGGATTTTCGATTGCCGCCATGTACATCGTTGCCACAGTGGGAGTGCTGATTCTGATTCCGGCCGCACAGGTGGATCCGAAGAGCGGGATGTTCCAGGCGATTACCTCGGGCTCGGGCTTGCTGCGCGTAGGTATTCTGGGTGTGCTGGCGGCGCTGCTGGTTACGGTGGGGAACGCCGGAGGAGTGGGCACCACGGTAGCAGGCACGGCGCGCGTTCCCTTTGCGGTCGGCATCGATAGCTACTTGCCGCCGATCTTCGCCGAGCTACATCCGCGCTGGAAAACGCCGTACGTGGCGATTCTGGTGCAGGCGGGATTTTCGGCCATCGTGCTGCTGCTCACGCAAATCAACCAGAGCGTGAATGGCGCGTACCAGATTCTGGTGGACGCGACGACGGCGATCTATTTTATTCCGCTGATGTACATGTACGCCGCGGCCATCAAGCTCGCGTATCGCAAGGATCGCAAGACGAATCCGCATGCGGTGCTGATTCCGGGAGGAAAGGCGGGCGTGTGGCTGGCGGGATCGCTGGGATTTCTGGTAGTACTGGCGGGAATTGTGCTGTCATTTATTCCGCCGGGAGAAGCGACGAACAAATGGCTCTTTGAAATCGAGCTGACCGCCTGCATCGTAATTTCGGTGGCGTTTGGTTTGATTCTTTACATGCGCGGGGCGCGGGCCAAGGCGAGGCAGCAAGCGAGCGCGTCTGTCGGTATTCGCTAGACCTTGGTTTTATCGGTCATCCCGAGCGACGTGGCCTTCTTCGCGACGAGGGATCTCTCTTCGATGTGTCCTGCGAAAAGGTCAGAAACCCTGTTCGACCAGCCGGTCCACGGTGAGTCGCGAGCTCGGCGTTTCCTTCGTGCTGCGCGCTGCCAGCAGGCTTTCCATGTATTTCGCGAGAATGTCGCATTCGATGTTCACCTGGCTGCCCATTTTCATCGACTGCACGTTCGTGTGCGCGTAGGTGTAGGGAATCACGGCGATGCTGGCGACGCCGTTCTGCCAGCGCGCGACCGTGAGGCTGATGCCGTCGATTGCGATGGATCCCTTTTCGGCGACGTAGCCGCGCAGGTTCTCCGGCAGACGCAAGGAAAGCCACCAGTTCTCGCCCTGTTGCGTCAACTCGGTTACGTTGGCGGTGCCGTCGACGTGCCCTTGCACAAAATGGCCGCCGAGGCGCGCGCCCGCGGCCAGCGGACGCTCGAGATTCACGAGATCACCGGATTGTTTCTCGCCGAAGGAAGTGCGCTGCAGCGTTTCAAGCGAAAGATCGGCGGAAAAATGCGCGGAGTCGAATTCGACCACGGTGAGGCAGCAGCCGTTCACCGCGATGCTGTCGCCGAGTTTCATTTCGACGGCGATTTCCGGAGCAATTGCCGGTACCCCGGCCAGGCTCACGCGCAGGCGGCCGCCGTTTGCGTCACGCTCGAGTGATTCAATTTTCCCGGCTTGTTCGATGATCCCCGTAAACATCGCGAAAATATCCTTCGACGGCGAAATCTTTGCCGAATCCGTGCAGAGTCAAGCGCGAGAGCGTGGGCCCTTTCGCGAACCAGTCATCCGGGACGTGCGCCAGCGGCACGCCGGCCTTGCCCATGATTTTGGACGCATAGAATAAAACCATTTTGTCGACAATCCCGGTGGCGATTGCGGCGCCATTCAGCTCCGGCCCAGCTTCCATCATCAGGTTCAGGATTTGGCGCTTGCCCAGCTCCCGGATGATTTCGCCGAGATCCACGCGCGGGCCGCTGGCGGCAACTCGTGCCACTTCCACGCCGGCACGTTCCAGCTCGGCTTGCTTAGCCGCTGCGCTCCTTTGCGTGGTGAAAACCATCACATCGTTCTTTGCGGTTTGCACCAGTTGCGAAGCAAGCGGCAAGCGCAACTGCGAATCAACTACCACGCGCAGAAGCGGCTTTCTGCGTACCGAACCGGTGCGATCAGTCAATAGGGGATCATCGGCGAGCACCGTGCCCATGCCAGTGAGCACCGCATCCGCGGCGTGGCGCATGCGTTGCACCTCTGCGCGCGCCGCCGGACCGGTAATCGCGGTTTCTTCGCCGGGCCGCGCAGCAATCTTTCCGTCCAATGTGAGCGCGGCTTTCAGCGTCACCAGCGGTTTTCCGGTGCGAATCCACGAGGCGAAATCTTCGTTGAGCTGCATGGCTTCATCTTCTTCAATGCCGCACTCAACTTGCACGCCTGCCGCGCGCAATTCATCAAATCCTTTTCCGGCAACCTGCGGATTGGGATCCTCCATGGCTGCGACCACGCGCGCTATGCCCGCGGCGATGATCGCCTTTGTGCATGGCCCGGTGCGTCCGATGTGGCAGCACGGCTCGAGATTCAGATAGAGCGTAGCGCCGCGCGCGCGTTCACCGGCCTCGCGCAACGCAACGATTTCCGCGTGGTCGCGCTGGTCGTAAATGTGTGAGCCGCGCCCGACGATTTCGCCGTCGCGCACTGCAATCGCGCCGACCATCGGATTCGGATGTGCCAATGCAGTGCCTTGCCGCGCCAGAGCCAGCGCTTCCAGCATCCAGGCGCTGTCGTCCGCGGTAATTTCAGTCGAAGAGTGAATTAACGTAGGTTTGTGCATCGAAGGGCACTAAATCGTCGATTTGCTCGCCCGTCCCCACAAAGCGAATAGGAAGGTTCAGCTCGCGCGCGATAGCCACTACAATGCCGCCCTTCGCCGTGCCGTCAAGCTTGGTGAGCACAATTCCCGTGACCCCGGCATGGCTCCAGAATTCGCGCGCCTGGTTCAAGCCGTTCTGCCCGGTGGTAGCGTCAAGCACCAATAAAACTTCATGCGGCGCTCCGGGAATCACTTTGGCCGCGGTGCGCTTCATCTTTTCCAACTCAGCCATCAGGTTCGATTTGGTGTGCAGGCGGCCGGCCGTATCGACGATGACCATATCGACGCCGCGCGACTTGGCCGCGCTCAGCGCGTCGAAGATCACGGCTGAGGGATCGGCTCCCGATTTCTGCTTGATCACCTCAACGCCCGAGCGCTTTCCCCAAACTTCCAATTGCTCGATGGCCGCCGCGCGAAATGTGTCTGCGGCGCAGAGCACCACGCTGCCCCCCTCTTTTTTCAGCCGGTTGGCCAGCTTGCCGATGGTGGTGGTTTTTCCGGTGCCGTTCACGCCAACCACGAACAGGACGCGCGTGGCTATGTCCGCTTTGCCGTTAGGCGAGGGAATTTGCGCCGTGAGAATTTTGGTGATCTGTGTTTTCAGCTCGCCCTTGAGCGAAGAAGCGCCTTCGAGCTTGTGTTCGTTTACCTGTTGACGAAGAGAGGCGAGCACTTCTTTGGTGGTGGTAACGCCGATGTCCGCGCTGAGCAGCGCCGATTCAAGCTGTTTCAGCAGCTCCGGGTCGACCGGGCGGTCGCCGGTAAGAATCTGCTCGACCTTGGCCGCAAGCTCCGTCTTGGTCTTGCTGACGGACTGCTTCAGCTTCTCGAGAAGTGTGGGTTCGGGTGGGCCAAAAAGTGAAATCATGCCTAGTTCGCTAGAAAATGCATTCTAACAGAGAGCCCATACCGCCCACCGCCTACAAAACCAATAGCGATTCATGTATTCATAGGGACAACCAGCATGACCTTAATAACAGGGGACTTACTCCCATCACATTGTGAATTCGAATGAATATTCACATCATTGAGTGCCCTTTTCCCGTCCTTCGACGCCACGCAACCTAGACGTGTGCCAATTGAGAAGACGTTGGATCGTACCGTCCTCAATGCGCGAAGGTGAATCCGTAGGAAGTCGCAACCTCTCTCTCACCTTGTCAGCAAAAGCCTTCTGGCCGAAGGGATAGAACTGATACTTAAATATAAGAGTGAAACCCCCTTGTTGGTACACCTCGAAGTTGTAGCTCTTCGGGGCATACCGCACGATGAATAGTGGGCGCAAGCCCAAAAACTCGCACATCTTCAGCTTGACTGAGAATTCTTCGCGAGGAATATATTTGAGGGTATTCTTTATTTCCACGCCATAAGAAATTCCATCTCGTTCAAATACCCGGTCTAGATCGTGACCTGATTCATTCCACGTTTTGCCGCCATGTGAGCGGACTTTTCGTCCGGTTGGCATAAATCCGAAGGCTGGAAGGGCCGCGTCGAACATTTGTTCGCCATGTTTCCCTACCGCAGCCGTAAAGACCGGATCCGAAAACTGCAACACAAGGTCCTTGATTTCCGTCGCTTGACGTTTCCAAAATCGGTACCCTTTAGCACGAAAGAAAGTAATGTGCTTTATGATCGGCATTTC
>DASZMG010000061.1:0-43528 GCA_035551975.1 Candidatus Acidiferrales bacterium | reverse complement strand
ACGTTCATTTGCCGCATGGCGAGCTGCTGCACCTGTTCAACGTGCACCTGGGTCCGTTGTTTTTCGAGCGCCGACGGCAGGCACGGAATATATTCGACAGGCAGATCGTGTGTCACGAGGGCTTGACCGGCATGAAGATTGTGCTGGGAGATTTCAACGAGTGGACAAAGGGATTGGCGTCGCGGTTGTTCGGGTCGCACTTTCAATGCGCAGGAACCAAGCCGACGCTGAGCGGCGAAGGAAGTTATCCGGGCCCGCTGCCACTGCTGAACCTGGACTACATCTACTTCGACCGAAGCTTGAAACTTGAGAACCTGGCGGTGCATCGGAGCGACACGGCGATTGCAGCGTCTGACCATTTGCCGCTGGTTGCGGACTTCTCGGTGCGGCACCAAAACGCAGGAAAAGCTGAGCACTCCGCAGAATGGCTGACAAACGAAGCAGCTCTGGTCGAAAAGAGTAACGGCGGAACCGGCAGGACACATCGCTTTTAACTCGCCATCATCTTAACTCCAGCACGCTTTTAAATTTGGCGTAATAACCCTCCTGTAATCTCCGCTGATCAGCAGAAGCGCGTGAGAGTTCAGAATTAAATCGCGCAAGAGAGAAGCATGTCGAACAGTTTGCCCCGCCGATAAGTATTTCGAGGCTTCGCCGTCAGCGTTCTTTGGCGCGGATTTGCACTTCACCCTGGGCCATGAACACATCGTTGAGGAACAGCCGATATTTGAAGGAGCCGGGGTTGAGTCCGGGTCGGGCGGGGCCGCTGGAGAGACGGACGCCTGGCGGCGATTGGAAGATGTTCGAAGAAAAAGGGGAACGCTGGGGATCGAATTCGATCTTAAGGTTACCCGCGTTGGAATACCACACAGCTTGATCGCCTGAATCCAGCACTACCACTTCCGGAATTATCCCCACCAAAATGTTTTTTTCCGCCACTCGAAGGCACCCTCGCGCTTAGCTTTCGCTTGCGCCAATTCACATTGAAGAATAATCGTGAGGAAAAACGATAACACAGTTGCGCACGGTCTGCGGGCGGGCAGAAGAGAAAGGCTTAGGACCTCCAGAAGGGTGTACTAAAAAAGAAAAGGGGCGATTGCTCGCCCCTCTCCTTCGCCACGAAAGCACAGCAGTGTGCCTGGCGTTCTCCCGTTTTACCGGGGCCAGCCGGCCGCGAGAAGCACTTGCCAGGTCCCTTCGGTTGTTCGCGTTGCGCTGCTCGCCAAGTTTTGGCCCAGCCAGACGACGCAACGCCAACACCGGAACGAACCCTGCTGGCGCTAACCGCGAAAGCTGCTTTCTTTTCGCGACACGCCGAAACACTCTGTACGCCTGGATCCCGCGTAACCCGTCAAGCTTGCGCTTGGCGCGCTGCCCAAGATCAGATCGCTTAGATCGTCTCGACAACACGTTTGTAACGCTGAAGGGATTTTGGGTCAACGGTACCAGAACGAGTTTTCGATGTGGAAATCTCGGAAATGTGGAAATCATGCGGAGCCAAACGTAAATGATTTCACGCGAATTTCGTTGCAGCGGACTTTCGATGAGGTGTTGCTTTCATATTCAACAACGGCACTTAACGCAATGAAGGCAACTAGATGTTGCATTCGAGAATGTGAGCGCCTAAAACGGAATTGTTGCAGTGAGGGAGTGCCGTGAGTCCGCAATGAAAAAGACGACGAGAAAATCGAAGGGGCGAATGGCGCAAGCGTTGGTGGCGCTGGCGATTCTATGGGGTGCGATTCCGCTGCCGGCGCAAGGGCCCGCGGCCGCGACGAACGAAAATATTCAGGTGGATTTGAACGCGCCGGCGCGGCGCTTTCCTCATTTTTGGGAAGAGATGTTCGGATCGGGACGCGCGGTGCTGGCGATGCGCGACGAGTACCGCCAGGACGTGAGTGAGATGAAGCTGGCCACGGATTTTCATTACATCCGGTTCCATGCGATTTTCGACGAGGATGTGGGCTTGTACGACGAGGACGCCAGCGGAAAGCCGGTCTACAATTTTTCCTATGCAGATCAGATCTACGACGGTCTGCTGGAGAAAGGCGTGCGGCCGTTCGTGGAATTAAGCTTTATGCCGCGAAGGTTGGCCGCGCAACCGACTGAGCAGGCGTTCTGGTATCACCCGATCGTGGCGCCGCCGAAGGATTGGAATAAGTGGGCGGACATGATCACAGCGTTCACGAAACACCTGGTGGCGCGGTACGGGATTGACGAAGTTTCACAGTGGTATTTCGAGGTGTGGAACGAGCCGAATCTGGATTTCTGGGCCGGCAATCCCAAGGAAGAGACTTACTACCAGCTTTACGACGTGACGGCGCGCGCGATTAAAGCGGTGAATCCGCGCCTGCGCGTAGGAGGACCGGCGACGGCGCAGGCAGCGTGGGTTGACCGGTTCATCAAGCACGTGATGGAGAAAAATGTGCCGGCGGATTTTGTGTCGACGCACGTTTACGGGAACGATTCCGCGAAGGATGTTTTCGGGACCGAGGAAAATATTCCGCGAACGCAGATGGTGTGCCGGGCAGTGGCGAAAGTTCACGACCAGATCAAAGCTTCGGCGCGCCCGGACCTGCCGTTGTTTTTCAGCGAATACAACGCGAGCTACAAGAACGAGCCGGATGTGACCGATGCGCCGTTCATGGCGCCGTGGCTGGCGGACACCATCCGGCAGTGCGATGGGATGGTGCAAATTCTGAGCTATTGGACGTTCTCGGATGTATTCGAGGAGCAGGGCGTGGTGAAAGAACCGTTCTACGGGGGCTATGGCGCCATCGCCGAAGACGATATTCCCAAGCCGGCGTTCAACGCTTTTAAAGTGCTGCACATGCTGGGCGACAGCCGCATTGAAACGGCCTCAAAGGATGCGCTGGTGACGCGCGACGTGGATGGGCACACCGTCATCGCGCTGTGGAATCTGTTTCTGCCGGAGGAGAAAGGCGAAACGAAAACGGTGACGCTTTCGCTAAAAGGCATTGGCGGAAACAGGCGCGTGGAAGTGTATCGGGTGGACGCGACGCACGGCTCGCCGCTGCCTAAATACGAAGAGATGGGGCGCCCGAAATTTCCGACGCCCAGCCAAATCGAGGACCTGCGCAAAGCAGCAGAACTGCCTGCGCCGGAAAAGATGCGATTGCAGAATGGATCGATGAGCTTAACGATCCCCGCTCAGGGATTGGCTTTGCTGGTAGTGCGGTGATGATTGCCGTTCGCTAGGCCGGCGGCGTTGAGCGGAGTGGGCGGAGTGGGAGCCGTTTCCTGCGGGTTGGTGGGATCATACATTTCAAAACCGGCGCGCAACATGCCGCGCTGCGCTTCCGGATTCTTCATGAAGGTGTCCCACACGAAGGCGGTACGCGCGTTTTCGGCCATGACCATGGTGATTCCGGTGTCGATGCCGACGATGTCGCTGTCATACCAGTTGATCAGCGGATTGAAGGCATCGACGAAACCGTAGCGGCTCCAGGTTCCAGTGCCATAGCGGAATTGGATGGTGCGGAGCACACGCATGACGTCCTGCGGAAGAAAAGGCAGCGAGCCGGCTGAGGCGCAGGGCGCGACGGTACCATCGATATTCCCTGTTTTCGGAGGGCCGCCCCAAATTTCGTAGCCGTGAACCGAATCGGAAGCGGTGATGCCCCATAAATCCTGGCTGTAATCGGGAAACTGGCGGCCGAGATCGATGCAGAAGCGCATGTGCGCTTCGGTAGCCAGGACGGAATTCTCGAAATAGTCGGCATATTTATCGCGCTTGCAGCGGAAATCAAACCAGGCCTGCGAGTATTGATGGACGAAGATGGGCGCGAACGAGCCAATGTACTTGATGCCATCATATTCAAAGACAGAGCGCTTCCAGGCGTCCCAGGAATCGGGAGGCAGAGGGTAGGTGGACGAGCCCAGGCCAAGCAGATAGAGCATCATGAGCTCGCTGTAGCTGTCCCAGCGATAGCGAAGAAAACCGGTTTCGGGCGCCCATCCGTGGGGAAGAATGGGCGTATCTTCGGAAAGCCACTGCCAGTTCACGCGGTTGAAAACTTCCTGGGCCAGATCCTCGATTTCAGAATGGGCGAAGTGGGCGCGGCACAAGAGAACGCCGCAAAGCAGGATGGCCGTATCGATGGAGGAAATCTCCGATTCCCAAACGCGCTCGCCGGTGTTGATGTTGGCCCAGTGATAGAAAAATCCGCGCTGGTTGTGCAGCTTTTTCCAGAGAAAACGCAGCGTATTGAGCGCGCGTTCGCGGGCCTGAGCGCCGGAAATATAGCCGCGCTTCTCGCCGATGCACAGCGCGGTGAGTCCGAAGCCGGTGGCGGCAATGCTGCCGAGAGTCTTGTTGTCCGTGGCGCGGACGTTGCAGCGGTCCTTCACCAGGCCGGTATCGGGATTGGCCTGCTCCCAGAAATATAGAAAGTTGGCGTGCTCGAGATCTTCGAGGAAGGCGTCGTCGCTGGGAGTCAGATTATAGCGCGTCGGGGCGGGCGTCGATGGCGGTGCCTGAATGGTGAGGCTGGAAGAATCCTGCTGCGGGAGCCAGTTGCCGCTGTTTTGCCCCCAGGCGCGCGAGGGGAGAAGGCCGAGAGGCGCGGAAATCCCAGCCAACGCGAGAGATTTCAAAAGGTCTCGCCGGGAGAACAGGCCGGGGGTGTATCGACGCGACATTACTGAAATTCTAGAACAATCAACGACTGCGCTAACAGAATTGAGTTTCCGGGAACCACGATGTGATGAGACAGGCAACGCAGAGGTTTTCCCGCCTGCTGCGGCCGTCCGTTCAGCTTTTGCCGAAATCCCAAAAATCGCCAGAATCGAGCAATTCGATGCCGAGCATCTGCGAACCGTCCGGTTTGCGCCGGTGCCAGCGCACCTTGGCCTTGGCGCTGCGATGATTGTCGATGCGTTCGACGGTCATAATTTCGCCCTTGGAAATGGGGATGCGACATTCGATGGAAGCGCCGTGCTGGCTGACTTCGAGCGTGTTGCTTTCCTCCGTCCATTGATGGCCGCTGACTTCGTAGCTGAGTTTCAAGGGAACGGAAAGGTACCGGCGAATGCTGCGGCGCAGATTCTTTAATAGATTGCCGGCGGTGAAAAGAATATCCAGGAGTTGCGCCTGCTGGATGCCGTCCAGATCCGGCGATTCAAGGCCGAGCGTCGTGGCTTGATCGATGATTTCGGAGAGGATGTCGACAAAGTTCTCCGAAGAGACCATTTGCCAGTGGTCATTCTTGCCGAGTTGCAGACCATATTCCTCGAGACGGTTGTAGCAACTGGCGATGAAATGGGCGCGGCAAAGCTCGTGACCCTCGAAACAGACACAGCCCGGATGCGCGCAAGATGGTGCATTACAAGTTGTCGAGAGGGTAGCCATAGGTCTCGATCCCCCGATCGCGACGGCTAGGCATTGATTGTTAACCGGATGGAAGCGGGAAGCCACTGGAAGGTTTCGCAGCTTTCGCCTAGTGATAACCCTGTTGAGCGAAGGAAGTTTTGTGAATCGCTACGAGGAACAACGATTCGTGTCGGAGAAAGAGGGCAAACCCATTTGGTTGCAAAGCAGATCACCGTGCGCGACGGTTCGGTAAGGTGCCTTAAGGTGAGCGGCGCAGTCCTTGCCGATTTGAGCAGCCGACGAGCAAGCCGCGCCTGCTTTTGACGGACCCGCTTTCGTCTACCCTTAGGCCGAGCGCCATGAACAGTCGCACTTTATCTATTATCTAGGTGAAGCGAGAATTGGCTGGGAGACTAGGACTCGAACCTAGAAAACATGCTCCAGAGGCATGTGTGATACCAATTTCACCATCTCCCAACTGAGTGTACGACTGGCGTGAAAACCAACGACCTTCTGCCCACCCATTTTACTTCTATCACCGCACAACTCGCAACTTCTTCGGTTTCGGCGCGGTTCTGCGAAGACGCAGGAGCAGGTTTGAGGGCCAAGATTTCTCTCCGGCTGACCTGGGGCATCCGTTGCATTCGAACAGCACTTTTCCTGTACGGCGAGCAGGAAAATCCCGCAAACGGCTTTCGAAAAAAACCTGATGAGGCAAAAGTCCGTTCCATTCAGAGTAGATTCAAATGTGGCGGCGAATAAAGGCGTGTCCATCCAGCGCGAATGAACGTCTAAATAGACCAGCGCGAATGAACGTCTAAATAGATTTGGAGGAAGTACATGCGAGCAGGGATAAAGCACATTCTCGGGCTGCTGGTGGCAGCGGCAGTGATGATATTTGGAGTGGCGGGGAGTTATACGGCAAGAGCGCGAGCGCGGGCGCCACAGTCTGGTGCGAACGCGGTGCAGAATTCAGCGGACAAAAGCGCGGGCGAATCCGAAGCGGTGACCCGCCAGACGCTGAAGAACGGGCTTCGCGTGGTGATCGTGCGCGACAAATTGGCGCCGGTGGCAACTACGGTGATGAATTACCTGGTGGGATCGGATGAAGCGCCCGCGGGATTCCCGGGAATGGCGCACGCGCAGGAACACATGATGTTTCGCGGAAGCCCTGACCTGACCGCGGGCCAGTTGGCGAACATTTCCGCTGCTATGGGCGGCGATTTTGACGCGGATACGCAGCAAACGGTGACGCAGTATTTTTTCACCGTCCCCGCGGAGGACTTGGATGTGGCGCTGCACATCGAGAACTTGCGCATGCGTGGGGTGCTCGATACGGACAAACTATGGGACCAGGAACGCGGGGCCATCGAGCAGGAAGTGGCGCAGGATTTGTCGAATCCCGAATATGTGTTTTACACGAAGTTGCTGACGGCGATGTTCCGCGGCACTCCGTATGAACATGACGCGCTGGGATCACGGCCTTCGTTCGACAAGACCACCGGTACGATGCTAGCGGATTTCCATAACCAATGGTACGCGCCGAATAACGCCATTTTAGTGATCGTGGGAAATGTGGATCCGCAGAAAACCCTGAGCGAAGTGCAAAGCCTTTTTGGCGACATACCGGAGAAAAAGATTCCGCCACGCCCGCCGGTGAAACTGGCCAGCGTCTCGACGCAAACACTCGATATGCAGACCGACCTGCCCTACGGGCTGGCGGTCGTTTCTTTCCGTATGCCGGGCTATGACAGTCCCGACTACGCGGCGGCGGATATTCTGGGCGACGTACTGAGCAGCCAGCGCGGCAGTTTGTACGCTCTGGTGCCCGCGGGCAAAGCGCTTGATGCCGGATTCTCGCTGAGCGGGCTGCCGCAGGCGAGTGTTGCTTATGCCATGGCTGCGTATCCCCAGGGCGGAAACGGACAGGCGCTGATTCAGGAGATTCAGCAGGTGCTTGCGGATGACGTGAAGAATGGTGTGCCGGCCGACTTGGTGGAGGCCGAAAAGCGGCACGAACTGGCCGATGAAGAGTTCCAGAAAAATTCGATTTCCGGGCTGGCCATGGAATGGTCGAACGCGCTCGCGGTAGAGGGAAGACAGTCGCCGGAAGACGACATTCGCGCGATTGAGAAGGTGACGGCTGCGGATGTGGACCACGTGGCGAAAAAATATCTGACGCAAGCGAACGCGATCGTCGCGGTGCTGACGCCTCAACCGTCGGGCAAACCGACTTCTTCGAAGTCGTTCGGCGGAGCGGAATCACCGGCGGTGGCGCCGAGCGGCCCCGTAACGCTGCCCTCCTGGGCGGAGCAGGCGGTGATGCGGATCGACATTCCGGAGTTGACCATTCACCCGACGGTCACAACGCTGTCGAACGGCATCAAGCTCATCGTGCAGCCGGAATCGATCAGCAAGTCGGTGACGGTGCTGGGACACATCAAGAACAATGCCGATCTCGAGTCACCCAAGGGGCAAGAGGGCGTGAGCACGGTGGTGGACCAACTTTTCCCCTACGGAACGCAGGACCTTGACCGCATCGCGTTTCAGAAAGCGCTGGACGACATTGGCGCGAACGAATCGGCCGGGACAGACTTTACCATCAGCGTGTTAAGCGACCATTTCGACCGCGGCATGCAGTTGCTTGCGGATAATGTGTTGCATCCTGCGCTGCCGGAGGACGCTTTCAAAGTAGTGCAGCAGCAGACGGCGGAATCGGTCGCCGGACAACTGCAGAGTCCGAGTTACCTGGCGACGAAAGCGTTGACCACGGCGCTCTATCCCAAAAACGATCCGCAACAGCGCGAAGCGACGCCGGCGTCTGTGAAGTCGCTGACGATCCCGGACGTAAAGGATTACTATGCGAAGGTTTTCCGTCCGGATCTGACGGTGATCACGGTTATTGGAGACGTCACGCCGGAGCAAGCGCAAGCGGCCGTGGAAAAATATTTTGGGGAGTGGAAAGCGAGCGGGCCTGCGCCGCAGACAGATCTTCCCCCTGTACCCGCAAATTCGCCGGAGGTTACCGCGGTGCCGGACAAGAGCCGGGTGCAAGTGAACGTCACGCTGGCGGAAACGCTCGGCGTGAACCGGTTCGATCCGGACTACTACGCGCTGGAACTCGGGAATCATGTGCTAGGCGGCGGATTTTATGCGACGCGGCTTTACCAGGACTTGCGGGAAAATTCGGGGCTGGTGTATTTCGTGTCGTCGTCGTTCGGGATCGGGAAGACGCGGTCCGTGTACCGGGTGAATTATGCCTGCGATCCGCAGAATGTGGGCAAAGCACGGGCGGTAGTGGAACGCGATCTGAAGGCCATGCAAAATGATGCAGTGTCAGCCGACGAACTGCGGCGAGCGAAAGCCATGCTGCTGCGGCAGATTCCGCTGGGCGAGGCGAGCGTGGACAGCATCGCAGGCGGACTGGTGTCGCGAGCAACCATCGGCTTGCCACTGGACGAACCGGAGATTGCGGCACACCATTATGTGGAGCTGAATGCGGATCAGGTGAAGAACGCTTTCGGAAGATGGCTGCGTTCGAATGATCTGGTGCAAGTTACCGAAGGACCGAATCCGCAGTGATTCCCAGGACGCTATAAGGCTCAGGCGTCGGAGAGGGATTCGTCGAAGCCAGGCGGTTTCTGCGAGGCGCTGAGTGATTCGGCTGGCTGCGCCGACGGGGGCTCAGTGGGCCGGTCATTCACACGTTCATTGACGTGTTCATTGACGCGTTCATCGACCGGTTCGGGGACCGGTTCGGGCATCAGTTCGGCGGCTTCCAGTATTTCGCTGCAATCAAGACACTCCCAATATTGCGAATCGTCATCCTTCGCTATCAAGCGCTTTCGTTGATGTTTGCAGAGCGCGTCCGGCATGAAGTAATCTCGAAGAAGCTGCCCGGAGTATAGCATTCGCTGCTTCCGGGCGACGCGCCGCCCGCGGCGAGGGGTTCAGCCCGCCGGAGACGCCAAACGTTGAAACACTTGCCGCAAACGAGATTCCAGTGACAGTCGACGCAACTACAAGACGCGAGCGTATCGGCGTCGTGCTGTTCTACAGCACCGTAGCGGTGCTGGCATATCTGGCCTACCGGATCTTCGAACCGTTTCTGGAGCCGCTGGCATGGGCGGCGATTCTGGTGGTTCTGACCTTTCCGATGTACAAGCGTGTGACGCGGCGATTCCGGCCAGGGACGGCAGCGCTGCTCACAACCGCAGGAGTGACGTTGCTGCTGATCGTACCGATGACACTGGTGCTTAGCGCGTTCGTAAAGCAGGCGGTGAACGCAGTGCACACGGTGCAGCTCGGGGTGGAACTGGGGCGATATGCGTGGGTAAACCGGCTATGGAGTGATTTACAGCATCGATTCCCCGCGCTTATTCCCTCCGATTTCGGCACAGTGGCCCACAACTATGCGGAGCAGGCGGCAGGGTGGGTGGCGGGAAAAGCCGGGTCCATTCTGAAGAACACTGCGACGTTCGTCCTGGATATGACCTTCACAATTTTCGCCATGTACTACTTCTACCGTGACGGCGCGACCATCGTGATGCGCATCCGGAACCGGCTGCCATTCGAGGAAGAGCAGCGGGATCGGGTGATGGACGATACGCACAGCCTAGTGTTCGCCACAGTCTTTTCCACGCTGGCGGCAGCAGTGATGCACGGCTCGATTGGAGCGCTGACATTCGCATTGACGGGAATCGATGCCCCGATCTTCTGGGGAGTGCTGATGGGTTTCTTCTCGTTTATTCCCATGATCGGCACCGCACTGATCTGGGTTCCGCTGGCGCTGAGCCTGCTGCTAGGCGGCCACGTGGTGGCCGGTATCGTGCTGGCGGTGGTGTGCAGCACGGTGATCGGAACGATTGATAGTTTCATCCGCCCGTACATCATCAGCGGCCGGGCGGAAATGAATATGCTGCTGGTGTTCATCGGCGTGCTGGGCGGCATCGAAGTATTCGGACTGCTGGGCGTGGTGCTGGGCCCTATCGTGATCGCCATGGCCGGCACGCTGCTACAGGTATACGTGCCCCGTACGCGCTTCGAAACGAAGCTGAGTGAAGCGGCTGAACAAAAGAAGGCCGCCGTGCTAGAGTAAGCCTCTTTAGCTGCATCCAATAAAATCGTAATGGCCACCAAGAGCACCATTCCCAATCACGCCTGTCTGCCACCGCAAAAGCTGAGGTGGCGTTGCGATCCCGCGAGCATACCGTTTGAAACCACGGCTGAGATTGAGCCGATCTCCGGCGATTTTGGGCAGGAACGAGCGCTGCGGGCGTTGCGCATGGGGGTGGAACTCACCGCTTCCGGGTACAACCTGTTTGTATGCGGGCTTTCGGGGTCGAGCCGCGGCGGAATGATCGGCCGGATGATCGAGGAGATGCATCCGGCGACCGAGCCGGCTCCAGACCGCTGCTATGTGAACAATTTCAAGAACGCGGACCGGCCGCGGCTGTTGACGCTGGCGCGGGGGCAAGCCAATGCGTTCAAGAAAGAGGTCGAGTCCGGCATCGACTTTCTACGGCGGCGAATTCCGCAGGTATTCGAGGGCGAGCCATTTCAGCGGCAGAAGACAAGAATTGTGGAGCGTTTCACGGTCCGCGAAAAAGAATTGATGGACGACTTCACGCGGCGCATCGCGCGCGAGCAGTTCGCACTGGGACGCATGCAAGTGGGCGCGGTGGCCCTGCCGGAAATTTTTCCGGTGCTGGACGGGCAGATGGTGCCGATCGAGGAAATCCCCAAGATGGTGCAGGAGGGGAAACTCGAAAACGCGACAGCGGAAGAACTGGAGCGGAAATACGACCAGTTCCGGCAGGAATTCACGGTGGTGTACCGCAAAACGCTCTCGCTTTCGCGTGAACTGGCCAGCGAAACGAGTTACCTGGAGCAGGAAGCGGCGTCTGTGCTGGTGGATGGCGTGATCGAGGAGCTTAAGGAAAAATATTCTAATCCGCAGATCGCCGAATATCTAGAGGAAGTGCGGCACCACGTGCTGGATAATCTCGACCCGTTCAAGGATCGCGAAGGCGAAGAGGACCAAGCGCCCGGAGAAGGGGGCCCCGGCGGGCCTCGGCCAGACCGCAACGATCGCGATCCGTTTCGCGTGTATGGGGTGAACGTGATCCTCGCGCACGGCGAGCAGGAAAAGTGCCCGGTAATTTTCGAGACGATTCCGACCTACGCGAACGTGTTCGGCACGGTGCAGCGTAGTTATGACAGCCGGGGCGGGTGGAATTCGGACTTCATGGATCTACGAGGCGGATCGCTGCTGCGCGCGGACGGCGGTTTCCTGGTGATGTACTCGCTCGACGCGCTCACGGAAACGGGCGTGTGGCGAACGCTCAAGCGCACGCTGAATCACGGAAAACTGGAAATCCAGCCGATCGATACGTTTTTCCCCATCAGCACGGCGGTGCTGAAGCCGGAGCCGATTGACGTGCAAGTAAAAGTGATTCTGATCGGCGACCGCGAAATGTATGAGTTGCTCTACGACTACGAAGACGACTTCAAAAAAATTTTCAAGGTCCGGGTGGAGTTCGACGAGGAAATGAAGTGGAGCGAAGCGGTGGCGGGGCAATACGGCGGGCGCCTGCGGGAACTGTGCGACAAGGAAAAACTGCTGCCGTTTGACCGGACCGCGGTGGCATCGATTCTGGAGCAGGGCGTGCGGATCGCGGGCCGGCGCGGGAAGATCACCACGCGGTTCTCGGACTTGGCGGACGTGGCGCGCGAATCCTCTTACGTGGCCAGGAATTCCGGGGCCACGGTGGTGACCAGCGCGCACGTGCGCGCGGCGCTGGAAGCAAAGATCGAGCGTCACAACCTGCTGGAAACAAAAATCCGGGAGATGATCGAGCAGAATCTGTTGTTTATAGACACGACAGGTGAGCGCATCGGCCAGGTGAACGGGCTCAGCGTGATGGAAATCGGCGGGTACGCGTTCGGCAAGCCAGTGCGAATTACGGCATCGGTGGCACTGGGCAAAGTGGGGCTGATCAACATCGAGCGTGAATCGAACCTGAGCGGACGCTTTCACGACAAGGGCATGCAGATCATCGCAGGCTACATGCGCCGCACGTTCGCGCAGGATAAGCCCATGTCGCTTTCAGCTAGCCTCTGCTTCGAGCAGTCGTATTCGGGAGTGGACGGCGACAGCGCCAGCTCGACGGAGATTTACGCGCTGCTCTCGGCGCTTTCGGGCATTCCCATCCGGCAGGAGCTTGCGGTGACCGGCTCGGTGAACCAGCAAGGCGACGTGCAGCCCATCGGCGGCGTGAATGAAAAGATCGAAGGATTCTATGACGTGTGCCGGCTGAAGGGACTCAACGGCAAGCAAGGCGCGCTGATTCCCGCGGAAAACGTGGACGACTTGATGCTGCGCGATGAAGTGATCGAAGCAGTGGCGCGCGGCAATTTTCATATCTATCCGGTCGCAAGCATCGAGCAAGGGATTGAGATTCTCACGGGAGTACATGCCGGAACAAACGGGATGCCGGGCAGGTTCGAACCGGACAGCGTATTTGCGCGCGCGAACGCGCGACTCGTGGAGATGGCCGAGACGCTGCGGGATTTCGAATAGTTCTCCCTTCCTTCAGCCTGCGTGAACGCGAGTCGCGGTGTTGCGCGGCGACGTCAGAGCTGGCGCTTCATTTCCACAGCGATCTGCCTGGACTGACCATTACGCTCGATGGACAGATTGTACTTGTGGCCAATCTGGCGGAATAGATCGCGGAGTTCGGCGAGGGTCATATCCGCGGCAGCGTCTTGGTCCACTCCCGCGATCACGTCACCCTTCTGAATGCCGGCCTTGGCGGTGGGAGAGCCGGGGTTCACATTCACCACTTCGAAGTTATGAAGCGCGCTGCCTTTAGCCACGACGGTAATTCCGCTCTTGTCCTCCTGATCGTCACTATTGAAATGCGAGTTAGGGGTGAGGATCAACTGCTGGTGCGGGTAATCGAAAACAGCAGTGAAGCGGGAGAGAAAACCGGCGCCGATCATCCCGGCAAGATGGGGGTCATTGGATCCTGGCAAGTCAGCTTTCGAGAATGTGACGAGAAGGTCTTGCGAGGATAAGTTGCCAATCTGAAAACCTTTTAATCGCGCGACGGCCGCACCGCCGTCAGGAGCCGACAATAAGGGATCGACACTGGGAATTGTTTTCCAGTGCTCGGAAAGGATGTGATGGGATTCGGCGTAATGATCGAAGAGGATCAGCGTGTCATCGTTAGCGGTGCTCACGACGAAATCGCCTTCGAGCAGCTTTCCCTTCTGATTGGTAAACTTGGCCTGCAGAACCGGAAGACCCGCGGAGAAGTTGAGATGCAAGGTCGCGCCCTGCCCCGAATACATGTAGGAAGAAGGGTCGTACAGGCGCACGGTTTGGCGCGCGTAATCAATTTCGACGACGGCGCGGGCGAAAAAATCGCCGCCGAGAGTGCCATCGTAGGCGCGGCCGATATGCAGGCCGAAGTTCGGCCGGGGGATGGCGGGCAGCGGCGCAAAAGGGACATCAACGCCAATCATGCTCAGCACGGTTCTCGGAGAAGGGGCCAGACCAAGCACGGAAAGGCGTCCTGGATCAATCGAGGAGCTGGCGGCAGAAGTATCGAGAAAAAACGCGGAGGGACGGCCTTCGTTGATGCGCACCGGAAGAAACACGAGATTGCCGACAAATTCGGCGGGAACTTCGGCAGCGTCGCCTCCATAGTTGAATTGCGCAGCAGGAGGTCCTCCGGGGGTTGGAGCCTGGGCGGTTCCCTGCTTCGACTGTGCGCGGGACGGCAGATCACAAATGACGGCGAAGCACAGCAGGACGCAACAACCCCAAAAGGTTACGGGATGAAATTTCATCTAGGCTCCAGATGATTGCCGGTCAAGAGATTGTACAGCGTCACGGCGCCGGGGCGAGATATCCCGAGCGGGAAAATATCTGATATTCAGCACCCTTATTCCGCGATTTCGTGGCGCGGCCCAATGCTTTCGACGAGACCAGCTCCACGGAGAGCGAATGTAGTTGCCCGTCATGGGCCGGAGCAAAGCCGAGAACATATTGATGGCGAAGCATGGCGGCGATCTGTCGGTAGATGGCGACAAAATCCTGGCGAGAATCGGGGAAATAAGCGCGGCCACCGGTTATGGAAGCCAGAGCGCGCAAGTCATGATCGGCTCGAGCGAAGCTGACGGGATTGCCGGAAGTGACGGCGTGGGTATCCGAATTTGGGCCGTTCGGCTGAGCCTTCTTTCCCTTCCCCTTCACCGGCGCGGTAGAACGAAGCGAACCGCCGAGCGCGACCGGAAAAATCACAACATCATCACGGCGAGCCTTTTCAACAAGCGCATCCCAGTGCGAAGGCTGGGAGGAGTCAAGCCCGGTGGTAAGAAGCACGATGGCCCGTTTTCCCGGAACGGGGTCGAGCCAGTCCAGAATTTTCGCGAGCGAGCCGTAGAAATTCAGCTCGCCCATGCCGATGTTGTATTGAATGCCGCCGAGCGCCGCGAGCAAAAGAGATTTGTTGGAGGTGAAAGGCAGAATGCGCCGCGGCGCATTGTCATATGCGGCGAGCGCCACCTGATCGCGCGGCTCGAGCCCATCAAGCAAAGCATATGCCGCAGCGAGATGATCGCCGTGGATGAGGTAGACTGCGGGACCAGTCTCGATCAGCACAAGAACCTGAGCGGGAGCATCCACTGGCGTAAAGAACGTGATGGGACGCTCGACGCCGTTATCGAGGATGCGAAAATCCGATTGCGTGAGCGACTCCACGAAATCGCCGTGCTTGTCCGCCACACTCACGTCTACTTTGACCAACTCCGCAGAAGTCTGCAGAACCTGTGGGGCCTGCCCGCGCGCAACAGCGAACAAAAAAAGAAACAGGAAAAGCGCGAAGCTGGAAAACTTGAGATGAAGCGGCGGAGAAAAGAAACTGCGCTCCAGCTTCCACCGGAGCGCTGCGTAAGTTCGCGATAAGGTCAATGAGGGGCGGCTTCGCGACCGAAAAAATCAGCTCCCCGGAGCCTTTGCGGCGGACGCAGAGGACGGGGCCGCAGCGCTGGCCGACTTTGGCGTGCTCAGATAGCCCTTGGCGGTGTCCTTGCCGAGATCGAAGACAACGATTTCGTAAGGGGCGCGGGCGCCACGAACATAGAACTGGATGGGCTCTCCGACGGTCCTGTCCTTCTTCTCTATGTTCTTGTCGTCGGCAACCACATCCAAGGTGTACTTGTAGTGTTTGGTGTCGGTCTTGCGCAGTGCAACCTGGATCGGGCCGATATGCTGCGGCTGTTTTTCCTTTTTCAAGGAAAATTCGAAAATGTCGCGCTCGCCGAGCCGCTTGAGTTCCTCGACTTCGTCGTGGTTGCGCGCGATCAAGCCGCTCTGTACGCCCAAGTCGCCGACCGTGCTCTGTAGTTTGGACTTGGTAGCTTCCAGATCGGCTTTGGCTGCCGCTACATCGGTCTTGGTTCCATTGATGTCTGTGGCAACCTGCCCGAACTTCGTATTGGTATCGGCCTGTACTGCTCCGATCTGTTGTCGAAGCTGCTGATCCGCCTGCTGCTGATCTTTCTTGATGGATTGCGCGAGGCCACGGGCGCGCGCCAACTCGTCCTGGGTCAGGCCGAGTTTTTGGGTGGTGACTTCCAATTTCGCCTGCAAGTCGGCAATGCGCGCATTGGTCTTGCCGAACTCCTGATCGACAGCCTGGCCTTTTTTGTCAGCGGCGTCCAACGCGGCGCGCGCGGCCTGGCGATCATTGTAATTCTGATAAAACAGATAGCCCACAAGGGCGAAAGCCACTACGAAAAGCAGCAGCACCCATCGCGGCAGCGGAGACGTTTCAACAACTTGTGGTTCTGATGGCGGAGTAGGACTAGGAGTCAAACTCATCGAAAACCTCCTCAGAGAGCGGCGAGCGACGCCTGCAGTGAATTATGTACGAGCATGCACTGGATGTCTAGAACCGGCCGCGAGCCTTGCCGGATGCCGCACGCACCGAGCGAGCTTCGATATTGGTCATCAGGCCGCCGCGAGGGGTAAATTCGCCAGTCACTGTACAAGAAACCGGCCGAACTGCGGTCACAATGTCGCGTAGAATCCGGTTGACCGCGTTTTCGTAGAAAATCCCCAGGTTGCGATAGGCCAATAAATACATTTTCAACGACTTAAGTTCGAGGCATACCTTGTTGGGTTCGTACTGAATGGTAATCGCCCCGTAATCCGGCAAGCCGGTCTTGGGGCAAACGGAAGTGTATTCCGGGTACCTAATTGTGATGGTGTATCCACGGAAATGGTTGGGCCAGGTATCGAGCGCGGGCAGCTTGGCATCGATTCCAGCCCGGGCGTGTGTCGCAGTGTAGTCGGGCAAACGAAAAGTTCCTCGATTATTATTTTACACAACTCCTGTTGAAAATCCCGCCCATACGCCTTGCTCCGGCCAGATGTTTTGGCTATGCTGTCGCAGATTACTGAGGATGTACTAATGATTTGCCCGCAGTGCCGCAGCGCCGAATGTTTCCGTTCGCATCGTTCCGGACCCACCGATTTTCTCTTCACACTGACGGGATGCCGTCCCTGGCGCTGTAGAACATGCGAATTGCGCTTCTATGCGCGGCGTGTGGCGCTGCGCTTCATTCACCTGGCGCACTGCCGGAAGTGCGGGAACTTCGATCTCGAGCGCATTTCGCGCGAACGTGTTGATGACGGCTCGTTGATCTTCGCAAAACGCCTGCTGCGTTTCCCCGCCTACCGCTGCGACCCCTGCCGGGAGCGATTCTTCAGTATTCGGCCATTCCAGCCCATCCTAGCCTCCGAGCGCCCGGAAGCCGAGCAGCAAATTCCCGAAACTGTGCACACCGAAGGCTGAAAAACTCGCACTGGCGACCAGAACCCCGGTCGATCCCTCGCAGAGCATTTTTACGAGCTTTTTACCGCGAGCGCCCTATCTTGGCGCCAGATGGCCCTTTACCTGAGTAACGCACAATTAACATTGCTGTCATAAGACGTACAAGGCGTCCCCATACGATGCCGCCGCTGCCGAAACATCCGTATCGTTTCGTTCGACGGGGAGCGGATGCCAGGCCGTCTGTTTGAATCGCCGGTCGCGCCAGCAAGCTCATAAAAACCAGCAATCGAGCGATAGATTTTCATGAGCGTTAGACGCATCTGGACCCGCTGTAAGAGGACAAATCATTCAGCGGATACAAATGGGTCAGCGTAGATGTGTGCCACTGTGAATCATCGAGGTTGGGCCATCGGGTGGCTCCAATTTTGGCAACTTCAATTCGGGACTAAATTTCAGGGAGGGAATGAATGCGAGCATTCGTAGCGTGTTTATTGGCCGCGGGTATCGCCATAAGTCCGGCGATAACCAGGGCCAGTGGATCAGGCGATAAACCGGCAGCAACCAGTACAGCCAACAACGATTCTACCATCAGTGCGAAAGCGACCAGCGAACCCGTCGCCGCCTCTAATACCGATTCACCTGCGAAGCCGGCGGCACCGAGCCTCGAGAGTGAATTCCAGGAATTGCGCGACCTGATCGAAGCGCAATCAAAGCAGATTCAAGCGCAAAGCGAGCAACTGAAGGAACAGCAACAGCAGATGCAGGCGCTGGAGAACCGGTTGAAGACTACCGCAGCGGCGAATACGACGGCTGCAACTCCCGCGTCGCTCACGGCTGCTGCGCCGGCAAACGCGGCGATCGGCTCGTCGTCAATGTCTGTTCCGGCGACGGCGGTCATGGCATCCGCGGCGGTTGGCCCAAACGGAGCAGCAGCGGCGGCGAAACCGCAAGCAGCGGAGCCTGTTGACGAGCCTCCTTCGCTGAAGTTCAAGGGCATCACGCTCACACCGGGCGGATATTTCGCGGCAGAAACCGTGTGGCGCGAACGAGCGGTCGGATCGGGCATCAACTCGGCATTCAACAACGTGCCGCTGCCCGGCAACAACCAGGATCACATTACGGAATTTAACGCTTCAGGCCGGCAGTCGCGTATCGCCATGGCCGCGTCGGGAAAAATCAAGTCTGCGACCATCGGCGGGTATTACGAGGGTGACTTCCTTTCGGCTGGAGTAACTTCCAACGACAACCAGAGCAACAGCTACACCTTCCGCCAGCGGCAGTTCTGGGGACAGGCGAAGTTCAATAGCGGCTGGACGTTTACCGGCGGCCAGATGTGGAGCCTGGTGACGGAAACGAAGACAGGAACGGACAATCGCTCGGAAGCGACGACGCAGACCATCGACGCGCAGTATAACGTTGGCTTCAGTTGGGCTCGGCAATACGGGGTTCGCGTTTCAAAGAACTTCTCGAACAAAGTGTGGCTGGCGGCGTCAGTTGAAGGGGGACAGACAACAATCACCGCCCACGGCCAGGCCAACAACTTCCTGGCGGGGTCTTTCGGTGTGACCGGTGGACTTTATAACCCGCTGGCAAACTACGCCTTTGTCACAGCGCCTGATTTCATCGTGAAGGCGGCGTTTCAACCGACCAGCAAAATGCACTTTGAAGTGTTCGGCGCGCTCACGACGCTCCGCGACCGCGTATTTCCCTGCGCTACAGTCTCAGCCACGACAGCTTGCGGCGGCACCACCGGACCCTCGGCTGCGTTGGCCTTCAACGATACGCGAAATGGCGGCGGCATCGGCGCCAACGCGCGAGCCAGAGTGTTCCCGCACGTGGATTTGGGGCTGCACTTCTTTGGCGGAGACGGAATCGGACGGTACGGCTCGGTGGGCTTGGCACAGGCCACTGTGCGACCGGATGGCACGCTAGCCCCGATTCGCAACTATCAATCGCTGGGCACGATCGAAGTGTTCACGAACAAACTGGACGTTTACATGTACGTGGGCGACGAATACGAAGCACGCACCGCGTACGGAACGTCATCCGCGAACGCGGTTGGTTACGGCTCGCGCTTCTTCAACAACAGCGGATGCTGGACGGAACCGCTGCCCGGAGCCGCGACCTCGACGGCCACCGGCGTTGGCGGATCGGCCGGCTTCGTTCCGGGCAGCCTAAGCAGCTGCACCAACGATACCAAGCATGAGATGGAGAGCACCGTAGGATTCTGGTATCGCTTCTACCGCGGCTCGCACGGCACACTCCAGTACGGAATGCAGGCCTCGTATTTCCTGCGTTATGACTGGAACGGAATCGGGCGAACCACCGGAACGATTGGCACTAGCGGCGCTCCACATGGGAACGACACGATGATCTTCACCTCTTTCCGCTACGTGATTCCTTAAAATCTAACTCTGTTCGGCACGCGGGGAAGGCCGATGGCCTTCCCCTTTTTTTTAGTCTCGAGACTGCCCCGTCCGGCCACAGAACCTTTGCGGTATTCCGCAGGACATGAAAATCTTTTTCGCTTGAAGCAATTGCGCCACTCTGTACAAGATAGTCGGGCCGTTCTGACGGTTTCACGACAATGCACGACAGCGTCCTGCTGGTTGAAGACGAAGAAGCCTTGCGCATGACCGTAGGCGACCGCCTGCGAAATGACGGTTATGTTGTGGATTACGCGGCGAACGGCGACGAAGCTTTCGAGAAAGCCACGCATCTTCCTTTTGACCTGATCATCCTCGACATCATGCTTCCACGCCGCGACGGATTCACGGTGTGCCGGGACATTCGCCAGGCGGGACTCATCACGCCGATTCTGATGCTTACGGCGCGCACGCAGACCACGGACAAAGTGAATGGGTTGAAAATTGGCGCGGACGATTACGTCACCAAGCCTTTCGACATGCAGGAACTGATGGCTCGCGTGGAGGCTCTGCTGCGACGCGCGCCAAGTCGCCCCACAGCACCTGCCAGCGCGTTTCAATTCGGATCGGTGCACGTGGATCTGCGCGGCACGGAAGTGACGCGCAATGGCAAGCCAGTGAACTTATCCGCGCGCGAATTTCAGCTGCTGCGCTATTTTGTCGACCATGCCGGAGCGACCCTTTCGCGCGACGAACTTCTCAAGGAAGTGTGGGGATACAGCGCGGATACATTCACGCGAACCGTCGATGTGCACGTGGCCAGTCTGCGCCAAAAGCTCGAAAGCGATCCGAAGCAGCCGAAGTTCATCCTCACCGTGCAAGGGCTGGGCTACAAGTTCAAGGCCTCGCAACCTTCCAGTTAGGCCGGGCGTCTGTGTATTCATCGGAGAGGTTTGGTACAGCATCTTTGTGGGCGGCTGCCTTTGGGCGTATAAATCGAAGTAGCTGCGCTGTATCAGGCTGACATTCATGGCCAAATTACCTTTCAAAGAACGGGCGATTTCCGCGGCGGTGGTGATTCCCGCCGCGATCGTCGTGGTGGCGCTGGCTTTCCTGCAATATAACTGGAGCAATCAGGTCAGCGAAGCTACCAGCCTGCGGCTGGCGGACAGCCTGCAGATGTCCATGATCAACTGGCACCTGGATTTTTTCCGGGACTTTTCGCAGATTTGCGTGGCGCTGGGAGTGGATCCGGACGGCGAAGCGCCGACAGACATTCAGCAATTAGCGCGATCTTTCTCGGACTGGAAAGCGGGCGCCCCGTATCCGGAACTGGTGTCGGGCTTGTACATAGTCCCGGAGAGTTCCTCGTCACATGGGCCGGTGCTCGGATTCGATCAAGCCTCGCGACGCTTTGTTCCGCAGGAACTCCCATGGGATGTGGAGAATCTGCGCGAAAAGCTACAAACAGTTCGGATCAGCGCGACGCGCGGCGCGGCGAATGCCGGCCCTGCATCGGCCTCGGGATCGGCCCGCTCGCAAGTTCCAGGGCAGCAATTCGTCGAAAGCTTTTATCCCGGAGGCATGCTGACCGGCTGGAGTTTCGATCCGAACCTGCCGGCCCTGGTGCATCCCCTGTTCGCATCGGGCTCCATGACACAAGAAGACAAGCGCATCCCAGTGCAGTGGGTGGTTCTGCAGTTGAATGACGATCTGATCCGCACACGCATTCTGCCGCAACTGGCGCAGCGGTATTTCCAGGGCACCGAAGGTCTGGATTTTCAAGTCGCCGTGATAGCGGGGAGCAAGACGGGAAAAGTTATCTACTCGTCCGACTCGGATTTTGGACTGCGGGAAGTGCGCGACGCGGATGGGACCATGGACCTGTTCGGGCGCGTACAAGACAAAGCGGTCGGATCGCCGGTACATGTGTTTCACAAACCGTCTCTCAATAAAGGCCCTGCGGCGGCGGTCGGCGTATCGTGGTTCCCGCTGCTGGCCGATGAGCCTGCAGATCGCGACTGGCAATTGATCGTACGTCACCGGCGAGGCGGCCCCATGGGGGCGTTCGCGAACGAATTGCGCCGGCGCGACCTAATGATCAGCTTCGGAGTGTTGTTCCTGCTCGTGATCAGCATGGCCATGCTGATGATCACCAGCTATCGCGCGCAAAGGCTGGCCAAGCTGCAGATGAATTTTGTGACCACCATTTCTCACGAGTTGCGCACGCCGCTCACGGTGATCAGTTCGGCAGCGGATAACATCGCGCATGGTGTGGTGGAGGGCAAGCAGCAGCTAACCCAATATGGATCGGTGATCGGGAGCCAGGCCCGGCAGCTTTCGGGATTGGTGGAGCAGATTCTGCTGTTTGCCGCGACGCGCGAAGGACGCCAACGCTACAACTCGCGCTTGCTGAAGGTGCCGGAGGTTATTGAGACTGCTCTGGCCAATACTGCCGGACTGATCCGCTCCGCTCAATTCACAGTCGAGCAGAACATCGAATCCGGGCTGCCGCCGGTGATGGGCGATCTTTCGGCGCTTTCGCAATGCTTGCAGAATCTGATCACCAACGCCTTGAAGTACAGCACCGAGCACCGCTGGATCGGCGTGCGTGCTTCGCTCGAGCAGAACGGTATGCTGGGCAAAGAGGTTCAGATCAGCGTTTCGGACCGCGGCATGGGCATTGCATCCTTCGACCTGCCTCACATTTTCGAGCCGTTCTATCGCAGCTCTTCGGTGGCCGCGGCGCAAATTCATGGCACAGGCCTGGGATTGCCGCTGGCAAAAAGTATCGCCGAGGCGATGAATGGCGACCTGACAGTACGTAGCAGCCCAAGTGAAGGCAGTACCTTCACCCTACACCTGCCGGTTGCCGAAGCTTCGGTAGAAGCTGGCGAAGTACAAGCAGCGCCAGCAGTTGCGCAACATTAACGCCCGCGCTGGTTTGTAACCTGTCCGTATTTTGACGCGTGATCCACGATACATTCAGGATTTACAACCTCCTTACAGCCGCCAACTTCCGCTTGATGTAGCCTGCCCTCAGTTTCCCGGTGGGGTGTTTCAGTCGCTTTTACCAACGGTCCTCTAAATACTTCGGAGAAGTGCATGGAACTTGTGCGGAAGCTTACACGGTGGATGCTGCTGCCAATCGTGGTGGTGTGCTTTAGTCTGACGGCTGCGGCGCAGATGAACACGGCAGAAATATCAGGCCAAATAACGGATCCCTCGGGTGGGGCCATCCCGAACGCCTCAGTGGAGGCCGTGAATACCGGCACCCAAGCGAAATACACAGCCGCAACAAACGCTTCGGGCGAGTTCTTGTTCCCGCAGCTCCCGGTGGGTGAGTACAAGCTGACGGTCAATGCTCACGGTTTCCAGCAGGCCGTGCAGTCCGCCATCGCCGTGCACGCGGGCCAAAAGCTGCGGCAGAATTTCGCTTTACAACTCGGAGAAGAAACTCAGATTGAGACCGTGACGGCTGCGCCAGGATTGCTGCAAACCGAATCAGCGGCCATCAACCATACCATCGAGCAGCAGCAGGTAGTCGATCTGCCCCTGAAAGGGCGCAATTTTATCGATCTGGTGGGATTGACTCCGGGAGTGACAAATCCGCCCGCCGGCACGCGAGGAGCGGCACTGCAGCAAACAGGAAATACCTACGGAATTCTTGGCCAGCGCGCCGGGCACAACTTGTATCTGGTGGATGGCGTCTCGGTGACAGACGAAGCATTCAACAACATGGTTTTGAGCCCATCGATCGACGCCGTTCAGGAAGTGAATGTCAACGAAACCTCCTACGAAGCGGAGTTTGGGGGCAAATCGGGGGGCGTGATCAACGTCATCACGAAATCCGGGTCGAACAAGTTCCACGGCAGCGCGTTCGAGTTCGTCCGCAACGATATTTTCGACGCCAAGAACTACTTCGTTCCGGCTGCTCAGTCGAAGCCGCCCTTCCGGCAGAATCAATTTGGCGCATCGTTTGGCGGCCCGATTCAAAAAAACAAAACATTTTTCTTCCTCGACTACGAGGGCGAGCGAATCCGCCAGGCTCAAACTCAGCTTTTCACCGTTCCAACAGCGCTCGAGCGAACCGGCAATTTCACCGGATCGGGAATCACCGTCGACGTTCCAGGCACGACCACGCCCTATGCCAGCGATACGCTGCCGCGGGTGGATCCGGTTGCCACCGCGTTGCTGGCCAGAGTGCCGCTACCGAACCTGCCGGGGTTCAGCAACAACCTGGACGATACAGCGCGTTCCTCGATGGACGTAAATCAATACAACGCGCGAATCGACCACACGTTCAGCGCCAACGATAGCGCGTTCGTGCGCATGTCCGTGTTCGACGCGAACCAATTTCTTCCGTTCGGATCCACGGCACTCAACGAAGCGCTCATTCCGAGTTTTGGTTACGTTCTGCGCACGCATACCGACAATCTTTCCGCCACCTGGACGCATATTTTCAGCCCCTCCTGGGTGAACGAGGCGCGCTTCGGCTGGATGTGGGTTGGTGGCGGCGAAGTCAGTCCATATGCCGGGACTAATTTCGCCGACGCCACCGGGTTGCAGGGCGTGACCGCCAACCCCTTGGACACCGGGTATCCCGATGTGACCATCACCGGCTTCTCGGCACTGGGTGAATCCACGCAGTACTTCACGAGGCAAGACAACAACTACGAGCTTTACGACAATGCGGTGTGGCATCACGGCACGCATACCGTGAAATTCGGCGCCTATTTCTTCCATTTGACGTTCGATCCCGTCAATGCTCAAAATGCCCGCGGTACTTTCGCATTCACCGGCAAATGGACAGGCAATGCTCTGGGAGACTTCCTGCAGGGCGACCCCAACCAGGGAACGGTGGGCGTTCTCGGCCGCGGGAACATTGACGGCCATACGAATTGGACGCAACTGTATATCGAGGACGGCTGGCAGATCACGCGAAACCTGCATCTCGATATCGGACTTCGCTATGAGTACAACCAGAACGTCCGCGACTCAAACTACAACATGTCCCTTGTGGACACGCTGATTCCGGGAGGAGAGTACGTGCTGGCGGCCAATCCGCAGAATCAAATTTCGGCTGCGGCGGCGCCTTTGCTTTCGGCCATCCCTATTCCTTACGTGACTTCCACCGAACTGGGCTGGGATCCGAGCCTGCTGGTGTCGCGTCCACTGCGCTTTGCTCCGCGAATCGGAACCGCCTACAGCTTCCCGGACAACAAGACTGTGGTTCGCGCCGGATTCGGAATCTATACGAACCAGGCCGCGTATAACATCGTTGAATCAGCCGCGCTGAACCTGCCCTTCTACTTCGCCAAAACAGTAACGAACACAACGGTTGGCGGCGGTCCCGGATTCAGCACGGAAAACATACTGACGGCTCCCGCAAACGGTTCGACGGGAGCCAACAACCTCGATCACAATTACAAGATCGAATACAACGACGTGTGGAACCTTTCCGTCCAGCACAGCCTTTCTTCGACGACGGCCATTCAGGCGGAGTACATCGGCTCCCACACGGTCCATGCGGACAACGAAACGTATCAGAATTTTTCCCCGGATTCCGCGCTGCCGCCCGGACCGAATCATGTGCGCCCGATTCCATCCATGAGTGGTTTTCCGGAGGTGGTCTGGAACGGGTGGGAAAAGTACAATGCGTTGGCGTTGACGCTCACGCAGCGGCTCTGGAAGGGGCTGAACGTCGGAGCGGATTACACCTGGTCCAAGGCCATGGATGATGCATCCAACCCTGGCGCGGACAATGCCGAGCCCAATTTCCCGCAAGATCCCGCCAATCTCGCGGCAGAAAAGGGCCTCTCGGATTTCGATCATCGCAACCGTTTCGTTACCAATTTTCTATATGAGCTTCCCTTCCTGAAGGACACGCAGGGCTGGGTTCACACCGCCCTTGCCGCATGGCAGGTGGGAGGAATTTGGACCCTGCAGAGCGGCTCGCCCTTCACTGTGAATCTTTCCACGGACGTTGCGAACAATGGAGAGCCTCTCACGGCTCCTTCGCAGCGGCCGAATTTGGTTTGCAATCCGAACAATGGACCGAAGACTCCGGCGAAGTGGTTCGATACCGCGTGCTTCACCATGCCAACTCCCTATACGTACGGCAACGCCGGTCGCGACATCGTGATCGGCCCGGGTCTGGACGATTTTGACGGTACGCTTCAGAAGCAATTTCCGTTGCGCGAATCCATGAACCTTCAGTTTCGTCTGGATGTTTTTAATTTCTTCAACCACCCAAATTTCAATAACCCGGTGGGTGCTGGCAGAATCTTCAGCACAGCTTCAAGCTTCGGCTCGATTACCAGCACGCAAGACCCTCGAGATATGCAGTTTTCGTTGCGTCTGGTGTTCTAGCTGCTGCTCGATCTGAGGCGCACGGGAAGAAAATCGTGCCGCTTCAAAGCGGGGAGCTAAGCCAACGGCAGGATTGTTATTTGGGTGTGGTGGGCACAGCTACTGGCGGCAAGCGCTGCTCCGAATGCGCGGGAACAGCAATGGAGCGCGCGCCATTCTTGCCAACCGAACGCACTCCGAAGAAGTGATTATCGGTTGAAACATTCTTCAGTACAACTTCACCGGGCATTTGCGTGAAGCTGTAGACCTGCCAGCGAGGACTTATCGTTTCCCGCCACAGAACTTCGAAGCCGGCACGATCGGCATCATCATCGGCTGTGATCTTGATTTTCGCATCCGGCGTGACTCCCCCGGAGAGGACCACGTCAGCGGGCGGTGCGGGCGCGAGCGCGAGTTGGCGCAGCGCTTCCGCGTTATCGCGCGCCACGTCGCCCATGAACTTGTAACTCAGATATTTCAGCTTATCGCCGTACTCGATGCCGTTTTCCGTGCGCACCGTTTGATGCTGGTGGTTGTAATTCTCGAGCGGCTCAGTAAAGCGGACCGCAGGCAGTCCCGCCTTATAAAAGGGATAGTGATCGCCGCCGCGGCCCAGGCGGTCGATGAAAAAGATCAGGCGAATGGCGTCACTGCCGTCGATTTCCTCGATGGCGCGCGCCAGTTCGCGGGAAGGCGCCCCTGCCTCGTCGCCAAACTCATTACCTGAGAACAATCGCACGCGATGAGGACCACGGGGCGCATAGTCTGCGCCGACGATGTCGTCGTCGAGCATAGCCGCGACCGTGTAGCCATGCTCTTTGGTCCATTCGAGCATGTGTGTCGAGCCGAGCAGGCCCTGCTCCTCGCCGGAAACGCCGGCGAAAAGCAACGTGGCACGATAGGGACCATGCGCGCCCGCACCGGCGCGGCTCAGCAGCCGCGCGCATTCCATGCTCACCGCAACGCCGGAAGAATCGTCATCGGCGCCAGGCGCGTCCAGATCGGGATTCATCACGTCAGAAGCGCGGGAATCGAAATGTCCGGAGACGATCACGATTGTTTTCGAGAGCGCCGGATCGGAACCCCGAAGAATTCCGTAGACATTCTCGAGATGCGCGGGCTTGTTGCTGGTTCGGGGCGAAGTAGCCTCAAATTTGTCGACCACCACTTGCAGCTTGCCGCCGGAAGTTTTTGCGATGTCGTTGAGACGCGCTTCTACGACGTCGCGGCCACACCCTACGCCGCGGACAGAGTCAGTCCAGGAAGAAAGCGTGTTGCGGGTGCCGCAGGCCACCAACTTCTCGATCAGCGCGCGCATGCGCGCTTCATCCACTTCCGAGCGCAGCACAGCGCCTTTGGGCCTTGGCAGAACAGCACCGTGCGAGGGGCTGGACTCGACCGGATCAAGCTGGCGCTTTTGCTGTGAATAGCTAACCGGAATACCGACCAGAAGTGCGGCAGTGGCAAGTGCGAGAGAAAGACTCCCGGGATTGCAAACGCGAAACCGCATTTCAGCTTTCCGCCGGCTGGCTGCGCGCCTGAGTGATGCGTTCGATGGTAGATTGCAGGCTGGCGGAATCCTCAACGTTGAAGCAGCGTACCGAGCGATCGATCTGCCGCAGCAAGCCGCAGAGAACTTTGCCCGCGCCCACCTCGACAAAAATGTTGACCCCGCGATCGATCATCTCGCGAATGGAATCGAGCCAGCGCACCGGCAGCGTAACCTGCCGGATCAGCGCTTCACGCGCTTCTTCACCGGAGCTGATCGCTTCGGCATCGGCATTGGTGATCAGAGGAAATCGGAGTGGCGCAAATGCGGCGGCGCGCAGATCACGCTCCAGCCGCCTTTGCGCGGGTTCCATCAGCGGCGAATGGAAAGGAGCTGAAACGGGCAGCATCACCGCGCGCTTCGCGCCTTTTTGCGACGCAATCTCAACGCCGCGCTTCACCGCTCCGGCGCTGCCGGAAATTACGGTCTGCTCGGGCGAATTCAGATTTGCAGGTGTGACCACTTCATTATCCGCGGCGTGTTTGCACAACTCGCTGACTTCCGCGGGCGGCAGGCCCATGATCGCAGCCATGGCGCCTTCTCCGTGCGGCACAGCTTCCTGCATGTAGCGTCCGCGGTTACGGACTATTTTTACCGCATCGGAAAAATCGAGCGAGCCCGCGGCTACCAGCGCCGAATATTCGCCCAGGCTGTGGCCGGCCACAAAATCGGGTTCGATGCCGCGCTTCTCAAGCGCCAGGTAAGCGGCGGTTGAAACCGTCAGGATCGCGGGCTGCGTGTTCTCGGTGAGCTTCAATTCCTCTTCCGGACCGTCAAAGCACAGTTTCGAAATGGCAAAGCCCAGAGCGGCATCGGCCGCATCGAAAATCGCACGCGACTCCGGAAAATGTTCCGCGAGGTCTCGCCCCATCCCTGCATATTGAGAGGCTTGGCCGGGAAATAAAAACGCAAGTTTGCTCATGATAGTGGCAGTTCACCGCCCATTTCAGCCGGATCAGCCGCGCGCGGCCATCGTGGCTATGGCGGAAAGCTCCTGTTCGATTTTCTCGTTGACCCGGACCCGGCATAGTTCCGTTGCGACGCGAATGGCATTCTTGACGGCATTCGCATTTGAGCGGCCGTGGCCGATGATGGTGATTCCGCGGACACCGAGCAGGGGGGCTCCGCCGTATTCGGAATAATCCGTACTCTTGCGCAGACTGTCGAAGGCCTTTTTCGAGAGCGCATAGCCGAGCTGAGATCTCAGGCTGCTCTTGATGGCCTTCTTGAGCATGGCGCCGATCTGTTCCACCACTCCCTCGCTGAGCTTCAGCGCGATATTGCCGATAAAACCGTCGCAGACGATCACATCGACGTTGCCGCGAAACACATCGCGACCTTCCACATTGCCGACAAAATTGAGCGGGGTCTGTTTCAGCAAGGCGGCGGCTTCGCGCGTCAATTCGTTGCCCTTCGTCTCTTCCTCACCGATGGATAGCAGCGCCACTCGCGGGCGCTTGGTGCCCCAAATCGCGCGATAGTAGATCTCGCCCATCACCGCGAACTGCTCGAGCTGTTCAGGCTTGGAATCCACGTTCGCGCCCACATCCAACACGATGGAAACCTTTTCCTTCATGTTCGGGAAAGCGGCTGCTAATGCCGGACGGTCGACCGAGGGCAGCGTGCCGATGACAAAACGCGCCACGGTCATAGCCGCTCCGGTATTGCCGGCCGTTACAAATGCCTCGGCCTTCCCATCATGGACCAAGTGCGCGGCCGCGTGCATCGAGCTGCCCTTTTTTCGCCGGAAGGCGTGCGAGGGCGAGTCCGTCATGCTGATAACTTCTTCGGTGTGGACAATCTCGATGGGTAAGTTCTGGGGCCGGACGCGTTCCAATTCCTGCCGGACGGCGGCTTCGTTGCCGACAAGAATCACACGGACGCCCAGTTCCCGCGCCGCGAGAACAGCACCTTCTACTTCCGCCCGTGGGGCATGGTCGCCCCCCATCGCATCCAGAGCAATCGTAATCATCTCAGGTCCCAATGATGCTGGATCGCGCAGCGAGTGCGAGGGAAACTTAGGCCGTCTTGGCCGACGTGTCAATTACTTCACGGCCCTTGTAGAACCCACAATGCGGGCAAGCCCGGTGAGGCAGCTTCTTTTCCTTGCAGTTCGGGCATTCGGCGAGCGAGAACTTGGAAAGATGGTCGTGCGCGCGACGGTTGCTGGTGCGCCGCTTCGAGTGACGTCGCTTTGGATTAGGCATTGATGCTCCTCATAGACAGCCGCACACACGGCGGCACAAAAAATTGTCACGTTAGTGTAACGTTTTATTGCTTTTTGAACCAGTCCTGCTTCAACCGGGCCAGCGGGGCAAGACGTGGATCGGAGCCGTGGGACTCGCAGCGGCATTCGTCATTGTTCAAATTCACGCCACAATGGGGGCAAAGACCGCGGCAGTCGCTGCGGCAAATGACTTTCATGGGAATCGCCAGAATCACCTGTTCGGCCAGCACATCAGCCAGAAACAAGCCCTCGCCCTCGAAAAAGGCGATTTCGGTGTCATCCAGATTGAGGTGCAACTCTTCATTCTCGATAGCATTCATGGGCCGGTAGTAGAGATCAAAGTCCCTGCTGATTTCCTCGACGACCGTATCGAGACACCGGGCGCAAACCAGTTCCACGCGGGTGTGCAGGTTGCCGAACACACGGATCTGCCCGTCCACAAGTTCTGCCGTTGCACGCACTTCGAGGGGTTCGACCTGGCGGAACTCACCGGAATGAAAGTCGAGGGTACCGGGCGAATAGCTTTTCCGGATGCGAATCTTCCGGATTCCGAGTTCGTTTACGTCCAAAAACATGCTTTTTTCACCGATTTACAGGCGAAAACTTATTATAGAGCGAGCGTTTGCTTTGTCAAGAAAGCAGGGGTCGCCGCGCTGGGCGGCTGACGCCTATTCGATAACGAAAGAAAAAGGAACGTCCAGCAGCTGCGAAATTATTCCATTTCGACCACGGGAATCCTCAGGATTTCGCGGCATTGGCGTAACAGAAAATGGTCGGTCATGCCGGCAATGTAGTCGCAAACGACGCGATGACGAGGCTCGGCAGCGGCCATTTGGGCGTAACTGGCAGGCATGCGGTCCGGATGATCTATAAAGAACAGAAAGAGCGCATCGAGCGCGGCCACCGAGCGGTCGCGATCCTCGGAAATGGCCGGGTTCGAATAGACATGACGCGTGAGGAAGTTCTTCAGAGCTGCGCTTTCGGCCGCTACGCCGGGCGAAAAACGGACAAGCCGCTCCGCCTGCTGCCGCACACCTTCAACCGATTTCACACCGCTCGCTTGCACTTGCTGGCGCGTCGATTCAATCAAATCGGTGACCAGCCGATCGAAAATTCTTCGAATGGTCTCATTGAACTTGAGTTTGCGCCGCGCTTTGGGATGGCTTTTCTCCACATCTTTGTAAATGGCGTTAACAAACGGAACGTCGCCGCACAGCGCATCGACATTCACGAGCCGCGCCTCGAAGCCGTCATCGAGGTCGGCCGTGTTGTAGGCAATTTCGTCGACCAAGTCGATTAATTGCGCTTCGAGCGGCGGGCGCTGGTCCAGCAGATACTGTGCTAATTCGGGATTTTGGTCGGCGGAGTAGTCGCGTGAATGCTTGATGATTCCCTCGCGCACTTCAAAAGTGAGGTTCAATCCTGGGAAATCGAGATAGCGCTGCTCGAACTTCTCGATGGTGCGTAGCGCCTGCAGATTATGATCGAAACGCTCGCCGTGCTCGCGCATGCGGCGGTCGAGTCGCCGCTCGCCCGCGTGTCCAAACGGAGGATGCCCAATGTCGTGCACCAGCGCCAGCGCTTCGGCGAGGTCACTGTTGAGTTGCAGAACAGTGCTCACTGTGCGGGCGACTTGCGCCACTTCCAGCGTGTGCGTCAGGCGATTGCGGAAATGGTCTGAGTAGCGGGTGGTAAAAACCTGCGTTTTCGCTTCGAGGCGCCTGAAGGCGCGCGAATGGATGACGCGATCGCGATCGCGGGCGTATTCATTGCGGTAAGGATGGGCCGGCTCCGGGTATTTGCGCCCCCGCGACGCCCGCACGTCCATTGCGTAGGGTGCATAGGCTGCGGGCGTGGACGGTGCAAGTGCCATCCGGCGGGCCCGCGTTCAGGATTGGCCGGGCAGAAGCGCAAGCTCCTGTTCCGCCTGTTGCGCGATGGGCGTGCCGGGATATTCGCTGTTGATCTGCTTGAAGTATTTGGCGGCTTCGGTGGGATTCTTCGGGCTGTAGTGTTCCGCGAGTGCCAGCAGAACCACTGGCTTGGGGACGAGCACTGTCGGCTTAGCCAGCAGTTCCTGGTACAGCTTAAGGGCTTCCTCAGGCTTGTTGGTGCGGTCCTGCAAAGCGGCCAGTTCGTAGCGCGCCATAGCCGCGAATTCCGGGTCGCCGCCATCAGCTACTTGTTGCAACAGCTTTTTGGCGTCATCGTTCTTGTCCAGACGTTCGAGACTCAGCGCTTCGTAATACTTAGCCAGTTGCCCCGGCCGCGTGCGCGGATATTGCGACGCTACCGCGGCGAACTTTTTCGACGCGTCTCCGTACTTGGTTTTGTCGTCAGTATAAGTCAATTCACCTGGTTGCGCTGTTTCGCCCGGGGCGATCACGCGCGCCTGGAAATCGGACATGGCATTGTCAAATGCGGCCGAGGCTCGAGTAGTCTGGCGCTCGGTATAGGTCTTCCAACCGAAAAAGCCCAAAGCAATTACCAGCGCGGCGATCACCAGATACATGGTCAACTGCTGGTGCGAGAGCACGGCTTCCGCGCCGTGGGCGAACGTATCGCGAATTTCGTCCTTTTTTAGTTCTTTACGGGAAATATGAGCCAAGACTGTCCTCGCATCGCTAAATACCGGGAAATACTGATCCTATCACAATTCCATCTATGCCAGTGAACCCCCGGCTTATCATGGAGGCTGCAGCCGTTCCTGCTATTGCCCGATCAACGGCAGCGCGAGAGAACTTACACATGCCTCATCGCCGGATATGGCAACTGAAGATTGCCGCTCGCATCGCTCTGCTGTTTCTGATGGTCAGCCAGACATGCGGGGCTTATTCAGTAATGTCGCACGAAGCGCTGATCGATTCGGCCTGGGACCCAGCCATCAAGCCGCTGCTGTTGAAACGCTTCCCTGATGCCACGCCGGATCAATTGAAGGAAGCGCATTCTTATGCCTGGGGAGGAGCCGTCATTCAGGACATGGGCTACTACCCGTTCGGCAGCAAATTATTCAGCGATCTGACTCATTATGTGCGCAGCGGCGACTTTGTTGTTGCGCTCATTCGCGATTCACAAAATATCGACGAATATGCTTTCGCGCTTGGCGCCCTGGCGCACTACGCGGCGGACAACGAAGGCCACCGGATGGCCACGAATAAAGCGGTGCCCATGTTGTACCCCAAGCTCCGCGAAAAATACGGCGACGTGGTCGTCTATGACGAAAATCCCGCCGCGCATCTAAAAACCGAATTTGGATTCGATGTACTGCAGGTGGCCAAAGGGCATTACGCACCCGACGACTATCGCGATCACATCGGCTTCCAGGTTTCAAAAGAGGTGCTGGATCGCGCCTTCCAGGAAACCTACTGCCTCAAGCTCGACGACATTTTCACCAATTACGACCTCGCCCTCGGCACCTACCGCCATGCGGTTGGCTCGATCATCCCCAAAATGACCAAAGTGGCCTGGCAAACGAAAAAAGACGAAATCATGCAGAGCGACCCAAGCATGACCCGCAAGCGCTTCCTCTATCACCTGTCGCGTTCGAGCTATCGCAAGCGTTATGGCAAGGCCTATGAGCAGCCCACCATCGGGGAACGCATCCTGGCCTTCTTTATTCGAATCCTGCCCAAGGTGGGGCCGCTCAGCGCGTTGTCCTTCCGAATGCCCACCCCCGCCACCGAAAAGCTGTTCATGGCTAGCTTTAACGACGCACTGCAGAATTATCAACAACTCGATCAACAGGTTCGTGCCACCGGCCATCCCGATCTGATCAACGATAATTTTGACACTGGCACGGTGACCGGCCCCGGCGAATATCCTCTGGCGGACAAGACTTACGCCGATCTACTCGACCGGTTGGCGAAGGACAAATTCGCGCAGGTGAGTCCGGAACTGCGTGCGGACATCCTGGGCTACTTCATCAACCCCAACGCGCCCTATGCCATAAAGAAAAACAAAAAGGAGTGGGATAAGGTGGTTCGCGAGGTGAACGATTTGAAGACCGCCGATCTCTCTAGACGCGCTAAACTGATGAATTGACGCAGCTAAGCTGCAAATCACCAATCTCGGGTATTGACAGCTTGCGCTCCTTAAGCCTAACTTGGTGCAGCCCTCAACGGGAGAGTGTGTGTTTTTAATTCTTCGCAATGTTTTGATTGCTTTTCTGGTGTCCGGACTTTCGGTTCTTCCGGTAATGGCAGCGGGCGCGCGTCCGCTGGGAATGGTGGTCACCGCCGAAAATGCCCATGTAAGCGGAGCGGTGGCGAGCGTCGGCTCCGATGTGTTCACCGGAGAGGCGCTGCAAACCGATCCCGGCGGGAATCTACGCCTGAAATTCGGCTCAACACAGATCTATTTGAATTCCGGCAGCAACGCCAACCTGGGACAGGAAGCCAATCCCCTGCGCGTGGTGCTGACGCAGGGTACCCTCGGCTTCTCATCCGCCGCAGGGGCGCAATTTGAGGTGGACACTCCGGTCGGTATCGTGCGCTCCGCCGATGGCCAGCGCGCTTTCGGAGAGGTAACGCTGATTGGTCCGAAGAAAATACTCGTTGCCGCGTATCACGGCACGCTGATTGTGAAGGGGACAGGGATTGAGCGCACTATCACCGAAGGAAACGCTTTCAACGTAAGTCTCGCCCCCGATCCTGAACCGGCGGGCGCGGGCCCCGCACCTGCCTCGCCGAAACCAGCACTGCGTGGCGGTGGCGGCGCATTGATATTTGACGCCGTCATTCTTGGGGCGTCGGCCGGGGTTGGTTATGCCATCTGGCACTACACTACCGAGAGCGACACTACTCCACCTCCCACCCACTAAGCATCAGAGCCATATCTCTAACGCTTCTCGCCGCGTCGCTCCGCTATTCAGGTTTCAGGTTATCCCGTTTTAGTGAGCTTCACTTTGATACAATGCGGTGCTCGTGTGCCGGCGCTCCGTTCGCTTGCCGGCATCGATTCGTGGGCTGAACACACCAACGGCAGGGTTACGTGGCCAAAAATACTGGAACGCAATTGGAGACGGCGGAATTGCCGCGCGCGAAAAGTGATTCGAATGCCGGGCCTTTAAAGATCGGCCTGATCGGTTTTGGCACGGTGGGACGATCGGTCGCCAAGATATTGACCGCCGATCCCAACGGCCCGCTCGTACTGACGCACATCTGCAACCGCAATATTGCCGCGAAAAAAATCGATGGCCTGCGGGGCGATATCCGCTGGACCGATAATGCCGATGAGGTCCTTTCGTCGGATGTCGATGTTGTGGTCGAACTGATTGGCGGACTTGAACCCGCCGAAGGATGGATTCGCAAGTCGCTGCAATCCGGCAAATCGGTGGTTACAGCGAACAAGTTGCTGATCTCAGAGCGCGGGGCGGAACTCGCTGAACTGGCCCGCCGCATGGGACGCCGGCTTGAATATGGCGCTTCCGTGGCTGGCGGCATTCCGGCCATCATCGGTATTCAAGAAGGGCTCGCGGGAGACCACCTCTATCGCATCGCGGGAATTTTGAACGGCACCTGCAACTACATCCTCACGCAGATGGAAGCGCACGGCGCCAGTTTCGATTCCGCGCTGAAGGAAGCGCAGAAGCTGGGCTACGCCGAAGCCGATCCCACGAGCGACGTGGAGGGCTACGACGCCCGCGCCAAGCTGGTAATCCTCACGCAGGCGGGGCTGCATCTGCGCGTGAAGAACGAGCAGATTCCCTGCCGGCCTATTTCGCTGATCGATGATGTGGATTTCGCCTACGTGTCGCAGCTCAACTGCACCATTCGCCAGATTTCCTGCGCGCAGAAGGACACTTCAAACGGCCTGCGGCTTTTCGCGGCGGTGCAGCCGGCGCTGGTACCAGTCACGTCACTCACGGCGCACGCCGAAGGCAGCAAGAACATGGTCACCGCCTCCGGTAAATTTGCCGGACATATGGTTTTTTCGGGATATGGCGCTGGCGGCGATCCCACCGCGGTTGCGGTAGTTTCAGATCTCTATTCCATTGCGCGCACTGCAAACGCGCCGCAGGCCTACATCCAAACCACAGTGGAAACACCCGATTCTGTGAGCGGCGATTTCACCGTGCCGCATTACATCCGCTTCGTGGTGCGCGACAAACCGGGAATTGTCGCGGCGATCGCGACGGTCCTGGCGAAGTATGGGCTGAGTCTCGATGCTGTGCTGCAAAAGCCCGGCTACCCGCACGATCATCTGCCCTTTGTCATCACTATCGAATCGTGCAGCAGCGATTTGATGAATCGCGCTCTCGCGGAAATCGCGCGCATGGACTTCCACGTCCAGGCGCCGCTCTGCCTGCCTATTTTTGAGTAGTCGCCCGCTGCCGGGTTTTGCCTTTACGTCTGCAGCCAAGTTGATGAAGCTGTCCGCAGTTGCGGTGCCGGAGATTGCTGCGGCGACGCAGGTGCGGGAGTTGTCGCCGGACTCGGAGTAATTGGCGACGGGAAAATATCCGTCCGATTCATCGGCTCGGGATTCTGGTTTGCATTCACCGGAGGCTGGTTGAAAGGCGCCCCGAAAGCTCCGCTGCTCGCATCGGGTGAAGAATCATCCGGATCGTTATAGGGCACGTTGTTGAAGTTCGCCCCGGAATCATCGTAGGGAGCGGAATAGGGATCGTAATACGGATAGTAGTAAGGATCGTAGCTAGCCCAACCCCAGAACGGGTTGTACCAGTAGGGATCCCACGCGTAAGGCCAGCCAACGCCCAATCCGAAGCCCCATGGCCATCCCCAACCAAGTCCGAAGCCCCAATTCCAGCCCCATCCTCCCCAACCCCAACCGCCCCAGCCTCGGCCGAAACCAAAGCCGCGTCCACCGAACCCACCAAACCCGCCAAATCCTCGTCCTGCGAACCCACCAAATCCTCGATTGCCGAAGCTGTTGAATCCCCGTGTTCCAAAGTTTCCACCAAGTCTGCCCGTTGATCCGGCAAAACGCGAAGTGGCGGCAAGGGAGGCATTCTGCCCAAAGCGTGGATTATTGAACGACCGGCCGAATCCGGCTCTAACCATGCGGTTTCCAGCGAAATTGGAAAGCGACCGGCCCGCGCCAGCCGTATTCGCCATGGAACCTGCCACACCAGAACGCGCGCTCAGCGCGCCGCTGCGTGCGCCGCCCTCGGAACCAAACGAGTGCCACCCGCCGTCGGCAATTGCCGCTGAAGTGTTGCGCATTCCCGTCGCCTGGCCGCCCGTTGCGCCACGAGACCCGGCGAATGCCGAACTTCCGCGCGATGCGCCGCCAAACGAATGCCACTGCCCGTCAGCGACGGCCCGCGGTGCATTCGAGGAGCGCATTGCGCCGCCCGCAAAGCCACGGCCCCCGGCAAAGGCCGTGCCCCGATTCGCGCCTCCGGCGTATCCTCGCGATTCGCCTCCATTGGCGCCGCCACCGTACCCGCGGTTACCGCCACCGGGTGCGCCTCCGCGATACGCTGAACCTCCGAAAGACCGCGCTCCGCTGGAATAGGATCCGCCGCGATACGCGCCCCCACTAAATCCACGCGCTCCGTAATTGCCGCCAAACCCGCGAGCGTTGCTGCTGAATCCGCGGCTGCCGCCGCTGAATCCCCGTGACGAGCCCCCGCGGAATGAACCCCCGCCACCGAATCCTCCACCCCGGAAGCTACCACCGCCTCCGCGAAAACCTCCACCACCTCCACCATGGAAGCCGCCGCCACCGCCGTGGCCACCGCCACGCTGCGCAAACAACGGCTCGGGAGAACAAGACAACGCCAAACAGCCCAGGATTACGAGGAGGAGCTTAAAAGTGCGGGCGGAGATAGTCATGGCGACACCTCCAATCAAATACAACCTCTATTCTACATCTTTGGATTGTTCCCGTAACGCTTCGGTTGCAGGCAAGGGCGAAATCAGGGCTGCGCTTGCGTGGCGCTCTGCGCCATCTGCTTCTCGACCTCATTCGCGGAACGCGGCAATCGGGCGGTGAGGATCTGGTAGCCGTCTTTTGTCACCAGCACGTCGTCCTCGATGCGCACTCCGAGATTTTCTTCGGGAATATAAAGGCTCGGCTCGACGGTAAATACCATGCCCGCTTCCAGCGGCCGTTCGCGATCGCCCGGATCGTGCACGTCCAACCCGAGGTGGTGGCTGACGCCGTGAATGTAATAGCGGTCAAGCGTGCGCCCTTCTTTGTCGCGCCCGTGCGTGCGGAAATATTCGGTGACGATCTGCTGCAAGCTACCCGTGCCGCCATACATTTTCGCGCCGGGCTTTACCGCTGCCAGCGCCGCATTCTGCGCGCCGAGCACGATGTCGTAAATTTCCCGCTGGCGCGCGGTAAATTTGCCGTTCGCCGGAAGCGTGCGCGTGATGTCAGCGGTGTAGCCACCGTATTCGCCGCCCACGTCGATCACCACCACGTCCCCATCTTTGATCTGATCGTTCAATCCGCCGTAGTGCAGCACCGTGGAATTGAAACCGGCGCCCACGATTGGCGCATAGGCCTCGCGCTCGCATCCGGCCATTTCGTGAATTTCCTTCATCCGCGCGGCCACTTGATATTCGAACAAGCCTGGCCGCATGCGCTTCATGGCATCGAGATGCGCGTCAATCGACGCGTCAATCGCCTTTTGCAGCAGCTCCAGTTCGCCAGGCGATTTCACCTGACGCATGGCATCGAGCGTGGGAGTGATGTCCTTCAGGTTGGTTTGCGGCAGCGCATCGCGCAGCAGTTTGGTGGAGTTGGTGAAATGAGGATAGCCATCCTCATCCTTTGGCGGGAGCAGTGTGTAGAAATTTGCGAAGGTGCGGGCCAACTTGGTCAGATCTGCGTGCAGATTCGCCACGGGTTCCACCGCCTGCACGCCCGTTTTTTCGACAATGTCCGGATCGGTCGGCCCCAACTTCGGCCCTTCCCATCTTTCCTGCGCAAGATCGCGCGGCGGCAGATAAAGAATCTCGTGCGGACCCTCAACGGATTTGCCATTGGGGGCGTCGGGAACCATGAGCAGCACTGCCCCGGGCTGGTCGTGACCCGTCAGGTAGTAGAAATACGGCTCCTGAAAAAAGATGGCGACTTCAGACGCGTCTTCGTGCCCGGTATAACCGTAAATAACAACCGGCCCATCGACCTTCGCTCGCAACGCGGCGCGCCGCGCCTGATACTCGGTGCTCGGCTGGCGAAACCGCGCCATCGCGGCAAACGCAAAAATTCCCAGAGCCAGTACGCACACAAATGCACGCAAAGCAATGCTACGCGTTACGCCTTGAGCGCGTGAGGAATCCGCAGATCGCAGACGCCGGTGCTGCTGCTTGTTTGTCACGTTAAATCCACGGGGCTTCGCTTGAGGCTGCCGTGGCTACTTCCGCGGTTGCTTGCGCTTCGCTGCGGCTGAATCGCAGGCGGCCGAGGTAAGTTTGCCCGAGGGACATGAGGCCGGTATACAAATAGCCCCACACGAAAAGAATTAAGAAAGGAGTGGTCGCGTAATTTTCGTTTTGAATCGCATATAAAACGCCCGCCGCAAAATACAATCCGAGAAGAACTTCGGCATACGGCATCCACCCGGCGCGCTTGTTGTAGCTCTTCTTGATCCACGCGCCCGCCTGCTTCGGCCCTGCCTCCACGCGGTACTTCGGCGTGCGCACGAATTCGGATTTCTTCCCAACGATGGCTTCCAGCACTGCAACCGCGTTGCGCACCGCAATGCCAATGCCCACAGCCATCACGAGCGGCAGATACAAAAACGTCCGTTTCCAGGTTTTCGGATAAAAAGTACGCTGCGCGGTCAAGTAAAACGACGAGATCGAGCAGGTCGACGCCAGAAACAACGGCAAGTCGATCACCAGCACCTGGAACCAGCCCTGGTAGAAACGCACGATCATGGCTGGTAACAAGATCATCGACATGAAAATCATCAGCGGGTAGCTGACGTTCGCGGTCAGATGAAAAAACGCTTCGGCCTTCACCGCCGTGGGCACGTTCGCGCGCATCACTTTCGGCAAGATTTTCTTGGCCGTCTGCATCAGGCCCTTGGCCCAGCGCGCCTGCTGCGACTTGAACGCGTTCATCTCCACTGGCAACTCGGACGGGCACTCGATCTCCGGCAGATACAAAAATTGCCAGCCGCACATCTGCGCGCGATAGGAAAGATCGGTGTCTTCAGTCAGCGTATCGTGCTGCCAGCCGCCGGCATCCTCGATAGCCACCCGCCGCCAGATCCCCGCCGTGCCATTGAAGTTGAAGAACAGCCCGCTACGGTAGCGCGACGAATGCTCGATGGCGAAGTGCCCATCCAGCAAAATCGCCTCCACCTCCGTCAGTGCCGAATAGTTGCGGTTGATGTAGCTCCAGCGGGTCTGCACCATCGCCAGCTTCGGATCGACGAAATAAGGCACGGTCCGGCGGAGAAAATCCGCTGGGGGAATAAAATCCGCGTCAAAAATCGCCACGAACTCGCCGGTCGCCGTTTCCAGGCCGTTCTGCAGCGCACCCGCTTTAAAACCTTCGCGATTGTCGCGATGAATATATTCGACCGGCACGCCCAGCGCGCGGTTCCGCTCCACGCAATCGCGCGCGATCACCTGCGTTTCGTCGGTGGAATCGTCCAGCACCTGAATCTGCAGCAGTTCGCGCGGGTAGTCGAATTGCGCCACTGCTTCCACCAGCCGCTCGGTCACATAGCGCTCGTTGTAGATGGGGAGCTGCACCGTCACGCGCGGCCAATTTTCAATCTCCGGCGGCGGCCCCGGCACGTTTCGCCGGTACTTGAAAAAGTTGTACACCAGCGCGTAGCGGTGGATGCCATACATCGCCAGTACCACCATCACCGCGAAATACGGCAGCATGATGGCCAGATCAAACGCGTTCGCCTGGTATAGCCCGCGAAAAGTCGGGTCAACGAGTTTGTGCCAATAATGCGTGAAAGGGCTACTGACCAGGAGGAAGAACAAAACCGCGTTTGCCGCCATCGTCAAGGAATGCCTGCTTCCGGTTCAGCCTGCTGAGGATGCGTCCGACAGCCAACTAAGGCAGTAATTATACAAGCCGCTCAAACCCTTCGGAAGCACTATCTCCCCCGGTCTCATCGCCCTGAAAGAGAACGTTCGATTATGCCGGGCCACGCACACCACGCGACTCCTTGTTCCATTCTGAAGCGCCCGGTATGCTTCCGCTGGACTCTATCCTCTCAGGAGCTTCGCAATGACTTTTTCCCTTTCCTTGGCTGTTGAACCGCATTCGCTGTTCGATCTCTTGGACTCGAGTGCGCGCCGGGTGCTGGACTGGCCGCTTTTCAGCATCGGCAACATGCCGGTGACGCTGCTTTTTCTCATCAAGTGCATTCTCTTTTTGGTCGCTCTCTCGCTGCTCACCCGCGTTTCGCGCTGGATTCTCGGCAACAAGATTCTCTCCCGCACGAAGATGGATCCCGGCGTCCAATATGCTTTCCTTCGGGCGTTCGGCTACGTGATCTTTCTCCTGGGGCTGATCATCGGGCTGGACACGAGCGGCCTCAATCTCCGCAGCCTTCTGGTTGTCGGCGGCGCGCTCGGCCTTGGAGTTGGACTGGGTTTGCAGAACATCGTCGCGAATTTCGTGGCCGGGTTGGTGATTCTATGGGAAGGGCCGGTGAAAGTTGGGGACCTGATCGAAGTTGGCAACACTCAGGGAGAGGTGATCCGCATCGGCGCGCGCGGCACATGGGTGCGTACGTTCGACAATCAGGTGATCATCGTGCCCAACTCGGAATTCGTCAATCAGCGTGTTTCAAACTGGACCGCCAACGACCGCGTCGTTCGCCTTTCCATTCCTGTGGGCGTTTCTTACAACTGCGATCTGGACCAGGTGCGGCAAATGTTGCTTGAAATCGCCAACAGGCACCCGGAGGTATTGCCGTCTCCCCCACCCATGGCCATCGTCACAGGGTTCGGGGACAGTTCGGTCAACCTCGTGTTGCGAGTTTCGACTGGGCTTCTCACCGATCGCGCACCAACCATCAAAAGCGACTTGTTTTTCGACATTTTCCGGGTGTTCCGCGAGAAAAACATCGAAATACCCTTTCCGCAGCGAGACCTCCACATTCGTTCCGCGGACGCACCGATGGCATTGGCACACCAAACCGCCGCTAGTTAGGGGGAATTTAGCAGGAAGGAAAAGAGAGCCGATTTCCTAAACGGGATGCTATTCGCTCCCAGTTGTTAAACGGGCATGAAAGCCCAAAGTAGCGGAGATCGGCTCTCGCAAAAAATATATCACAGGATTTTGTTTTGCGCGCAAACCGCAAATATGGCGCGGTTAATTCGCCGATTTGTGGACGCCGCCAGTTTGCTGTATTTTGGGCCGCCACTGCGCCAGGTACGTGGCGTAGAGGCCGATGCAGAAAAGATTCGCCGGCACGAATCCGAACTGGGAGGTCCGAATCCCGATCCAGGAGATGACCAGGCTATTGGCCGCCGCGACCACCCAGCCGTGCCACATCTTCTTGCCTACGAGCACGGTAGAAACGATCGTTAGCACGCACGACAGATAGTCCAGCCGAATCATATTTGCGAAGCTCCTCAATCTCAGATGTTGCCAGTTTCCCCGCTCCGCTACGACTGACCAGACGGACAGGTGAGAACAAAAAGAAAACCTTCCAGCATGGAAAGTGTGGAAATCTGCCGCCGAGGTTGATTTAGATTCCTCGCAATTGTCAGCTAAAATTGATGTTGAGGCTCCCGAGTGCTCCCACAGTTGAATCCAGTCCCAATTCATCAGGTGATCGACTTTAATCGAACGTTGGCCGTTGATCCGAAACCCTCGGATCGGGGAGCCTTCTGCTAGTGCGACGGACCCGGCTGAACTTTATCCTGACGGTACAGTTGATTCTTTTTCTGGCACACGCCGTAGTGTTCGCCACCTGGGTTTCACTAGCGGGGCCAGCGCCCCTTGGTTCGATTTCCAAACTGGCGATCGCCTTCGCGCTGCTTTCGGTGAGTTTTGTCGGTTCATCGCTGCTGGCATTTCGCTACTACAACATTTTCGTGCGTACCCTATACACCCTGGCAGGCATTTGGCTGGGCATTCTGAATTTCGTGTTTCTGGGTTCGCTGGCCGCCTGGATCGTCTATGCTGGCGTGCGCATCGCGCGGATCAACTGGCCATCCCGAACAATCGTAGCTGCCATTTTCAGCATCGCCATCGTCGTGAGCCTCTATGGCACCGCCAATGCTTTTTTCCTGCGCGTTCGACGCGTCGATATCTCCCTGCCGAATTTACCAGCCGCCTGGTGCGGGCGCACCGCCGCTCTGGTGAGTGACACGCACCTCGGCCCGGTGCGCGGCGCGGGCTTCACAAAGAAGATTGTCACGCGGCTGAATCAGCTCAACCCGGACGTGGTTTTTATCACCGGCGATTTTTACGATGGCACCGCGGCTGATGTGCTGGCGTTTGCCACACCGCTCTCAAACCTGAGGGCGCGCTTCGGCGCCTTCTTCGTTACCGGCAACCACGAGGAATTCTCCATCCCGCAACAATATGTCGACGCGCTTTCGCGTGCGCGTGTGCGCGTGCTGCAAAACGAAAACGTGAATGTGGAAGGGCTGCAGATCGTCGGGATTCCCTACCACCAAATGGGACGACCGGAAAATTTCAGCGACGCTCTGCGCAACACCGGAATCGATCCCGCCAGTGCAAGCATTTTGCTGATCCACGCACCCAATCGCTTGTGGGAAGCCGAAAAAGCCGGCATTTCGCTCCAGCTTTCCGGCCACACCCACAGAGGACAATTCTTCCCTTGGACGCTCGCGGTGAAACGGATCTACAAGCAGTTCGGCTACGGCTTGCACACGCTCGGCAACATGCAGGTTTACACCACTTCAGGCGCAGGCACCTGGGGACCGCCGG
>DASZMG010000060.1:0-22295 GCA_035551975.1 Candidatus Acidiferrales bacterium | reverse complement strand
GATCAAAGGGTCGGCGGAAATGTTGGCGGCCAAGTTACAGGATGCGCAACCGCTGGTAAGCGAGTTGGCCGGATATATTTCATCTGAGGTGAACCGGCTGAATGCGCTGGTGACGCGCTTTCTGGATTTTGCCCGGCCGATGAGCGTGCAACTGCAGCCTCACCAGATCCCCGACATTGTAGAGCACTCGATCGAAGCGGTGGAAAGCCATTTGCCGAAGTCCAAGGTGCACGTGGAGCGCCGCTATGCCGCGGATTTGGCGCCAATTCCAGTGGACGAACAGCTTTGCGAACGCGTGTTCGTGAATTTGATTACCAATGCGTATCAGGCGATGGATGGAGCTGCGAACGGCGATAAGGCGCTTTCCATCTCGGTGGCGCCGGAATCTTCAGGCGGCCGGGACGGCATCGGCGTGGTGATTGAAGACACCGGGCCGGGAGTTCCGCCGGAACTACGCGAGCAGATTTTCAATCCCTTTTTTACTTCGAAAAAGGATGGCGTGGGGCTGGGGCTTTCCATCGTGGCGAAAATTGTCGATGAGCATCGCGGTTGGATCAAGCTCGAGAACGACCAGGGGCGCGGCGCGCGGTTTCACATATTTCTACCGGCGGCCGAATCGTAAGGCAGCGCGGCTGCAAGCTGTCTCATGTTTCGCCTCCGTAAACTGCTTTTATAAGCAGAGTTCTATTCCGCGCGGCGGCGCAGAAACTCGTTGACCATCAGAATAGACGATACCGCCTGCATTTCGTCGATTTCACCCGCGAAGATCCGCTCGATGGCCGTTGCCAGAGAAACTGAAGCGATCGTTTCGATTTCCTCGTCGAGAACCGCATGAGGCACCTTTGCCAATTGCTCGCATAGGACGATGTGCGCCGCAGTTTTTAGAAACGCCGGCACGGGATGCAGAGTTCCGACGAAAGTTGCGCGGGCGGCCGAGTAGCCGGTTTCCTCCAGAAGCTCTCGTTGCGCCGCGGCGAGCGGCGTTTCGCCTTTGTCGATGAAGCCGCCGGGAAGCGCCCAATAGGCGCGGTCGGTGCCGTGGCGATACTGCCGCACCAGCAGAATGTTCCGTGCTTCGTCCAGCGCGGCGATCAGGGCGAACTCCGGCTTTTGAACGGTGATGTGCTGCTGGTCCGGGTGCCCGTTTCCCAAGCGGTAGGTTTTGCGGTAAACGGTGCCCCAGGGATCGGAGCAGACCACTTCGGTTTCCAGCAGCTTCCACGTGTGCGCCATCGCGTGCTGTTTGCCTCCCGCCGAACATGATGCCTGAATTTTAGCCGATACCGCATTCAATCTTCAGCAAACTCAAGATGCACTTGGTTTCGCAGGTTTGCGTGCGTGTGTGCGTGTACTAAGATGAAGTGCCTGATTGCGGCGCTGATGCGTTTGCAAAGACCGAGGGGATGTCGACGGAATAATGGCGGCGAAAAGATCGATTCTGGTGGTGGAAGATGAGCCGAAGCTGCGGCGGCTGGTTGAGCTGCAGCTCGCGGACGACGGCTACGACGTGAAGAGCGCGCCGGACGCAGAAAGCGGGTTGAAGCTGGTGAACGAAGGCGCTTTCGACCTGATCATCACCGATCTGAAGCTTCCGAAAATGAGCGGATTGGAACTCCTGCAAGAAGTAAAGCGCACCGATCCGCAAATGCCGGTGGTGATCATGACGGCATTCGGGTCGGTTGAATCCGCAGTGGACGCCATGAAGGCCGGCGCGAGCGATTACGTGCTGAAACCGTTTTCGTTGGCCGAGCTGGTGATGGTGGTGCGCAAGGAGCTCGATACGCACCAGCTTCGCGAAGAGAACCGCAATCTGCGCGAGGCTCTTGGGCGGCGCTACGAATACAAAAACATTGTGGCGCAGAGCGAAAAGATGCAGGCGGTGCTGGCGCTGGTGGAGCGCGTGGCACCCTCGAACGTGACCGTATTGGTCGGCGGCGAAAGTGGAGTGGGGAAGGACCTCGTGGCGCGCGCGATTCACGAGCATTCGCAACGCGCTCGCGGGCCGTTTATCAAGATAAACAGCACGGCCATTCCGGAGACACTGCTCGAAAGCGAGCTTTTCGGCTATGAAAAGGGCGCGTTCTCCGGCGCAACTACCAGCAAGCCGGGAAAATTCGAGCTGGCGGACCGCGGCACGCTTTTTCTGGACGAAATCGGCGACGTACCCGCGGCCATTCAGGTAAAGCTGCTGCGGGTGCTGCAGGAAAAGGAATTCGAGAGGCTGGGCGGGACGAAAACTCTGAAGGTGGATGTGCGCCTGATCGCCGCGACCAATCGTGATTTGCGTGCGGCTCTCGAGGAAGGTACGTTTCGCGAGGATCTGTATTACCGGCTGAATGTTGTGCCCATCGACATTCCGCCGCTGCGCGAGCATAAGGAAGACATTCCCGCGCTGGTGAAGTTTTTCCTGGAGAAATTTTCGAAGGATGCGGATATGCCGATCAAAGCAATCACTCCCGCTGCGATGAAGGCGCTGGTGGATTTCCAATGGCCCGGAAATGTGCGTGAGCTCGAGAACGTGATTCAACGGGCGGTCACTTTGTCCGAAGGCGACACAATTGAGGTCGCCGATATTCATCTCGACACGCGAACCCATCGCGCGAATTCTCCGGGAGGGTTCGTATTGCCCGAGGGCATGACGCTCGATCAATGGGAGCAGGAGACCATTCGCGAGGCGCTCAAACGCGCCAATGGCAACAAGAGCCAGGCCGCGCGAATGCTGGGACTTTCCCGCAACGCACTGCGTTACCGCCTTTCGCAAATGGGCGTTGCCGACGCGCCTGAAAGTGAGTGACCAAAGAAATGGCTACATCCTTTCCACTTCCGCCGAATCTACCCGTGCCAGTAGACGATGGCGCGTGCCGCCATCTGACCGGGATGCGCATTCCGCCGATTGCCCTGTCGTCAACGGGCGGACGCTCGGTTCATCTCGACCAATTGCAGGCTCCGCGCACGATTATTTTTTGCTATCCCATGACGGGCGTACCAGGGAAGGCGTTGCCGGAGGGCTGGGACGCGATTCCTGGCGCGCGCGGATGCACACCGCAAACGTGCGGCTTTCGCGATCACTATGTGGAAATCAGAGAATTGGGGGCGGAGGTCTTCGGCCTGAGCACGCAGACGACGGAGTATCAACGAGAAATGGCCGAGCGGCTGGCGATTGCTTTTGAGGTGCTCAGCGACGCCAAGTTCCAGTTTTGCGATGCGTTGCGGCTTCCCACCTTCGAGGTCGAGGGTATGAGGCTGCTGAAACGGCTCACGTTGGTGATCCGCGACGGCACGGTTGAGACTGTTTTTTACCCGGTTTTTCCTCCCGACAAGAGCGCCGAGCAGGTGCTCCATTGGTTGCGTAAGCATCCCTTGTAGAGTCGCTTAGGACTGGTTGAAATCCACCAGGTCGCTGCAAAATCACCGAGGCAGATACTTCCGGTGCACCTCAGAACCTACGTAAGAAGCAGATAAAGAACGACTTGCATTTGAGCGCCCTTTGGCGATAGCCCTGCACAACAAGACCCGGAAGTGGCCGAGGCAGAGGTGGGCTATGAAAAAGATTCTAATCGGTTTCGCGGCTTTCCTGCTGATTGTGGCAGCTAGCCCCGTAGTTGGGCGCGCGCAGCAGTCGCAAAACGATCCGCAATCTCAGGGGCAATACGACAATGGCGGGCAATGGCCTCAGGATGAGGGATCATTGCCGCCGTATCCAAATCAAGCCCCTCCTCCTCCCGGACAGGGAATCCCGTATCCTCAGCAGGGACAGCCGCAACAAGGGCAAGCTGGTCCCCCTCCAGGGCCGCAGGGGCAGGCAGGTCCGCCTCCGGGGCCCAACGGGCAAGCTGCACAAGAACAGCAGCAGACAGCGGGACAGCCGCAATCTGGCGTTGCTCGGCTCAGCTACATTCACGGTGATGTTTCGCAGCAGCGCGGCGACAACGGCGAATGGGTGGCATCGACCTTGAATACGCCGGTTGAGCCGGGAGACCGTGTCACCACGGGCGAAGGCGCGCGGGCGGAGTTGCAGTTGGATTATGCCGACGTTCTGCGCATGTCGAACAACGTCACCGCCAACGTGGTGGCGCTTACGCGCAACAACATTCAGGTTCAGGTAGGGCAGGGGCTCACGACATTTTCGGTACTGAAGGGCAGCGAGGCTCAGTCCGAAATCGATACTCCGAACGCGGCGATTCGTCCGCTGGGAGAGGGCGAGTATCGCATCCTAGTGAACTCCAATGCGGAAACGCAGGTGGTTGTGCGCAACGGCTCGGTGGAGATTTCCACGCCGCAGGGCACTACGCGCGTCGACAAGGGTCAGATGATCACGATTGCCGGGACGGACAATCCGCAATACAAAACCGATCCCGCGCCGGGACGGGATGAATGGGACTCGTGGAACAACGATCGCGACAAGAGAATCATGGACGCCCAGAGCTGGCAGCATACCGACCGCTACTACACCGGCAGTGAGGATCTGGATCAATACGGAACCTGGAGCAACGTGCCCGATTACGGACAGGTTTGGACTCCATCCGTGCAAGACCCTAACTGGGTGCCGTATCGCGATGGCCGCTGGGTTTGGGAACCCTACTATGGCTGGACATGGGTTTCCTACGAGCCTTGGGGCTGGGCGCCTTACCACTATGGGCGGTGGTTCGTGAATGGCGGGAGTTGGGCTTGGTGGCCAGGGCCACTGGTGACCTACCCCTCGTATTATCCGATCTGGGCGCCGGCATATGTATCGTTCTTTGGATTCGGAGGCGGCGGCTGGGGCGTGAACTTTGGTTTTGGATTTGGCGGCTGGGGGCGTGTCGGATGGCTGCCCGTCGGGCCGGGAGACTGGTATCACCCGTGGTATGGCGGCTGGGGCGGGCGTTACAACGCGGTCGGTGTAGGCGAGTTCGGGCGCTTCCATGAAGGGTTCTCGCCCTTGGGCAACGGACGATTCTCGACCTTCAATTCAGCTTTCAGCAATGACCGGGTGCGTGGCGGGTTTTCGTCGATGGCAGGCAATGAATTCGGGCGCGGAGCGGTGTCCAGGAATCAGGAGCGCATCAGCGAAGCCTCTTTCCGGCAAGCCAGCGCGATGACCGGGAGAATGCCGGTGAATCCTTCGCGCGAAAGCTTCAGCCCAAGCGGTCGCGGCGCAAGTCCGTCGACGATTCGTGGCGGGGCGGCGGGATCGCAGCACTTTTTCTCGAGCAACCGCGAAGGATTTTCCGGAGCAGCGAATCGTGGAGAATCCGGGTTCGGCGCAAACCGCAGCGGATCCTTTGCGAATGGCAGCCGGGGTTTCGAAGGCAACACCGCGAACCGTGGGTCGGCTGGGGGCAACGCGCAGGGCTGGCACTCGTTTACAGCGCCGCAGGGCGGCAATCGCGGAACCGGATCGTTTTCGCAGGCGGAGCGCGGAAATAACGCTCGGGGTTATTCGCCGAATGCTTCAGAACGCCAATTTTCTTCACCCAACACCGCTTCTCGTGGCGGCTACGGGGGCTCCTCAAATTCATACACTCGTCCCCCACTTAATATGAGCCAGCCCATCGTAACGCCACGAGGCGGCTATAACCAGTCGAGCCGCGGGACCTACAACGGCGGTTCGTACGGAGCGCGCAGCGGCGAATCTCGCGGGTACAGTGGCGGAAGTTACGGTGGCCAGTCGCGCGGGAACTACAGCGCGCCGCGAAGCTATAGCGCGCCGCAAGGAGGCGGTGGCTCTCGCGGAGGCGGTTACAGTGGCGGCGGAGCATACCGCGGCGGTGGCGGCGGGGGCGGCAGCTATCACGGCGGAGGCGGAGGGTCGCGTGGCGGCAGTTCCCATAGCAGCGGAGGGCACGGCAGCCATCGGTAATCGAGAATTCAAGGCACAATTCCGGCCCCGAGATGATCGGGGCCGTTTTGTATAGAGGGGGCGCTTTCTATGGTGGGCGACGAATTGGCGGCAGGACAGGTGAAATCTACAGTGAAATTCGCCCGAAAAGCAGCGGCCACCGAGCAGAAGCGAAAGGTAAAATTTCGATAGGTGATGGATTCAGGCAGTGGCAGCGCGTATCGGAGGCAAACATGTACTCGGCAATGCGCGTTATGGCATGGTTTACGTGGCTCCGGGCGTTCCATTGGTGCCGTCAGGCAAGCCTTCCGCACAAGAACGGGCTGCGTCGAGGAATACTCAATTAATCGAAGGAATGCGAAGGCGGATCGATCAGGTCAGGACGCAGCCTCTCAAAGAGCGCCATCGTAAACAGGATCACGACCAGTAAAACAGGAAGAAGAGCAATACCCATCTGTTGTGGAGTGGCATGAATTCGGCCGGCGTAGTACCGCCGTAATGTCACTACAGACGCGCCCACGTAATATGCCGCAACCATGGCGCTGCCTATAACCGGAAACCAGTTTGTTTTCGCCTGCCAGCGCGTCCAGCGCAGAATGGCGCCCACCCCGAGAATAATCGCTCCAACGAACAGATCGGCATACCAATAGGCGACATGCGTATTGGTGTGCCGCCGGGTCATCATGTGGTGCGCCCAATAGATGCCGTAAGCCGAGACCGCCAGGTAGAGAAAGCCAACGGGAATTCGCACCAGCCGCCTCCGGGTACAACTTTCATGCTTAGACGTAGCGCAGGGAGCCAACTGTTGCAAGAGAGAAAAGGCTGTAGCAAACGCCCGGTCGCTCGCGGAACGCCGTGCGGTGAATCCTAGGGAGTCTGTGGCTTTTGCTGGGACGCACCGTCGGATGGAGCGGGTCCCGATGCACCAGCCGGCGGGGCGGGCGGTTCAGCCAAAGCTAAGTAGGCGCGGCCGAAGGCGGATTGCTGCGTCCCAGCGCCAATGACGATGGCCTGCACGGTGTAGCGCCCAGGTGGGAGTTTCGCCAGTGGCAGCGTGATGCGGAAGGACGCGGTGTGCGTCTTTTCATCGACGGCCGTTGGCGCGAGCATGGGCGTTGTGTTCACCTGCACGCCGTTGCGGAAAAAGATCAGGCCGGCGCGGAGCGCGTTGGCGTCGAAGTTCCCGCCTTTCTCGGGGTAGTAGGCCTGGAAGAAAACGTACAGATTCTGTTGCTGCGTGAAAAATCGTGTGACGCTGGGGACGATGCGCTGGCCGTCCATTTCGAGCGGGGAAGTGGTCAGCTTCGCGCGCAAACCCTGCGTTTTGGTCTGCACCTCGGAAGATTTTTCGACTGGAACGAGTTGGCTTGAGAGCAACACGGAGCTGAGCGAAAGCCGCTGCGGTGGGCGCTGCGGAGCCGAGAAATTTTGCTCGAAGGTGCCGATTTTGCCGGATTCATTCTCGCGTGCGACGAATTTCAGGTGATACGAACCGGGCGCGAGCACCACGCCGCCCTGATAAACCAAATTCGATTGATGAAGCTGCGCGAAGCGTTGTTGATCGAGCTGTACGTTGATGGTGTCGCGGAGTTGCGCCACGATCTGCCCGTTGCTGGCGGCGCGCACTTCGGCGGCAAAATCGAATTCCGCCTGGCGGCGCCCGTGCTTCTCGGCCCAATCGAGCGCGGTGGAAGAAATTTTTGCGGAGATGGGAACGTAAACCTGTTCGTCGCTGAGGCGGAACATGGCCGTTTCCACGGCGATGGGCAACTCGACCACCGGGTTATCGGAATGAATCGCGTCTGCCAGTTGCTGGTCGCGCGATTCTTTCTCGAGGTGCTGGAAGTCGCGCGGCGCGTAGTATCCGGCGCGATAGCGGACTTTTACCCCAGGCGCATTCACCTTCACGCGTACGGCGTGCCAGGACCCGTCATGTTTCACGTTCGCGTTCAGGTAGTAGCCAACTAAATAGTAGCCGCCGTTGTCTTGCTGAATTTTCGGGAGCGCGTCACTCAGATCGCCGAGATCGAAAAACGCTTTCCCGCCGGTATCGGTGGCGAGCGTGGCGAGAGTGTCGCGCGAGTCTTCACGTTGGTCGGTCTGATGGAACACCGATGACCCGGTGAACATCGACGTGCCGCTTGAGGCGTCGGAGGTGACGTCGCCTCCAGGCACGGCGGCCATCAAGCCGCGCGAGTCGATGGAGTAGATGGAGACGTTGGCGCGGTTCGCGGCGTCGGTGGCGGCGCGCAGTTGCGTGCGATTTTCCTCGCCGGTCTGGGTGATGCCGCCGGTGAATTCGATTACCGACTTACGGCCGGGAATCACGCCGAGCACGTTCGAGAGTCCTTCGATCGCTTCAAGCTTCTGGTCGGTATTGAATACGTTGAATTCCGTTTCATCCGCGGTGTAGGCCGCGCCGGTGTCCTGCTGCATGTCGTACTCGCCATTTTGCGCCGCGCCATATAGCGGATTCGCAAGCTGATTCGAAACGCCGGGTAGAAGCTGCGCGATGGCGTTATTGAGCTTGTCGTGGTCGTTGGTGAAATCGGCCAGGACGCGCAGATTACTGCTGAAAGAAACCACCGAGACCAGGTCAGCGTGGGTCATCTGCTGATTTACGAATTTGACGGCGGCGTCATGCGCGCGGATCAGATCGTCGTTGCCAAGAGAAGTCAGATCGAAGAAAAGAACCAGCAGGCGGCGATTGCGCGCCTGTTCACCTTCCTGTTGCCCCACGGCATCGCTCGGAGTATCGACCGCAAGCACGATGGGAGCAGTGTCGGCGTCCGGCGCGGTTTCGATGGCCTCAATATCCTCGTAGGAAAAGATGGAGACTTTCTGGTCCTGTCCATCGTCAGTGACTGTGAATTGCTCCGGCTTGAGCCCTTTCAGCGGCTTGCCGTCGCGGCCGGTGACTTCCACGTCGATGCGCACGAGATCGGAGGAGCTGCGCAACACGGGCTGAGCGGAGGGCGGCGTTTGCTGCTGCGCATCCGGCGGCGGAGGAATTGAAATGGGGGCAGGGGACTGCGCAGGGGATTGCCCGGAAGATTGATCGCCGTTTTGTTGCTGCGCTTCTATGGGCGCAGGTGGAAAGCCGAGGCTCGCGACGAAAAACGCCACCAGCAGGTAAAAGCAGCAGTTGCGTTTCATCGAGTTTGGCGCTTGTGCATTCATTTCGCTGATCACAAATTGAAACGAATCATAATGTCCATGGTGCGCATCGATCCCGCGCTGGTAATGCGCCCGAAGGTGTTCGAACCGAGCGTGGTACCAACGCCGCTGAAAGCCGGCGTGTTGGTCAGATTCTGGATCTCCCAGCTTGCGTTGAATGTATGACGCTGCTCAGCGCCAAAGCGCACCGATTTGGCAATCGACAGGTTCCAACTGAACTGGCACGGCCCTTCGATGGAACCGCGCCGCTCATCGCCATATTGTCCCGCGGGAGGCGTGGCAAACGCAGCCGTGTTGAAAAAGCCAAGGGAAGAGCCTCCGCAAACGCCGAAGTTCGGATTCCCAATCAGGTTCGCGCGCTCGGAAAAGTTCGAGCCCGTGCCGGAATTGTTCGCGGCGCTGCCGCCGAGGTAGACCGTGTCGGGTGTGCCGGTATGCCACGTAACGTTGTTCATCAGGCGTAGATTGGAAAAGGCCTTTTCTTTCCAGCCATGATTGGCCCAGCGGTTACGTTCGCCGAAAGGCAACTCATAAACGGAAAAGAAGCGAAGCTGATGGCGCATGTCGAATGCGGAGAGGCCACGCTCAGCGCCGTAATTGCCATCCTGCTGCACGACGATGCCGCCAGTACCGCCAATCGAGCTGGCGTTGTCGAGAGACTTCGAATAAGTGTATTGAGCGTTGAAGGTGAAACCGTGAGTAAAGCGGTGCACCACGCGCACCTGCAGTCCGTTATAGATGGAATTCGCGCCGGACTGAACGTAGTAGAAGCTGGTGGCATCGGGAATTTGCAGCTCGGATTGCGTTTCGAGCTGGCTGGTTCCGAGAGGCGCGCGGTTAGGCGCGCGCAGAAGCTCCAGATTCGTGCCTTTCGTCCCGGTATAGGTGACATCCAGCACCCAGTTCTGTGAGAACGATGTTTCCGTGCCAAGCATCCAGATTTGGGTGTAAGGCGGCTTGTCATACGGGTTAACGCCCGCTGTGTTCAGAATCGTGTTGCTGGCCAGTTGCGCGGGAAAGCCATTTTGCAGCGTGAGCAGTTGGGAAGCAGAAGTGTAGAGGTTTTCCGATCGGTCGAACGGCGGCTGATAGGCCAGATAGTTCTGCGCGAGCGAGTTGTAAACCGACTGGTTATAGAAGATCGAGTATCCGCCGCGCACGATGGTGCGGGGTTTGATGCCCGGATCCCAGGCGAATCCGATGCGCGGCGCCCAATCATTGTAATCGCCGTGAATCAGCGCTTGCGGATATGCGCCGCTGAAAGGACCGACGCCGTTCGGTGTTACCTGCGCGACCGCCGTAGCCGTGGAATTCAGATCGAGATTGGCGATGTGGTTGTACTTTTCAATGGGCGGTGTTTGCGCCTGATAACGCACGCCATACTGAATCGTGAAGCGCTTGTTCACGCGAAAATCGTCCTGCGCGTAGGCGATGAATCCCCAACTGCGGAAATAGGTATTCGGATCGCCAAACTGCACCGCTGTGCTGTAGGGCAGGCCCAACAGGAAGTCCGCAAACTCATAATAGGGTTCGGTGAGCGGCGTGAGCGCTATAGCCGGATCTCCGGTGGCGGTGAGCTGGTTCGTCATCAGGCCGGTAAATCGATAGAGGCCGCGCGGGTTGGGATTGGAATCCACATTGAGTTCGATGCGGCGAACCTCGCCACCGAACGTCATGGTGTGGTTGGTATGAATCCAGGTGATGGCGTCCGAGGCGCGCAGCGTCTGATTACGCACGCGGGAGGGAACCGGGTCGTTGAAGCCGGTGAGGCTCGAGAAATTGATGCCGGGGAAGCCGTAGTCGATGGGATCGGTGGCAAGTCCGTTGATGCCAAAGTCGCCGGCGATGTTGTTCACGTAGGAATTTCCACTCAGTGTCTGAATGCGGCTGCGGCTCCAGTTCAGATGCGTGTTTTCAATAAACCGAGGCGACCAGTTGTGTGTGAGGCCGAGATCGACGCTCTGGCTGCGCGAGGTGGTGCGTCCGCGAATGTCGGGGAAAGCGCCCAGCGTGTCCTGCCTCGAAGAGTTGAAATTGTAGCCGCCATTCAAATTGAACTTGGCGTTGATGGTGTGCAGGATGTGAATGTTCACGCCGTCGGTGTTGTGCGGCACGGCTGACTGCAAAAGATAGTTCTGCGCGCTCTGCCCCGGCACGTTGGGCAGCGGGATGTAGGCAAGCAGAGCGGCCGAAGCTGGGTTGATGGCAGTAACCTGGCAGCCGTTCCCAAGCACGCTGCGCGGTCCGGCCAGATTCGAAAAGGGATTGTAGAGCGTAATTCCCAATCCGCAGAAATCCCCGCTGCGTTCGGCTGCGGTTGGCACCGTCGAGAATGTGCTCACGCCGGCCTTTTGCGTGTCGTGCTGAAAATTCACGAAGAAGTATGTTTTGTTGCTGCCGTCATAGATATGCGGAATTCTCAGCGGCCCGCCCATGTTGCCGCCGAAGCGCTCGTCGTAATTAGAAACCTTGGGGAATTCGTTCCCGGTAATGGAATAGGGACGCGCATCGAAAGCTGAATTGGTGTAGCGGTCATAGAAGCTGAAACGCACGCGGTTCACCGTCTGGCGTCCGAGACGCCCTCCGCCTCCGCCGCCTCGGCCGACACCACCACCGCCAAAGATTCCGCCTTGCGCGAATCTTCCACCGGCTCCGCCGCCCCGAGGACCGCCTCCACCAGGACCGCCCGGTCCTACGAATACCGCTCGCCCTCCGCCGAATCCGGGACCGCCCCCAAATCCGGCGGGCCCTCCGGGGGAAGGTGGCAAGAGGCCCGCGACGCCGCCATCTGGTCCGCCGGGACCGCCGGGGCCGCCGTACATCATCACTGGCCCTGTGACCGCAACGCCCTGTCCGGTGGTGCCTTGCAGAAGAAATGCATCCGAAGAAGCGCCTGTTGCAGCCGTGGAGGAGAGTTCCGCATTCATCTGCGGGTTTGCGCCAGCCGGTCCGACAGTTTCTTCGGCCGCCGCACCGGCTTCACCGGTCAGGTCAGTCTGGGCAAATCCGCCACCTGCCATGCCTTGGCTGATCGCATTGGTCAGGCCGGGAGGCAGTTGTCCTCGTCCGCCAAAACCGCCGCGTCCGCCCGCACCACCTTGTCCTCCACCTTGGCCTTGACCGCTGAAGCGGCCCTGTCCGTTTTGCGCGTCTTGGGCGCTGCCCGTTCCGAGTTGCCGTCGACCGCCACCCACGGCACGATTGTTTGCGGGCATGCCGGCTGGCGCATTCAGCTCAGCAAGCGTCGCCACGTGCAGCACAACCACCAGGGCTTTGTTGGCGGTATCAGGAAGTTGGGTTTCGGAGGAAGATTTCGCAAACCCGAGCTGGCTGGTTTCCACGCGGTAGTGTCCGGCGGGCAAACCGGGAAATACAAATTTGCCGGATTCGTCAGTCCAACTGACCCAACTCTTGTTGGTGCCGGTATTTGTGACCCGAACCGTCGCCGAAGGGATGGGTGTGCCGTCCGTCGTTTTCACCGTGCCGGTGACGGGCCCGACAGCCGCAACCGGTGCTTCCTGCATAGCCGGTGCTGGCTTTGCCCTGGGAATGGCCTGCGCGGCTGACGATGTCGCGACTAGGCATGCCAGAATCGCCATAGCTTTCGCGTCGAATTTGAATCGATCAGCCATGCCGTCGAGTGCCTACCTTATCTCGCGGATTTGTCCAAGTCACTGAAATCGCCACATGGCTGCTTCGCGGCAAGCAAGGGCCCTTGGAAGCTCAGTTCTGGCCCGTGCTGGCGGCTGCGGAATCGTACACCTGCCGAATCGTTACCGGATTCTTCAGCCGTTCGTTTTCAATTTTCGTGGTCACGATGAGCTGTTTGTTGTCGGGCGACATTTCGTAAGTGCGCGTGGTGGTGCCGCCGTTGCGCATCTGAACTGTGCTGACCAGCTTGTTGTCTTGCCACCGAGCCGGGGCCGCAGCATTCGTATCGCCGCTCGCGCCAGAGTTTGCGCTCGAATTCGCCCCTGAATTCGTAGATGGCTGCTGCGAGCCGCTTTGATCGGGCGCAGCAGTGTATTGCGCAATCAGGCGTCCGGAGGAATCGCTGACCTTTGCCGAAGTGGGCGTCTGCTCGATCACGAGCTGGGACATGGCTTCCATGCCGCCGCGCCGATTTTGCCCGTTGGCGCCGTTTTGGCCTCCGCGTCGTCCGCCATAGCCGCCCCCACCGGCCATACCGCCTCCGCCGCCCATCCCGCCGCCGAAGCCGCCACGGCCACCGCCGCCACCGTTACCAGATTCCTGGCGCGCTTCGCGCATCTTCTCCATGGGGTTATCGCTCTGGTCGGGGTTCAACGCCCAGGTGCCTGCGAGATTTGGCTTGCCGCCGATCAATGCTGTCGAGCGTGCTGCGGGGGGTTGTGCGGCCGTCTGGGACGGCTGATCGGCAGGAGCGGCGCCGTACATCGGTCCGCTCGAATTCTGGGCGACGGCTCGGCCTTGAGGTACAAACATCAACAAAGAGAGCGTTCCGAAAAACAGCACGCAGCGACGGGTGGAAAGCCTCGGGCGCGCAGGGGTATCAATAGCTGTCATTTTTTATTTGCCTCCTTCCGACTGTGTGGGCCGGCTGTATGGGCCACCGACAGGGCCTTGGGTATGAGACGGTGGGAGCGCCTTGCCTGATACATGTACTGTTCCCGCCGGACCGATCCAAAGTTCCCGGAAGATACCTTGGCCTCGCCAGCATTTCTCAACGCTCGTGTCATCCCGACGCGGAGCGGTTCGGCGACCTGGCAAGGGGCGCTCTGCGGACGAGAGGGATCTCTCTTTGTTTCGCTCTAGCCACTAACCACTCGTCATTGGAGCAATAAATGTAATTAGAAAAGTTAATGCTTCGGCGCTTCCAAATCTTCGGAAGCCGAATCGACCAGCGCGCGCTCATTCTCCAGCACTTTCGACACGCGCACGATTTCCGCGTTCGCTTCGTCCCAGTGCTTCTGCTCGATGGCCTCGCGCACGCCTGGGAGAGTTTTCGCACCGTAGCCGGAATAAACACCCGGCGCGTAGATCATGTGCTTGTACCACTCCCGGCGCAGCAGCCCTTCCTGCGTGGTGAGGCGGCGCTCGCTTTCCATGAGCTTTTCGTTCAATTCCGCTACGGTCGCCGGTGAAAGGCCGGAAACCTGCGCCTTGGCCAGGGCCTGCTGGTAGCGCTGCGCGCTGGTGGTGAGCGAATCCGCAACGTTATCAAGTGGCGCGAAATTCAAATGCGGCGGTATTTCTTCGTTCGGTGGCGCGACTTCCGAATGGCGCGGATCATTCACCGCGCTATAAAGCCCTTCGGACAATTCCTTGTCGCGCTCGATGGCTTCGTCGCGTTCGTCGTCCGCCAACTTTTTCAATTCCTTCGAATACATGTGAATGGTGTCGGCAAAATTGGTGAACTCGAAGGGAAGCACGTCCGCATCGGCCAGCCGCATCACAGCCGTGCCGATGGTCTGGGAAAGGGCGCGCGCGTAGACGAAATTCGTGTCTGAGAAATGCGTGTACCAGTAGAAGTCATCGTAAATCGAGTGGTAGATCCCGCCATTGTCTTCGCCTTCGAAGCTCACATCGAGCGACGCGATTCCGAGATGATCGATAAATGCGGTGTAATCGGAACCCGAACCCAGCGCGGTCAGGCGAGCATCCGCTCGCTGCCGGATTTCCTGGCGGTCTTCGGCATTTTTGGCGCGCTCGATCTGCCGCAGGTGCAGCCGCTGCAGCACGGAAAGCTTTGTTTCGGGATCCTGAATATCGCGCGCCACGCCATTCATGAAGTGCTCGAGAGTATGCGAGCCGTTCATGCTGAGATAGCCGCGATCGTTTCCGTCGCTGTTGATGTAGGCCACGGCGTGCTGCTGCAATTCCTTGTCGTGCGCCTCGGCCCATTCCGTGGAACCGAGCAACATGGGCTCTTCGCCGTCCCACGAGGCGTAGATGATGGTGCGCTTCGGTTTCCAGCCTTGCTTCACCAACTCGCCGAAAGCACGCGCTTCTTCCAGCAGGGCAATTTGTCCCGAAGTTGGATCTTCGGCGCCGTTCACCCACGCGTCGTGATGGTTGCCGCGAATCACCCAGGCATCGGCGTCCTGCGAGCCGGGAATGCGCGCGATCACGTCATACACCGGCTTGATGTCCCAGTTGAACGAAACTTTCAGATGCACTTTCGCCGGACCAGCGCCCACGTGGTAGGGAATTGCCAATCCTCCGCGCCACTCTTTCGGCGCCATCGGGCCAGCAAGAGCCGCGAGCAAAGGCTGCGCGTCTCCGTAGGAAATCGGGAGCACCGGGATTTTCGTCAGGCTGGGCGCGTCTTTCACCGCGAGACGCTTCGCGTCAGGCGTAGCGCCGACGCCCGGCGTCAACGGATCGCCCGGGCTGTTTGATGGAAAATCCATCACGCTGCCGCGTTGCACGCCTTCGGAAGGGCGCATGGGTCCCTTGGGGAAAACATTGTCGATATCGTAGCCATCATCGGAGGGGTCCGAATAAATGATGCAGCCTGCGGCTCCATGCTCAGCCGCTACTTTGGGCTTGATGCCGCGCCAGGAATTGCCGTACTTGGCGATAACGATCGCACCTTTGGCCGAAACGCCGAGGCGATCGAGTTCCTCGTAATCCTTGGGCAAGCCATAATTCACGAAAACGAGCGGCGCGGTTACGTCGCCATCAATCGAGTACGCGTTGTAAGAAGGGAGTTGCTCGTTCTGCTGGCTCGATGTGGGATCGTTCGCGACTACCGGCTCCTGCAATTTCGCGGTAAATTTCGTCGGCTCGACCATTTCCAGCACACGTTCCTTCGGCGTGGGAAATAACACATCGAATATTTCGATTTTCGCGTCCCAGCCCCATTCCTTGTACTTTGAGAGGATCCATTCGGCGTTTTCTTTGTCGTAAGGCGAGCCCACGTGATGCGGACGCGCGCTGAGCCGCTGCATGTAGGCGCGCTGGTTGTCAGCGTTGGGAATCGCGCGGAATTTCGTCTCCCAGTCGCGCTCCTGCGCCGAACTTTGCGACGTAAAACCCTGCAGAACGTCCTCGTCCGCGCGCGCCGAAAGCAGCAGCAATAGAGTGGTAGAAAGAGCGAATACCGCGAACCGTTTCATTCCTGCCTCACTTTCCAGCGGCTGACGGGCGTGTCTGAACTGCGGAGAACGCAGGTTAGCATAAACGCCGATGAAGCCTACAACTTTGCTCAGCCATCCTGTATCCTGCTTGCTCACGCGAAAGGGGAAACGGAATGGCCAGTTCTGGCGGCGCCATGCGGCTTGCCGTGCTCGGAGCCGGGAAAATGGGCGGCATTTTGATCGAAGCGTTCGTGAAGCAGGGACTGGTGTCGCCGCAGAACATCCACGCCACGGTAGGGCACGCGAACGGCCAGCGAAAAAATCTCGCGAAATCTTCTGTCTCGGCGACGACGGATAACCGCGCCGCCGCACGCGACTCTGACGTGATCATTCTTGGCGTGAAGCCGCAAACAGTGGGGCAGGTCGTTGACGAAATTCTGCCTGAGCTTGATACCAGCAAGCTGCTGATTTCCGTGGCGGCTTCCGTGCCTACTGAATATATCGAGCGGCACATTGGCGGAAACGTTCCGGTGATCCGCGCCATGCCCAACACGCCATCGATGGTCGGCGAAGGCATTACCGCCATTGCGCGCGGAAAATTCGCCACACAAACGCATGTGCACACCGCGCAGAAACTTTTCGGCGCGGTGGGGAAGACGGTTGTCGTCGACGAAAAGCACATGGACGCCATCACTGGCCTTTCCGCCAGCGGGCCAGCGTTCATCTACATCATTCTTGAGTCACTGGCCGAAGGCGGCGTCAAGGTCGGACTGCCGCGCGATCTGGCCACGCTGCTGGCCTCGCAGATGACGCTGGGCGCGGCTAAGATGGTCATCGAAACGGGTGATCATCCCGCGCTGCTCAAGGATACCGTGACCACGCCAGCGGGCTGCACCATCGACGGCATCCTCGAACTGGAAGAGGGCGGCCTGCGCGTTACATTGATTAAAGCAGTGGTAAAGGCCGCACAGCGCGCCAAGGAGTTGCTGCTCACCGACGCGTAATTCGAGAAACGCAGCTAATGGTTACGCCGCGAGCACTCGCAGGCTGAGGCTGGCGAGATCGGTCAGGCATAGCGAATCGGCTGGCGCCGCGCCGGTGTGCACCGCCATCATCTTCGAGTAGAGCGCCGGCTGCGACGCAAACAGCCTCAACGTCTTCCGCCGGATCCAGGCGCTGCGATCCATCAACAATAGAAGCTGAGTCATGCGCATCGCTGGTTGCGTGATTTCGCGATGCGCGCGTTCGTAAAGCGAAAGATCGCCTCGCCCCAGCGCCTCTCCCAGCGCCAGCGCTTCCTGAAACGCCAGGCTCAAACCTTGCCCGGCGACGCCGTCGATCGCGCACGAAGCATCACCTACCAGCACTACATTTTCGCGTACCACGCGCCGAGCCCGGCCAAGCGCGGTAATCGCGCCGCCTTCTCGCGCCACGCACGCAGCTCCGCGAAGTTTTTCAGCTATCTCTGGAAATTGTTTCAGTGCATCCGCGATGCGCATGTGCGAATCGTTCGAGATCAGCGCAATGCACACTTCATCCGGCGCGGTTGGGGTGACGAACATCTGGCAACGCCTGCCCCAATGCACCTCGACCACATCCGTCCACGGCCCCACGCGATAATGCCGGCGAAAACCGAAGCGCGAGCGGCGATACCGCGTCGCTCCCATTCCCGCTCGTGAGCGCACCATCGAATTCTGCCCGTCCGCCCCGATGAGCCAGTTGTAGCGGATCGTACTTGTGCCCGGGTCTGCGCTCGGGCCCGCGATCGTCTGCACGCTGTCCGCGTTCAGGCGAGCAATTCGCGTTTCCCACGCAAACGCAACGCCAAGCTGTTGCGCTCGCTCCACGAGCAACCCATGCAGCGTGGTGCGCCGCACGCCGAACGCCTGCCCGCGCGTCACACGAGCCGTTGCCGAAGAATTTTCGTCGCAGAAGCGGATGCCGCAGAAGGGAAACGCCACCGAAGAATTCAGCTCAACGCCCAGGGTGTGCAGCGCTGCCACCGCTTCGGGCAGCAGACCTTCTCCGCAGGGTTTATCGATGGGGGGGGTACGCGAATCGAGGACGGTAACTTGAAGCCCTTGCAGTGCCGCCGCGATGGCCGCGGCAATTCCCGCCGGGCCACCGCCAACCACAACAACATCCGATGAAATCAAGCTGTGCCCTCACGGTCTTCACCATCGCAGCAGCACAAGTTCGGAGCAGAATCCAGGGCCCATGGCGGCCAGGATGCTGTACGTTCCCGGTTCCGGACGGCGATGCGAGTAAACGTCCTCCAGCACCAGCAGGACGGACGTGGAAGAAAGGTTCCCCACCTTCCTCAAACACTCCCACGACGCCGCAAGTTCCTTCTCCGTGATACCCAGCGATGCAGCGGTTGCTTCGAGCACTTTCGGGCCGCCCGTATGCATGACCCAACTGCCGATATCGCTTCGCGTGAGTCCTTGTTCGGCGAGGAACGCGTCAACGTCTTCGCCGAGATGCCGCAGAACTGTATCCGGAACTTCCGGCGACAATACGATGCGGAAGCCCTTTTCGGAGATGTCCCAGCCCATCACGCGCTCGGAGTTTGGATACAGAATGGATTTCGTGGCCAGAATTTCCGGGCCCTCCGCTTCCACTTCCGAGCCCACTACCACAGCCGCGGCCGCGCCGTCGCCGAACAGCAGCGCCGAAATGAGATGAGCCATGGAAATATCGTCGCGCTGCAGCGTCAGCGAGCAGAACTCCACAGAAAGCAGCGCCGCGGCCTGGTCCGGATATGCGCGCACGTAATCCGCCGCGCGCGATATTCCGGCAGCGCCGGCGACGCAGCCCAGGCCAAAAATCGGAATGCGTTTGATGTTTGGCGAAAGGCCCATGCGGTTGGCCAGCCGCGCATCGAGAGACGGCGCCGCGATTCCTGTGACCGAGGTCACAAAAATCGCGCTCAGTTCCCGCGGCTGAAGTCCCGCGCCCACCAGCGCCCGGCACAGCGCCTTTTCCCCAAGTTCGAGAGCCGATTCGATCCATACGTCGTTGGCCTCTCCCCATGTTTTCATGTTCTCGTAGAAGCTGATGGGACGCACCAGGTAGCGCCCATCCACCTTCATACTTTCATCCAGCCTATCGAGAATGTCGGGATTCGGCAGCCGATCGCGCCAGTAGTTTTTCAGCGCTGCGGTCAGAGCTTGCTGATCGTAGTAATACTTGGGGAACGCACTCCCGACACCGGCAATCCTCATGAGGGCTCCTTTGAGTTATTCACACTAGTAGGACATTGCAAGGTATCGTGACTCCGCCCGATCTTCAACAACGATGTTAATAATTTATCCTATTGACTCAGTCCGCTAGGAGCCGCCTACAGCAGACCACGTATTGGCGAGACTGCAACAAAAGCGCGGCCACTCTCCTTCAGTTGACTCCCGAAGCTTTCGCCAGAAATGCCGCGGATTTGTCCTCGCCGCATTCCGGCACCCGCGAAAGCCCGCGATAAACAAAAGCCGCCGATAGCAGCGAGAGCAACAACAGCAGCGTTCCTCTTTTCCACTCGAGCAGGCAGAGCTCACCTATGCCAAAGAGCGCCAAGTAGACCATGGCGCAACCGGCAATCCAATCCAGCAGATTCCGTCCGAGGTTATGCTCGGCGACAATTTCAGGGGCGAGCCGAGCTATTGGTTGCCAGCCGAAAGCATCAGGGCGAACTCGCTCATAGAATTTTACCAGCGTTTCGTTTGGCTCAGGCGGTGTCGCCAACGTGACCGCGATCCACGCGATCGTTGTCGCCACGGTTGTCACCAGCGTCTGCTTGGCAAATACGGCGGGTTCTGACCCGTGAAATGGCCCATGAAAAAAACTAAACCAGCGAATCCCCAGCGAAACAATCAGCGCGGTGGTCATCGCCGCGATTTCGCTCCAGGCATTGATGCGCCACCAATACCAGCGCAGCAGGTAGACGCTTCCCGTGCCCGCGCCCACTTCCAGCAAAACTTCCCAGCCCGCGCGAATCGTTACGAGTTCCCAGGATACCCAGGCACCCAGCACCACCAACAGGAGAGTGATCCAGCGCGACACTCCAACGTAATGTTTTTCCGTTTCGTTCTTCCGCACGAAGCGGCGATAGAAATCCGAAACAAGATACGAACTGCCCCAATTCAAGTGCGTGGCAATTGTTGACATGAACGCGGCCAAAAATCCCGCCACCAGCAGTCCGCGCGCGGCACGGGGCAGATGGTCTACAGCCAGCCGCACGTACCCTGATTCGGGCTGTGCCAGATTCGGATAGAGCACCACCACCGCCAGCGCCGCCAGAATCCAGGGCCAGGAACGCAGCGCGTAATGCGCGAAGTTGAACCAGAGCACTGAGAGCAAACCATCGCGCTCATTGCGCGCGCTCAAAATTCGCTGCGCAACATATCCTCCGCCTCCCGGTTCCGATCCCGGATACCAGAAGGCCCACCACTGCACACCGAGATATACGCAGAACGTGAGCACAGGGATGGTCCAAAGCGCTTCGCTGGTTAGCCCGCGCGAAAAATCCGGAAACAGAGCAGTGATCTTTGCCGCGCCCGGGCCCGCCGCGCTTTGCATGGCCGCCAGGCTGTGGAGCAGCGCGCGCATCCCGCCGGCCGCGCTCACGCCGTACCGGGCCACCGCAATCACCACGCCCATTTTCAGCACGAATTGAAACAAATCCGTCCACAGAACGCCCCACAGCCCGCCCATGGACACATAAATTCCGGTGAAGGGAATCAGCACGAAAACGCACAGCGCCAATGCAGTGCGTTCGTTCACGCCGAGAATCACGCCGACGATGGTGGTCATCGCCTTGGTAACCCAGCCAAGAATCACGCAATTCACCAGCAGACCCAGATACACCGCGCGAAATCCGCGCAGGAACGCCGCAGGCTTTCCCGCGTAGCGGAACTCCGCGAATTCCACGTCGGTGAGCAGTCCGGCGCGCACCCAAAGCCGCGCGAACAGGAATACGGTCATCATTCCCGCTGGCAGCATGCTCCACCAGATCCAGTTTCCCGCGATGCCGTTGCGATAGACCAGACCGGTCACCACCAGCGGCGTATCGGCTGCAAACGTGGTCGCAACCATCGAGGTGCCGATCAGCCACCACGACGCGCGGCGCCCGCTTACGAAATAGTCCACCGTGCTGCGGCCCGATCGCCGCTGAAAATAGAGCCCCTGAATCAGCGTGAGAGCGAAGTACGCGGCGATAACAAGCCAATCAGCGATGGAGAGTCGCATAAGTGCTGGTGGCCGCTAGTGTCGTCGAGCAGGCGGGCAGTGTCAAAGAGAATGGTGCGTCGTGGCCGGGCCAGCGAAACTCGAAGAACGCAGAAATGGCCCAAATGCCAGCCCAGTAATCCACATGTCCGGTAATCCGTGCGGGCAGGGCGGATTACTTTTTGGATTGCTCGTAATATGGCCAGAGTCACCGAACGGCAAAGGCTGGGCGACTTCAGGGCTAAGCCCACCATTGGTCCTTCGCAAACTTCATCAGTTGCTTTTCCCTCTTATCGATGGCCGCAAGGTTCCAATCTCTCGACCTCATCACATTGCTGACGTAGTGGAGACCCTTTGCACTCTTATAGACTTTCACCTTATCCGGGAAGGATTTGGTGCCAGCCTTGCTGTTGATACCGGGCGGCAGGACAAGCAGGTTTCCGAGGCGATGGACGAAAGACTCAGGTTTGACCTTTTGCCGCCCTTTGCCCTTCCAATTTCCGTTGGGGTCTTTCTGAGGAAAGATGTGCTCCACCGACTTCTCCTTGGATGCGTTTTCCCAGATCTTCGCCCACGTGACTTGATCCACTTTCTCGCCATTCTCCTCCGACAGCCGCTCCTCGTATTTCGCGAAGAAGTAGATAATCTCCTCCGCAGTCCACCGTTCATAGACGTATGCCTCATCGAGTTCCGCCACCACCTCGTCATGAGAAACGTTTGCGATGTCGTCAAGCTCATCGAGAACTTGTTTTAGCGAACGATTACCGTTATACACATCAGCGGCAAGGCGAATACACTGGCCTACGCGGTCGCGCGCATCGTTTGGGGCCAAAACGTAAAATCTGAACATCGCCTTTTCCCACGCAGCCAGTGCCTTTTGCTGCGAGTTCTTGTCCTTCTTGAGCCGGTCGGAAAGCAAGAGAGCAGCTGCGAGGATCCGGGGCTGCTTAACTCGACAAACAGCACGATGGCGAGGGTCCTGAAGGAATTCATCGAGCGTAGTGACCACCTGACGCAAG
>DASZMG010000059.1:0-31744 GCA_035551975.1 Candidatus Acidiferrales bacterium | reverse complement strand
TGCCTCAATTACCAAACGCGAATTACAAGGTTTGGGTGCGCGGGTACGGATTGGTGGACTCCACGCCAGTGCAGTCGATGCCCGGGAAAGATGTGGACCTGACCGCGAAGATCGCGCCGGATGGGAAGAGCGCGGCTCAGTATTATCCCGCGGACTATTGGTATTCGCTGCTGCAACTGCCTGCGAAAAGCGATTTCCCTGGAAGCGGCCCGAACGGCAACGGCATCTCGCCAAATATCAAGAGCCAGGACCAGTGGACCGATCAGGTAAAAGTGAACAATTGCGAAGCCTGCCACCAGATTGGCGACAAAGCCACGCGCCAACTGGAGCCGGAGCTGGGACATTTCGATAACTCGGTTGCCGCTTGGAGCCGGCGCGTTTCCTCGGCGCAAGTAGGGTCGCAGATGAATGGCGGCTTGACGCGCATGGGACGCGAAGGTGCGCTGGGCATGTATGCGAATTGGACGGACCGCATTGCCGCGGGCGAGTATCCCAAGCAGGCGCCCCCGCGGCCGCAGGGCATTGAGCGCAATATCGTGATCACCGAGTGGGATTGGGGCAACGGCAAGGAATATTTCCACGACGAGATTTCGACCGATCGCCGCACCCCGACCAACAACGCAAACGGGAAAATTTATGGCGTGCATGAGGTGAGCACGGACTTCATCAGCGTGGTTGATCCGGCGAAAAATTCGGCGATGGAAATTCCGGTACCGGTGCGCGATGCGGATACTCCGTACGCGGCGCCGCAGGATATCTCCGAGCCGTCGCCGTATTGGGGCGACGAAAAAATCTGGAACAGCAAGGGCAACGTGCACAGCTTGATGATGGACGCGAAAGGGCGGATATGGTCTGCCGCGTCGGTGCGTGCGCCGGAGAACGAGCCGGCATTCTGCAAGAAGGGCGGAGACAATCCTTCAGCGAAGCTGTTTCCCCTGGACAACAGCCCGCGGCAGGCCAATGTGTACGATCCCAAGACCGGCAAGTGGGAGTTCATCGACACCTGCTTCGGCACGCTGCACCTGATGTTCGCCGAGGACGCCAACAACACGCTGTGGTTTGCGGGCGGGCGCGATGTGGTGGGCTGGGTGAACACCCAGATGTGGGATGAGACGCACGACATAGATAAATCGCAGGGCTGGACGCCGCTGGTGCTGGACACGAACGGCGACGGCAAGCGCGATGATTACACCGAGCCGGATCAGCCGATCGATCCGACGAAGGATCATCGGATTCATGGCGCGTTCTATGGAATCAACCCAAGCCCGGTGGATGGATCGGTGTGGGGCACGGTGCTGGGATTCCCGGGCGCGATCGTGAGGATTGTGCCTGGATCGAATCCGCCGGCAACCACACTAGCGGAAATTTACGAGCTGCCGTGGAACAATCCGAAAGCGCCGGTGCATGGATTCGGGCCGCGCGGAATGGACATCGACCGCAATGGCGTGGTGTGGACCGTGCTGACCAGCGGACACTTCGCCAGCTTCGACCGGCGCAAGTGCAAAGGGCCGCTGAACGGGCCCACGGCCACGGGGCAACAGTGTCCGGAAGGTTGGACGCTGTATCCGTTCCCGGGGCCATCATTTAAGGGCACGGAGTCGGGCAGCGCGGACGCGAACTATTACAACTGGGTCGACCAGTTCGACACGTTCGGGCTGGGAAAGAACATTCCAATCGCGACGGGAAATGCGTCGGATTCGTTGCTGGCGCTGATTCCGAATACCGGGAAGTTCGTGACGCTGCGTGTGCCGTATCCGATGGGCTTCTTCGCGAAGAGCATGGATGGGCGCATCGATGACGCGGGCGCGGGATGGAAGGGCCGCGGGTTGTACTCGACGTATGCGACGCGCGCGCCGCAGCACATCGAAGGCGGGAAAGGGCAGACCAGCAAGGTGGTGAAATTCCAGCTCAGGCCCGATCCGCTGGCGCGGTAGATTCGCGAAAGAAGCGTCGATTATTTGTGAAGCGCCGGGATGGCGAAACCCGTCTCGACGCTTTTTATTCTCCGGTATCTCTATTTAACCCTCTCCCAGAACATTTCGTGGATTTCGGCGACGCCGTTGCGCATCACTGGCGGAGTGCGCAGGCTGATGTGGTTGGCGTCGATGATTTTCACATAGCGCGTCTGGTCGCGCTGCGGGCCGGGAGCGGCGGCGACTTCCTGATGATGGATGACCTTGTCGCCGGTAAAGGTGTAGCTTCCGGCGTAGGCGACCATGGATGAGAATGCCGCGGCGCGTTCTTCGACTGGCGCCGCTTCGCGATCGGCGGAAAGGGGCTTGCGATTGTCATAGACCTCGATGACGCTCATGCGGCCGTCGGCGGTGTAGGTGATCAGGCCGTCGGGATGCGGACCGTAGGCTTGCTTGTTGACATGGTCTTTGTCCTGTTCGGTCCAGGAATAGACGGCAGTCATGCGCCAGGTGCCGACAATTCCGGGCGCTTTATCCGCGGCAGAGGTTGAGGACTGCGCATGCGCGGTGCAAGAAAAACATAGAGCGAGACTGACTATCAGCAATTTGGAGAATTTGATCATAGTGCTGGGATGATCTCCGATTTCCGCGCAGAAATTCAACAGGGATTGAGGTCTGCGCGGGGCGGATTACAAGTTGATTCAATAGCACAATTTGGGTAGTGGGTCAGTTTGAGGCTTTGGGAGATGCGGTGCGCTCGGAATTGGCGCGTGGATTGCAGATCGCCTCGTCAAATTCGAGCCGCACCGAAAAACCTGGCATATTGGAATTCCGCAACGTTTTTAGCGATGTGATCAGTGCGAGCAGGGGCGGCAGCGGGGGTTCAGCCGTCTGCGGACTCTCCCATGCGTGGCCGCACGGTCCCTTTGACGGAATGTTTTGATTCTCAAGTTTCTCTGGCGCGAACACGATCTTCGCGTGACACAGATTGCACTCCAAAACAATGGCCTTGATTTCTTCCAAGCCGACGACGATGCGGTGCTCAAAGGTCATGGGGTGAGTCTAGCACTGGGCATCGTGCTTTTTTGACCATCGAACGCGCACGTGTTGGCCTCTTATAAACGGCCCTGGGTAATCCCATGAACGACTGCCGTTTGTGTGTAGAACGCCTTTGCCTTGCGAATTGAATTCAAACCCATCTGGGAGTTCGTCGAGATGCAGTTTAACTCCAATGAGCGGACCGCCGAAATTCGTAATATCGACATATTCTTCCGGCATAGTTACCCTGTAATTCGTCATCACTCGGCAGACCGATAGATGGTTTTCTCGTATTGGCTGCAACGTAATCCTCTTTGGGCCTTTAAATGATTTAACGCCAGTTTCGGAATTCGTATCGGTCAGTTTGCTGATCGCGGATTCATTAAAGGTTTGCATCTCTCCTTGGATTCCATATTCCATGTAGAGAAACACGGGCGAATAATAGCCTTCTTCTTCCAGAAGGGGAGAATATTCCGTTACAGCGTCTCCGTGATTCCGTACTTCATAACTTATTCCGATGTTTAGAGACATTTTTCCGGATGGTTCCGAGGCGAGAGAGTAGCGTTTCACGTAATTACTTCTGACAATATCGGTTCGCGTTATCTGGAGGATGTGCGCTTGCAATTCCGGAGGAAGTCCGCGACCTACAAGTTTCTCCGTCAAATCATCTGCGACTTTTTCAATGAGAAATTTAGTTGAATATACTTCCAGACAGAATCCCAAAAGGCCCGCAATTATTAGTGCGTCGGACAACGCAAAAATCGTATCGGGCCACCACCAATGAGGTTTGTATACGATCCTTGCCGCAAGTCCTAAGACAAAGATCGAAACAAATGGCCCGATCAACTTCCATCCTTCTTTGGTTTTTAGGTCCAAGAGTTTTACGGACACAGAATCCTCTTCGCGCATTTCTTTTGGGCGTAAAAAGTCAATAATATTGGGCAATTCCATTCCTTCCGCCGACGGTGATACACTGCGATCCGATGGGCAGAAAGGAATTGCTGAGTCGCGCCGCACGCTTCGTTCCTCGTCAAAGGTTAGAGAAGCGAATGCAGCACGTGCTCGGAATATTCCTTCGATAAACTGGGAGTGGGCGGTTAGAGCGCCCACTTTGCTTTATTTCAGGCCGCGATTTTACCGCTTTTATCCAGCAAAGAAACCAGTTCCTCCATTGTCCAGACGTGATCCGAAACTCCCGCTTCCATGGCTGGCGTAACGCGGAGCGTTTGATGCACGCGGCAGAAGTTGTAATGCATGTAGTGAATGGCGATTGCAGCGATGTGATTGTCCAGCTTCTTTGAGAATCCGTTGGTCAGCCTGGTGAATCGGCGCATCCCCATGCGCATTGTTAGGTTCTGGCGCTCGACATAGCTTGTCGAGATGTGTTTGGGATCAGGACGGCCAGTGACCACCACTTCGCGAGCACCAATGCATTCGGCAGGGCTATATCGCACTTCCGAGTCTCGGTCATTTCCATAGAGCTTGACCAGCATGGCGTAGTCGATCTCGCTTCCGAACGTGCCCTCGACGGCGGAGACGTAAGCGCGATGCCCGTCTGTGGTAAGTTGGACGCGATGTGCGAGGCGCTTCGCCAAGTCCTGAATGAATCCGTAGGCCGTTCCTGCGTCGCGTCCGCCGACAATCCATGCGGCAATCAGCTTGGTGTCGGCATCCATGGCCGTCCAGGTCCACACATCGCCGTAACCGAACACGCCGCGCATTTCTTCGGGCAGATTCTTTTCCTTGGCATAGCAGAAAGACCAGATTTCGTCACACTGAATCCGTTTGCAGTTCAGATTCACAAGGGCCTTGTCGAGATAATCAGCGCACGCCGCGCCCAATTCCACGAGCAGCTTCGCAATCGTGTTTTTGGAAGCGCCCGTCATGCGCACGGTGGCGCGAATGCTGTTTCCCTCGACCAGTGCCGCAACCACTTGGCTACGCTTTTCTGTGCTCAATTTGTTCATGGGTGTATTGTATGAGCGGTCAGGCATACAGTCAAGTAGAAAATAGAGCCGTGTGAAATGCCCGACGATGCGGAGATTAGGCTTTTTGAGGTGGTGAAAAGTCAAGACGTGGTCATGCACTCCGTTAGCGCCGAAATGGGAGTAAAGACCTCGCTCTACTTGGTATTTTCGGCATTTTATTTCGCTGCATCAATGCAAGTGGTTAATCTGGTGAAAGGTAACCCCTCCCCTGAAGCGAAAACCTCTATTACCATTTGTGCGGTCGGCGCGGCGCTTAGCCTTCTCGGCGGAATATTTCTGCTCAGTGCAGCAATGCGCCGCGACTATAAGGCATTCCCCACGCTGAAGATGGCAAATTGGATTGTCGCTATTAAGGAATTCCGAGAGAAGAATCCGACCTTGGCAACAAGTAGAGAGCCCGCCACGGAAATATTAAATGCCCTCGTAAAAACCGTTGACAACAATAAACGTGAGAACGAACTGAAAGCTAGTTGGGTGGATCGAGGCGCTTTCTGTCTTTTCGCTTCTGTGCCTTTCTTGGCGGTTGGTGCAGCTTTTGCGTTGTATTGCCTTTTTTAACCGCCTTTTTTGAATGGGTCGGGTTCCGGTGGCTCCGGTTCTTTGGGTAGAGGTTGAGGACTGCCGCCGTTCATCGCTTCCCCCATCTCGCCTTGGCGGCTTGCTTTCCAATGGCCGACAACTTCTTTTTGCTGAGCTTCTGGGCTCGCGCGTGACCTCCCTTGAGTCCTCCCAGGCGACCGAGGGCGACGGCGGCGGGGTTTTTCTCCGGCTCTTTCGGTTTGTTTGTTTTCGGTTCTTGCCCGGTGGATTCAAGCATTATGCGATGGGCAAGCTGATTGGGATCGCGCGGGCGATTCTTTGAGCGGTTAGGCATGGAACAATCCTAGGGTCACTCTCGCAGTACGTCAATCCTCCGCAGTTTTCAAACTGACCCAGTACCACAATTTGCGACGGCTTGACCCGCTTTGTTGCGCGGGTTAGGCTTGTAGGAGCCATGGTGGCCAAGTAACTGCTGAACTTGATGAAGCAAACCGTCCGAATCGCCGGAGGAATCAACGAATTCTTCGGCCCGCTTGATGAAAACCTGAAGTATTTCGAAAACACGCTGAAAGTGAAGACCCATCTGAAGGACCACGACCTGGTGATTGAAGGCGAAGCCGGGCAGGTGGAGCGCGCCACGCGGATTGTGGATGCCTACAACCAGCGCGTGCTGGATGGGCGCATCCCAAACAGCCAGGAAGTGAAATCGCTGCTGCGCGTTGCCGCGGACGAACCGGTGGCCACGCTGCATGGAGCGTTTTCGCCGACGCGTTCGCGGGTGCTGGGGAAGAAAAGCGTTTCGCCGAAAAGCTCGAACCAGAAGCGCTATCTCGAAGCGATCGAAACGCACGATATGGTGTTCGCTATCGGGCCGGGCGGGACAGGGAAGACCTATCTCGCGGTTGCCATGGCGGTGCAGGCGCTGCTTTCGAAACAGGTAAATCGCATCATTCTGGCGCGCCCCGCGGTGGAAGCGGGCGAGCGGCTGGGATTTTTGCCGGGCACGCTGCAGGAAAAAGTCGACCCGTACATGCGGCCGCTGTACGACGCGCTGCACGATTTGCTCGAAGCAGACAAGCTTGAAAGCTTTCTGGAGAAGGGCATTATCGAAGTGGCGCCGTTGGCGTTCATGCGCGGGCGCACTTTGAACGATTCGTTCGTGATTCTGGACGAAGCGCAGAACACCACCAGCGAGCAAATGAAAATGTTCCTCACGCGCCTGGGATTCAATTCCAAGGCGGTAATCACCGGTGACGTGACGCAGATCGACTTGCCCAACGAGCGGCGGTCGGGGCTGGTGGAGGCCATCGACATCGTGGGCAAAATCGAGGGAATCGCGCTGGTCTATTTCGACGAGCAGGATGTGGTGCGGCACAGCCTGGTGCAGCGCATCATCAAGGCCTATGACGAGTACAACGGCGGAGCGGCCGGCCGTTCGGGGCGTTCCGCGAACACACACGGCAGCAGGCCGCGCAACTAAATTGCGCGGCGGCGCAGCCTGCGCCGCGCGCGTGGCGACCATCCTGAACGTACCCTTCCGATGATCCTGAACCACCAGCGCGGCATTCGTGTTTCCATTCGCAAGCTGGACGAATTCGCGGCGGCCGCACGCAATCTCCTGAAACTCCCGGACGATGCGGTGACGGTTTGCCTGGTGAGCAATGTGGAGATGGCGCGATGGAATCGCGCGTATCGTGGCAAGAAAGGGCCGACCGACGTGTTGTCATTTCCCCGCGATGGCGCGGGGCTCCGAACCAAACGCACAAACCTGAGAAACAAGCCGAGATCATCTGCCGATTCAACCGAGGCCGCGAGCTATCTGGGCGATATCGCCATCGCTCCGGGAGTGGCGCGGCGCAACGCGCTTCGCTTCGGACGCACTTTCGACCAGGAAATGCGTATCCTCATTCTTCATGGCATGCTGCACCTGATGGGATACGATCACGAAACCGATAGCGGCCAGATGGACCGGCGGGAACGCAAGCTGCGCCGCGCGCTGAAACTCGAATAGCCCATGCCCATATTCCTCTACACGCTCGGTGTACTTGCCCTCACGCTGGGGCTGGCCGTTTTTTCCTATCTGGACCGGGTGTATCGCGAGTTGGGGCGCGTGTGGACGGGACGCGTTCACCGGCACCTGGAGGCCTTCGAAGCGCAGATCGAGCCGCGGCTCAAAATGGACCGGCGGCAAGCGTCGCAAATCTTCAGTCTTCTGGCACGGCTGTGGCTGGTTCTGGTGGCTGCTGTCACCGCGCGGGGCGTGATTTTCTTTGTCCCGGGTACCTGGGAAGCGGTTATCGAGATGGTGTTCTTCCTGGGCGCTGAAGTTGTGGTGGCCATGCAATTCTGGCCCGCGGTGCTGATGGCTGCGTTGCCTGGGAGTTGGATCGCTCCCCTGGTGCCGCTCGTACGGTTCTTCGTTTGGATTGTCTGGCCCATCTACTTCGTGGTCGATCTTCTGGTCTCGGTGTTACATCTCTCGGAGGATGAACAGGTGGCGCAGGCTGATGACCAGCAGGCCATTGAGGCGCTGGTGGACCAGGCCACCGACGATGGAATCATTGAAGAAGACCAGGCACGGCTGATCGAACAAGTAGTGGAGTTTGGCGACAAGCGCGTGCGGGACGTGATGACGCCGCGTCCCGACGTGGTGGCCATTCCGGCATCGGCGACGCTGGAAGAACTGCGGCAGCTGGTGGTGAAAACAAAGTTCTCGCGGCTGCCCGTATATGAAAAGTCGCTGGACGATATTCTGGGCATCGCCTTCGCACGAGACATGCTTGCGATTCCGGAACGTGAGGCGGCCCAGCGCACCGTCCGCGAGCTGATGCGACCGGTGATTTTCGTGCCGGAGCTGAAATTCGGCTCGGAGTTGCTGAAAGAGATGCAGCACAAGAATCAGCAAATGGCGGTAGTGATCGACGAATACGGGATGATGGCGGGCGTGGTGACGGTGGAAGATTTGGTAGAGGAAATCATCGGCGACATCGGCGAAGAGGATCGCCGTCCGGCTCCCGATGTGATTCGCGAAGCGAGTGGAACCATGGTGCTGCGGGGCAGCGTGCCGGTGGACAAGATCTCGGAGCTTTTCGATGTGCAGCTCGAACAGGCGGCGGAGCATTCCAACGCGACGACGATCGCGGGGCTTCTGAACGGAGTAGCCGGGCACGTGCTGCGCACCGGAGAGATTGTCGAGTTCGACGGGTTGCGCTTCGAAGTGCTGGAGGCGAATCAGCGCAAGGTGTTGCGAGTGCGCGCGCGCAAGCTGGGAGCGGGCGTGGCTTCACCAGCGGTTTCCTGACGGCGCTACGCTAGAGCGCTTGAAGGTGCATGTGGGTTTGTCCGCGTCGGGATTTACAAACGAAGAGAGATCCCTCGTCGCGAAGGAAACCGCTTCGCTCGCTCGGGATGACAGCGTAAACACAAAGTCACAGTGAAAAATGTGGCACAGCTTGGGATGGCGGGCGCACGGAGCTAGCTTTGTGCGGCGGCTTTTTCTTTCAGGCGTGCGATTTCCGCGCGAAGCTCGCGCACTTCCTTTTGTAGATCGGGCAAGCGATTAAATACGGCTACCGATTTGCGCCAGTCGAGATTCTTCATCGCAGGATAACCCGAGTAGACCGCTCCGGCGGGCACGTCGGTGGGCACGCCGCTTTGCGCGGATAGAATGGCGCGGTCGCCGATAGTGAGATGGCCCGCGGCGCCGACCTGTCCCGCGAGAATGCAGCGGTTGCCCACCACGGTGGTTCCGGCGAGGCCGACCTGGCCGCAGAGCAGCGTGTCCTCGCCGACCTTGCAGGCGTGTCCCACCTGCACTAGGTTGTCAATCTTCGCGCCGCGCGAGATGTGCGTTTCGCCGACGGTAGCACGGTCGATCACGCTCTGCGCCTGAATCTCGACGTCATCGTCGATCACAGTGATTCCCGACTGGCGCATCTTGTACCAGTGGCCGTTGGGCTCGCGGGCAAAGCCGAAGCCGTCGCTTCCGATGACCACGCCGTTCTGCAGCAGCACGCGATGGCCGATGCGGCAATTTTCGCGGACGCAAGCGTGTGCGTGGGCGAAGAAGTGGTCTCCGATTTTGGCGCCGCGATAAATGGTGACGAAGCTGTGCAGCACAGCGTTTTTGCCGATTTCGACATCTTTGTCGACGAAGCAGTAGGGCCCGATGTGCGCGCCGGCGCCGATTTGCGCCGATTTTGCGATCACGGCGGTGGGATGAATGCCGGGCTCCAATCGCGGTGCGGGATGGAACAACTCAATGGCGCGCGCAAAATCGAGATAAGGATTGCCTGAGCGCAGCGCAGCCATGCGAACCGGCCCGGCGTCTATTGCCACCAAGATGGCAGCGGCCCGGCTCGTGTCGAGCAGAGGACGGTACTTGCGGTTTACGAGAAAGGTAAGTTCGCCAGACTGAGCATCCTCGATTCCGGCCACGCCGGTGATTTCGAGGTTTGCGTCGCCATCGACGGCGCAGCCCAGCTTTTCAGCAATGGCACCTAGTTTCATCAGGATATTCTCCAAATTACGCTTAACGCTGCGGAAAGGTCGAGGGTAAGCGCGCAACGGAAAGTTGTAAAGGGCGGGTCTCGGTTCTTATTCGTTGAAGAGCTTGGATTGCCCCGCCGCAGTTTTCGCGCCGGGCTGTGGTTGCGGAGCGCGACGCGCCACGCCGACGACGCCGAGTACCTTCATCTCAAGAAGCGCCGAGCGCGGCACAAACATGCGGAGAGTGTTTCCGTGCAGATCGGGCGGCGTGAGCTGGATGCCGGAATCGAGCATGTCGAGCAAATTGTTGCCGACGATGCCTTCGAGTGAATCCTCGTCGCGAAAGCGGAGGCGCACCCAGAGGCCGTCGAGCTTCGGGCGGCTGAGGAAGGTCTTGCGCTCCAGTTCGAAGCGCTCATTGAACTCGCGGACGAAATGGACGCTCTTAATGCCGCTCAGCGGGATGACACGGTGCTCGCCAGCCAGCGTAAGTAGATCGGCCTCCTCGCTGCGGCCGAGGGCGGCCGGGTTTAAGTAGCCCTTGATCGCCGAACCATCCAGCAGAGACACCACGACCTTCTTGTGGGTGGATGCCGAAGCAGAGGATTTGCGCACCGAGAGGACCTTTTGGGAAGGGAATGTTGCTATGTTCCCACGGGTTATGTTATCGTTACCGCGAGTTTTGTCAACTCATTGGTGATTAAAGGGTTAGCGCTGGAGCTACTGCCGATTGACCGTCAAAGGACAGATCCTCCGATCGGCCTCGGTTATAGCTGTCATTACTATTATCAGCCGTATTTTCGGATACTTACGGGACCAACGCATCGCCCTGCTGCTCGGTACCTCGCCTGCCGCCGATTCCTTCGTTCTGGCCTTTCGCGTACCCAGCATGATACGCCGGATGACCGCCGAAGGGTCGCTCGGCGCGTCCTTTATTCCGCTGTTCAGCGGACAGTTACGCAACGCCTCGCGCGAAGAGGCTTGGGACTTCGCCCGGAAGGTCTTCTGGGATCTGGCCATCCTGCTCGCTATCGTGGCGGTTCTGGGAATCATGTTCTCACGCCAGGTGATCGGGATTTACACGCTATTCGGGTCGCAACAGGTGCACTGGGACCTGGCGGTGGTGCTCAATCGCATCATTTTCCCATCGATATTTTTCATGGGGCTCGCAGCGCTGGCGGCCGCGATTTTAAACAGCCTGCACGTATTCGGAATTCCCGCGTCCGCGTCGATCTTTTTCAACCTGACGATCATCGCGTTTTCGTTTGGATTCCTGTATCCGCCGGTGCTGAGGCTTCTACCGGCTGGCGTCCGGAGTCCGGCCGCGGTGCTGGCCATCGGGGTGCTGGTGGGCACGTTTTTTCAATTCGCTATTCAGATTCCATCCATGTTACGAAGCGGCATGAAGTTTTTTCCACCCGGCGTGACGGTCAGCGATCCCGGCGTGAGGCACTTCGGGCGGCTGATGGGTCCGAGCTTTTTCGGCATGGGCGTCTACCAGATCAATCTTTTCATCGACACGATTTTCGCCACGTCCTCGCGCATGCCGTCGGGGAGCATCACCTCGCTTTACGTGGCGGACCGGGTGATGCAATTGGTACTGGGCAGCTACGCGGTGGCCATGTCCACGGTGATTTTGCCGACCATGTCGCACCAGCTGGCGGCCGGGCAGTTGGAAGAGATGAAGCGGACGTTCGGGTTCGCGCTGCGCATCGTATCGTTTATAACCATTCCGGCAGCGGTAGGGTTGATACTGCTGCGAAAACCGATCATTCAGGTGCTATTCCAGCACGGGAGGTTCGTGGCGGAGTCGACTTCGCTCACGGCCAACGCGCTGCTTTACTATGCAGTCGGGCTGCCGGCGTACGCGGCCATCAGGCTGATCAGCCCGATGTACTACTCAGTGAAGGACACGGCGACGCCGGCAAAGATCGGTGCTTACGCACTAGTGTGCAACGTGATTCTCAATGCGGCATTTCTGCTATTCGCGTTTCGCTACCTGTCGAACGGCAGTCCGGCGCTGGCCAGTTCGCTCGCGGCCTATTTCAACTTCGTGCTGCTGTTTGTATTTTTTCGCAAGCGCTACGGCGGCCTGGGAACGCGCGACTTGGCTGGGCCTATCGCGAAAATGGCCGCGTGTGCGACGGCGATGGCGGCAATGTCCTACGCGGTTTTAAGGCTTTCGGGATTCGCGGAAATCCGGCACGTGGCGGCGCAGGCGGGAATGCTGGCGGCGATGATCGGCGCGTCGGTGGGAGTTTATTTTGGAGTGGCATGGCTGCTGCGGTGCGAGGAACTCGCTGAGTTTTTGAGCATGCTCCGGCGCGCCGAGCCGGGCGCGCAGCCAGCGGCGGAATTAGGCATTTAAGTACAAGTTGCAGTCTCTCGTGGAAGTGGAGATCGGGAAGTGGAAGCGCAGCTAAGCTCATTCGTCAACTATTTGCGTGTCGAGAAGGGTCTCTCGAACAACACGCTGCAGGCCTATCGCCGCGACATGGAGAAGTTTGTAGCGTTTGCCGAGAAGCGCGGGCTGAAGGTTATCGACGTACGGCGCGAGCACCTAGTGGACTTTCTGGCTTCTCTCTACCGCGCCAAGCTGGACAGCCGGTCGGTCGCGCGGCACTTGGTGACCATCCGGCATTTTTTCCGCTTCAGCCTGGCGGAAGGGATCATCAGCGAAGATCCCGCGGCGACGATTGAATCGCCGAAGTTTCGGCAAAGTTTGCCGGAATTCCTGAGCCTGGACGAAGTGGACCGCTTGCTGCGGCAGCCGGACACGAATGACGCGATCGGTCTGCGGGACAAGGCCATGATCGAGCTGATGTATTCGACGGGCCTGCGCGTTTCGGAGCTCTGCGGATTGCAGGTGTCGGATTTGTCGATGGATCCGGGATGTCTGCGCTGCATTGGCAAAGGAAACAAGGAACGGCTGGTGCCGGTGGGACGGCAGGCGCTGGAGGCGGTGCAGGAGTACATGCGCGAATCGCGGCCGAAGCTGCTGAATGACAAAACGTCGCCACACTTGTTCCTGAACCAGCGCGGACGCAAGCTGAACCGAATCGCATTCTGGAAGATTTTGGGTGACTATGGACGGAAAGCGCATCTGCGCAAGGCGTTGACACCGCACATGCTGCGCCACAGTTTTGCAACGCATCTGCTGGACCGCGGAGCCGATCTTCGCTCGGTGCAGATGATGCTGGGCCATTCGGACATCTCGACAACGCAAATCTACACGCACGTAGTGGAAGAAAGACTCAAGCAGGTGTACAAGGCGCACCACCCGCGCGCCTGAAACCTGCGCAGGACGAAACGGAGGAGGCGGAGACCTCATGCCCGATTACATGTTCTTGCTGGAAAGCCGGCTTTCCCCGGAGCAGCGCGCAGTGCTGGAGCGTGTGCAGGAACTCGCGCGTTCGCAGGAGCTGAATATTTATCTTACTGGCGGCGCGGTGCGCGACCTGATTTCCGGTCAGCCCATCCGCGACCTCGACTTCACCGTGGAAGGCAATCCGGTGCGCATGGTGCGCGAACTCGAAAAAGGCGGTGCGCGGGCAGCGACGGAAAGCGAAAAGACGCGCCATTACGAGATTGTTTTCGCCGGCGACGTGGATGGTTCGCTATCCGCCGCCCGTGACGACGTCTACGAGCGACCGGGAACTAAGCCGGACTACCGCTTCTCCGGGATCATGGAAGATTTGCGGCGGCGCGATTTTTCGATCAACGCCATCGCCATTTCGCTGAACGTGCAATCGCGCGGATTGTTGCTCGATCCGACGAATGGCTTGGCCGATCTAGAACGCCAGGAAGTGCGCGCTCTCTCGATTCACGCCTTTACCAATCAGCCCATTCGCCTGATGCGCATTCTACGCTACGCGGCGCGCATGGGGTTCAAGCTGGAGCAGCGCACACAGGAATGGTTCGATCTGGCCATCGAGCGTGGACTGAACAAGAATCTGCAAAGTCCGGAGATCGGCGAAGAGTTTCGCGGCTTGTCCCGGGAAGACAATCCGGTGGCCACGCTCAAAGCATGGGAAGAGCACGACCTGCTCGGCGCGATTCACCCGCAACTGGAGAAGCGTAAGCCAGACTATGAGAGTCTGAACAAGCTGGCCAAGGTGCGCATCAATTTATATTCCGCGGGCATCCGGCCCCGCTTGGTGCGGCCGGTGATCTATTACACGCTCGGCCGGCTGAAGCCGCGCGAGGTCACTGGCGCATTGCGCGATATGGGCTATCGCTCCACGGAGATCGAGAATCTCGAAGCGCTGGTGCCAGACGCGCAAAAGATCGTGCAGGTGCTGAAAAGCAAAAAGATGAACACGCCGCGCCACGCGTACGCCTACATCGCATCCATGCCCACGGAGATGCTGACGTTCCTGGAAGTGGAATTTCCCAATCCCGCGGTGCTGAACAAGCTGCACAACTACTTGCAACGGTGGCGGCCGATTCACATGGCGTTGCCGATGAACGAACTCGATGCGCTGGGCGTGCCGCGCGGGCCCAAGTTCGACAAGATCATGGAGCAGCTTTTCGACATGCAATTGCGCGGCAAGGGCAAGCTGCCCGAAGAGCGCGTCAAGATTTTCCGCCAGCTTGCGGGGATCAAGGACGAGCCGAAGAAAAAGCCGGAGAAAGAGAAGAAGAAGCGCGGGGAAAAGGGCGCATTGGGCGCTCCGGCCGTGGCGCCCGGTACTCCCGTGCCGACAGCCGCTCCGCAGGGTAAGCCGCCTGAAGGAAAAGGCAAAGCCGCCGCCCCCGTAGCCGCAACGGCCGCTAGCCCCAAACCGCCGCAAAAGACGGCCGCGGCGCCTGCGCCAGCAGAGAAGAAAAGCGCTCCCGCCAAGTCCAAAGCGCAGCCGGGCGAGAAAGCAAGCCGGAGATAACGGCGCGAAGCCTTTTGGCGAGGGCTCAGTCACATTGTGGAAATATTCTTGAAAACTTGGCCGGCTTGCAGCGCTTTGCCACAAACGCGTTTCGCGAAATGGTAAAATAGAATTCCATGCCTGCACCGAACTTCGTGCATCTGCATCTGCACACCGATTATTCCCTGCTCGACGGAGCCTGCGAAATCGGCGAACTCACCGAGGAAGCCGCGCGCCGTGGCATGCCCGCGGTGGCCGTCACCGATCACGGAAATCTGTTCGCGGCCGCGAATTTCTATCACAAGGCCACCACACACGGAGTTAAGCCGATCATCGGCTGCGAAGTGTACGTGGCGCCCGACAACCACAAGAACCGCGGCACCGAAGCCGAGCGCTCGAACCACCTGGTGCTGCTTTGCGAGAACGACGAGGGCTACCGCAATCTCATTCAGCTGGTCTCCACCGGGTTCCTCGACGGCTTTTATTACAAGCCTCGCGTGGACCACGAGCTTCTGGCGCGGCACAGCAAGGGGTTGATTGCGCTTTCGGCGTGCCTACGCGGCGAAGTGGCTGACGCGCTGATGTCGGAGAAATACGATCAGGCGCGCACGAATGCCTATCGCCTGCGCGACATCTTCGGTAAAGGCAATTTTTTCCTGGAGGTGCAGGACCAGGGGCTTGAGGTTGAGACGCGCATCAATCGCGATCTGGTGGCGCTCTCGAAGGAAACTGGAATTCCGCTTGTGGCCACCAACGACTGCCACTACCTCACCAAGTCCGACGCGCACGCGCAGGAAGTGCTCATGTGCATCCAGACCGGCAAAACCATGAGCGACTCGCAGCGCATGAAATTCGCAACCGACCAGTTTTATTTCAAGACGGCGGAAGAAATGGCCCAAGTGTTTCGTGAGCTGCCGGATGCGATTTCACGCACGGTGGCCATCGCCGAGCGCTGCAACCTGAAGATTCAGCGGGTGAGTAATCCGTTTCCTGAATTTAAAGTGCCGGAAGGCTACACCACCGATTCGTATTTCGAAAAAGTGTCGCGCGAAGGATTCCAGTCGCGCGCCGTGCAGCTTGAGCGGCAGGCGAAAGAAGGTTTGCTGCGGCATCCGCTGGACGAATACGAGCGGCGTCTCACCGCTGAAATCGAAATGATCAAGAAGATGCGCTTCGCCGGCTACTTTTTGATCGTTTGGGATTTCATTCACTACGCGCGCGCGCAGGATGTGCCGGTGGGGCCTGGCCGCGGCTCGGCGGCGGGTAGCCTGGTGAGCTACGCGCTGCGCATTACGGACGTCGACCCACTGCAATACGACCTGCTGTTCGAGCGATTCCTCAATCCCGAGCGCATTTCCATGCCCGATATCGATATCGATTTTTGCATGCGGCGGCGTGGCGAAGTGATCGAATATGTGCGCAAGGCTTACGGCGAGAAAAGCGTCGCGCAGATCATCACCTTTGGAACCATGGCGGCGAAGGCCGCGCTGAAAGACACCGGCCGCGCGCTGAACATGCCCTATGGCGATGTGGACCGGCTGGCGAAATTGGTACCGGCGCAGTTGAATATCACGCTGGACGAAGCTCTAAAACAATCGGCGCAGCTCGATTCGATGCGCCAGAAGGATGAAAAGATAAAAGAAGTGGTCGAAGTGGCGCTGCGCCTGGAAGGGCTGGCGCGCCACGCGTCGACGCACGCGGCGGGTGTGGTGATTTCGCCGCGGCCGCTCACCGAAATCGTTCCGCTGTACAAGTCGAACAAAGACGAAATAACCACGCAGTACGACATGAATGCGCTCGAGCGCATTGGCCTGCTGAAGATGGATTTCCTGGGCCTGACCACGCTCACCGTGCTCAGCGATGCCGTGCGGCTGATCAAGATGAATCGCGGCGTGGATGTAGACCTCTCGACTCTGACACTCGACGACGCGCCCACGTACGCGCTTTTCTCCAAGGGCGATACCACCGGTATTTTTCAATTTGAATCGCACGGCATGCGCGACATTCTGCGGCGCTACCAGCCTACGCGCTTGGAGGACTTGACCGCGCTGAACGCGCTGTATCGCCCGGGGCCCATCCAGGGCGGCATGATCGACGACTTCATCGCGCGCAAGCACGGCAAGAAGAAAGTCGCCTACGATCTGCCGGCGCTCGAAGAGATCCTCTCCGAAACTTGGGGCGTGATTCTGTATCAGGAACAGGTGATGCAGATCGCCAACCGTCTCGCGGGATTCTCGCTTGGAGACGCCGACCTGTTGCGCCGCGCCATGGGCAAAAAGAAGCCCGAAGAAATGGCCGCGCAGCGCGAAAAATTCCTCACCGGATGCGCGGCGCGCAAGGTCCCGCAAAAGAAGGCCGAGAAGATATTCGACCTGATGGCCGAATTTGCGGGCTACGGATTCAACAAGTCGCATTCCTGCGCCTACGCGCTGCTGGCCTATCAGACCGCATTTCTGAAAACACACTATCCCGTCGAATTTATGGCGGCCATGCTCACCTCCGAAACGGGCAACACCGAAAAAGTGGTGAAGTACATCAACGAAGCGCGCAGCATGGGCATCACCGTGCTGCCACCCAACGTGAATTCGAGCGACGTGGACTTCACTCCGACGGGCGACCAGATCCGCTTCGGATTGTGCGCCATCAAGAACGTGGGCGAGAACACGGTGAAGGGAATTCTTGCCGCGCGAGAAACGCTGGGCCGCTTCACCGATTTCTTCGGTTTCGTCGAGTCCGTGGATACGCGCCAGCTCAACAAGCGCGTCCTCGAAAGCCTGATTCGCGCAGGCGCGATGGACGGGCTGGGCGCGCACCGCGCGCAGATGATGGCGGTGATCGACCGTGCCATGGAACGCGCGCAAAAGATGCAGCGTGCGCGCGAAAATGGCCAGCACGGATTGTTCGGAGGCGGATCACCATCTGCCACTCCGCAGCCTCCGGAACTTCTGCCGGAAGTGGAGGAATGGCCCGAGCACGAGCTGCTCGCATCCGAATATTCGACGCTCGGCTTCTACATTTCCGGCCACCCGCTCGACAAATATGCCGGCAAGCTGAAGGATTTGAACGCCATCGAGCTTTCGTCGATGGAGTCCTGCCGCAACAACCAGGACATTGTGGTGGCGGGCATCATCGTGCAATCGCGGCCCATGCGTTCCCGGCGCGGCGCGCAGTGGGCCATTCTTACTCTGCAGGATCGCACCGGCGTGATCGAAGCGCTGGTATTTCCAGAGGCGTTCCAGAAACTGGGACAGCTTCTGAAGCCCGCAACCCCGCTATTGGTGAAAGGGCGCGTGGCGGTTGAAGACGTGGGCACGCGCGTGATCGTTTCCGATGCGCGCCTGCTCGACCAGGTGGCGGATCCGCCACCGAGTTTGTTGCGCGTGCGGCTCGATCTGCGCGAAGTGAATCCGCATGCCATCGACCGGCTGCAGCAGTTGTTCTCAAGCCGTCCAGGGCGCTGCCGCGTTGCGTTCGAGCTGGTCCAGGACGATGGAAGCGAAGCCACGCTCGAAGCGTCGAGCGCGGTGCGCGCGGACAAAGATCTGGTGGAGCGCGTCCGAGAAATTTGCGGCAGCGGTTCGGTAGCGGTCGTCTAGTTTTAATGCGGCGCAGTCGGGTGGGGTTCGGTGGCCGGCGACGATAAAGATAAAAAGGACAGGCGGCTCGAGGCGCGGAAGAGGTTGCGCCGTTTGCGTGCGCGTGCCCGCGAGCGCAAGCTGCTCGAAGAGAAGCAGCAGGCTGCCGGGCGAGCTTCAAAACCTGCTGCGGCAGCATCGGCCTTACAGCCAAGCCCCCAGGCGGCAGCGGCGAACGCTGTCAAGGAACTCGAAAGGAAAAAAGACCGCGAGATTCAGGCGCTCGAAAGCGATGTGGCCAATCTGAAGCGCCTGGCCAGCCCCACGGACGCAACCGGCGCGGACATCGAGCGACTGCAGCGCGAAATCGAGCAGCTCAAGCGCGACTTCTACGCGAATCTAGTCTCTTGGCAGCGCCTGTTGCTGGCGCGCCATCCGCAGCGGCCCTACACCGAGGATTACATCCGGCTGCTTTTCGAGAATTTCAGCGAAGTTCACGGAGACCGCAATTTCGCGGACGATCCCGCGCTGATCACCGGCATGGCTTGGTTCCACGGCAAGCCGGTAATGGTGGTGGGTAGCCAGAAAGGGCGCGACACCAAGCAGCGTGTGGCACGGAATTTCGGGCAGGCCAAGCCGGAAGGGTATCGCAAGGCGCTGCGCGCCATGAAACTCGCGGCGAAATTCCGGCGGCCGATCATCGTATTTATAGACACGCCGGGCGCGTATCCGGGCGTTGACGCCGAGGAGCGCGGCCAGGCGGAAGCGATCGCGCACAATTTGCGCGAGATGTCGCGATTGCCGGTGCCGATCATCGTCGCCATTACCGGCGAAGGTGGCTCAGGCGGCGCGCTGGCCATCGCTGTGGGCGACCGCCTGCTGATGCTCGAGAATTCGATTTTCTCGGTGATTTCACCGGAAGGCTGCGCTTCGATCATGTGGCGCGACGTGGGCAAGGCGGAACTTGCCGCCGAAGCGCTGAAAATCACCGCGCCTGATTTGCTGGAGCTGAAGCTCATCGACGAAATTGTCGCTGAGCCGGAAGGCGGCGCGCACAACGATCATACTGCTGCCGCGAAAATGCTCAATGCGGTGCTGGCGCGCTCGCTCGACGAACTCAGCCAGCTTTCGCCCGACCAGCTTGTCGATCGGCGCTTCCATAAATTTCGCAGCATGGGCCGGTTCTTCGCCTGATCGCGCAGCCTCTTCTCAAGAACGCGAGGTGACAGGTGTACTGCCAGAATTGCGGGATGCAGCTCAGCGACTCCGCGCTCTTTTGCAGCCGCTGCGGCGCGTCCACGCAAGCGCCGGGACAGGGGCAAGCCGTGCGGCCCGCTGCGCCCGTTTACTCCTCACCGAATGTGACGCCCGTGGCGGTAGTGCCTCCGCCTCGAAATCCGGTTGAGTCGCTTCGCGGACAGGTGAATGTTCTCGGCATTCTATGGGCGATCTACAGCGCGCTGCGGCTGATGTTCTGGGCTTCGGGGCTGATGTTCTGGGCTTCGGGGCTGATGTTCCGGCGCGGCGTCATGGCCATGTCGGTTTACTCCTGGCGATATCGCGCGGGCGCGTATCCGGTGACACGCTTTTGGGATGAGACGTTCCTGTTTTCGAGAGTTCTTTCGCTGGTAATCGGCGTTGTGGGCATCTGGGCGGCGGTGTCGCTAGTGCGGCGCAATCCCGACGGTCGCACTATTGCGATCGTAGCGGCATGTATCGCGCTGCTCAGCTTTCCGCTGGGAACGGCGCTGGGGATTTATACGCTGGTGGTGCTCCTGCGGCAGGGCAGCCGGGAAGCGTACGCGGCGTTATCGGCGGGCCACACGGCGTAAGAACTTCTCAAATCTGCCGAACCGCCTGTTGCACCGATTCGAGCGTTGCAACTCTAGAACGGAATATCTTCGTCGGAAATTTCCGGACCGGCGCCGCCTTCATCGTGCCCCACGGGTGCCTCGAAGTCGTCGACCGAGCGGCCTCCGCCGCTGCTCATGGCCCCAGCGCCAGCTCCGGCGCCAGCAGCCGCAGCGCCGTCGCCGCGTCCGCCGAGCATGCGCATCACGGTGGCCACAATTTCCGTGGTGCTCTTCTTCTGCCCGTCGCGCTTGTCTTCCCACTGGCGCGTCTGGATGCGGCCTTCGATGTAGACCAGCGTTCCTTTTTTCAGATACTGCTGCGCGATCTCCGCGAGCTTGCCCCATAGCACCACGCGGTGCCATTCGGTGCGCTTCTGCCGCTCGCCGGAACGATCCTTGAAAGTCTCGTCAGTGGCCATCGTGAAATTCGCCACGGCTTGGCCGCCGGAGGTATAGCGCGTCTCGGGATCGCGCCCGAGGCGTCCTACTAAAATTGCTTTGTTGACGGACATGCCGAGGAGTATAGCGGAAAATCCAACCCGTTGGAAATTGCTTCACCGTCAACGCAAACTTCAAGTACGGATGCTGCCGGGTTACAATCGCGCTTCTAATGAAGAGCTTTGCAAATGCGAGGGAAGCCAAGGAGTTTCTGGTTTCTCGAATCGTCGCCGAAGCGGAGCGCGAAAATGTGCCGCTGTCCGAGATTGAGCGCAAAATGCTCTATTTCTCGGAGACTGGCTGGACGCTCCCAGACATGACAAAGGTGAATGACGAATTTGATCGCGAATATGGGCAAAGCAAATACGAAATGAAAATTACTCACCTTATCCGGGGGGGAACAAAGCGCCTGCGCAAGCAGAATCCTGAAGAATTCAAATTATGGATCAGCGCAGCCCGCAAGCTGAAGAAAGAAGATCATTACATCTCAGTGATGTTGGAGGCGGCGCATGTCCCCTCGGGCTCTGTCAGCGACAACTGGAAGGGTGGTCTTCTAGCCGTAATTTTCATCGCCGCTCTGGCAGCGTTCGACATACTGATAAGGCGCCTTGGTTTGTGGATGCCCAGGACCTACGACTTACCCCAGAGTTACACGATCAATGAGACTTTGAGTAACGTCGTCGGCTATTTCGTAGGGGCTTGTCTGATCTTGTATTGTGGCGGACTGATATATGCCCATTTCGATTCCAAGCGAAGGCTGTACAAGTTGGCTGATCGCGCCCTTGAACCAATCTTTGCAGGCATATTCAGATTGTTCGGTTTTCGCGAGAAATAACCCGGGATCGCGCTACAAAATCGCGCGGACGACGCCGCCATCAACGCGAACCGCAGCCCCCGTGGTTGCAGAGGCAAGCGGGCTGCTCAAATACGCGATCATGTAAGCCACGTCATCAATGGTGGCGAACCGCTTCAGCAGGGAACTGGGCCGCACCTTTTGAAAGAATTCCTTCTCGAAGGCAGCCGTGCCTCCAGCCCCGCCCATTTGTTCGACGAACTTTTCCACGCCCTCGGAAAGCGTTGGCCCTGCAAGCACGCTATTCACGGTGATGCCGGTTCCGGCGACCGTCTCGGCGATGCCGCGAGCCACGGCCACTTGAGCCGTCTTGGTCATGCCGTAGTGAATCATTTCGGCGGGAATCTGTACGGCGGACTCGCTCGAGACGAACAGAATTCGCCCCCAATTCTTCGCCCGCATGCCCGGAAGATAGTGGCGCGAGAGGCGCACGCTGCTCATCACGTTGGCCTCGAAGAAGCGCATCCAGTCTTCGTCGGGAATTTGCTCGAACGGCTTCGGCTCGAAAATCCCCATGTTATTGACGAGGATATCCACGGCGGGCAGAGCCTGAGTCAGCTCGGCGCAGCCGGCGGCGTTTGACACATCCGCGGCAATGCCAGTCAGGTCCGCGCCAGGGTGCGATTTGCGAATCTCCGCGATAGCCGCGTCGACGCGCTTCTGCGTTCTGCCGTTGACGATTACCGACGCTGACTCACCTGCGAGTTCTCGCGCCGTCGCAAATCCGATTCCCGCTGTGGAGCCGGTCACCAGAGCTTTTTTGCCTTTGAGCTGTAGGTCCATGAGCCTCTACCCTCGGGTGCGAGCTTGAACTGCCTTCGTTATTCTGGATGATTTTCGTGGCGTACGGAAACAGAAATGGCGCACGGTCAGCCTTGAATGTGCCACCAATGCTTCTCTGATACAATCCCGCCACGATTGCAAATCCAGCCCTTGGAATAGAGATTGGAGCAGAAAACATGGCAGAGACGCAGAATTTCGAGAACCATGCCAAATTTGTGCCGGCCTACCACATCGTGGCGTTCGGGATATTCCTGATCAACTTCTTTTGGCGCGTGTACCAGGTGATTCACGCGCCGTCGGCGGAAACGGCAATTTCGCTGCTGCTCTCGATCGGATTCCTGCTGCTTTTCTTTTTCGCGCGCATCTTCGCGCTTACCGTGCAGGACCGCGTCATTCGTCTCGAGATGCGCTTGCGCATGCAGCAGCTACTACCGGCGGACTTGCGTGCCCGCGCCGGCGAATTTTCGGTCGGGCAGTTGGTGTCGCTGCGCTTCGCCAGCGACGAGGAATTGCCGGAACTGTGCCGGAAAGTGCTGGAAGGGAAAATCGAGGACCGCAAGGCAATCAAAAAAATGGTGAGGAACTGGCAGCCGGACTTTTTGCGGGCTTGAAAAGCTGGGAATTCAAATGTGAATGTTCTTCAGCCAATCAAAACACTGAGACGTTCTCGTTAGCGAGCTGGGGCCCGTGCGGTGGTTGCACCAATTTCGCGCAACTTTGCCGCGGCTCGTTTGGCCTCATCCGATCCAGCGAACTTTCGCTCCACTTCGCGCAGGTCACGAACGGCGGAGGCTTTCAGCCCCAACTCAAGTTCGGCCGTACCCTTTTTATACATGGACGCGGCCAGCTTAAAACTCCTGGGATAGTTGGAAATTACCGTGTCGTAGGCCATGATCGCGTTGGTAAAGTCATTCTGCGCGTAATAGATTTCGCCAAGGTAAAACTGCGCGTTGGAGGCGAGATCGTTCGACGGGAAATTCTTGATGTAATCGGAAAATTCCTGCCGCGCCAGGTCGTACTTCCCGCCGGTGAAATCGCGCAGGCCATTCTGATAGAGAGTATCGGCTGAAATGGGCGGAAGTCCCGAAGGTGCCTGCCCGCCCGCCGGCCCCGGCGTGTTAAATGCGCCGGGAGGCATTCCTGGCTGCGTGCTTTGCGTGGGAGCCATACCTGGGGTGCCGGGAGTCATTCCGGGCTGAGTTCCGCCAGCCGGAGCGTTGCCGGAGACTTTGGCGTCAATGCTTTGCAGCAGGTTCTGCATATCCGTAAGCTGCTGCGAAAGCTTGCCGACGCGTGCTTGCACTTCCTGTAAGTTATCCTGCAACCCTTGCGTCGTTTGCGTCACGGAAGTGATGCTTGACCCGGTGTTGGCCTGCACTTCCTGCACAATTTTCTGCAGGTTGCCCATGTTGGTGTTCAACTGATTCGTATTGTCGAGCGATTGCTGCACCAATGTCTTAATGGTTGCGCTATTGGTGTCTAAGGCACTGCGGAGGTCCTGCTGCTGCTGAAGTACTTGAGATATCTGCTGTTGCAGTTCGACGATTTCGCGGGACACCGCGTTGGCCGGCTGCGGCGAGAACAAAATTCCGCCGAGGGCGCCGAACATCATCGACGCAATTCCTACCATGAACCATTGTTTGCGCAAGGTCGCCTCCTTCCCTGAGCGTATCGCGCGACAAGCAAGCGCGCGTACGACGATCTTTATTTATTTTGCCACGCTTTGATGCGGCGTGGGCACACCCATTTGAAGCGGAAGGGGCGCGGCCTCGCAGCCGCGCCCAATTCAGATTAGTGAGCCATCACGAAGTGCGCGCGGCGGTTCTGCTGCCAGCATGCTTCGTCATGCTCGGTACAGAAGGGGCGTTCCTTGCCCCAACTGATGGTTTCGATGCGATCGCCCGTGATACCCAGCGAAATCAGGAAGTTCTTCGCTGCTTCGGCGCGCCGCTGGCCCAGGCCCAGGTTGTATTCGGTTGAGCCGCGCTCGTCGCAATGGCCTTCGAGCGATACGCGCACCTGAGGATAGGAGCGCATGAATTCGGCGTCCTTGGTCAGCGCTTCGCGCGCGTCTGCCCGCAGATCCGAGTGGTCAAGATCAAAATAGACATCCTTCATATTCTGATCGAACAGCTCCTGCACGTTCGGCGGTCCCGATGGGCGCGTCGGACCATTATTCGAGGCGGTCATCACATCGACGCGCGCGCTGGCCGTGGCTGTGCCACCCGAGCCGGTAGCGGTGATGGTGTAGGTGGTTGACTCGTTCGGGTTCACAGGAGTTGACCCTTGTGGAGCGACTTTGCCTACCCCCGGCTCAATATCCAGGTCGGTGGCGCTGGTGGAAGACCACGACAGGGTAACCGTCTGCCCCGGATTAATCGAAGCGGGTGCAGCATTCAAAGTTACCGTCGGCTGAGCCGCGGGAGCGGGCGGTGGCGCGGCGGGCCTGCTGGCCACTTGCTTCTTGCATCCAGCAATCACTGCCACCAGAGCGACGCATCCGAGCAGAAATGCCACTTTCCGGGAAATGCGATACTGCATCGACTGCCTCCTTGGACGATCGCGCCGAGTTATGGCGCGACCGTAAACAATCTATTTACACCTGTAACAAGAGCCGAAACGTATGAAAGCTGGCGCCTCTATGTCTACCTGGGAAAAATTCGCCCTGAATTGCATTCGGCGAAAGCTGCAAAACACACCGCAAAGCAAATCCGGGTGCATTCGTTCCGAGCGCCGGACAAAAAACGGCGGACGTTGATGCTACATGCTCCGTCACTTCGGCGACCAGTTCGGAGATTCGTTTTGTCCTTGATAAGTTAACTGACGCGGCTGGCTGCCGTCGGCGAGCATGGTCCATATCTGCCGCGTGCCTGTTCGCGTCGATTCAAATACCAGGTGCCTTCCATCGGGCGCCCAACTGGGGCGTTCGTTCCTGCCCGAGTCGCGTGTCAATTCGAGCAGTTGGTGGCTCACTACATCCATGGCATAGATGTCGTAATTTCCGCTGGGTCGCCGCCAGCTAAATGCCACTAACTGTCCGTTGGGTGACCAGGACGGATCGATGACATAGCCCTTGTCCGGCAAATCAATTTTCTGCACGTCCGATCCATCCGAGTTCGATTCGTAAAGAACTGGAGCGCCCGCGCGATCGCTTACGAAGATGATCTGCTTGCCAGTTTTCGGATTGTAGACAGGTGACGTGCTTACCCCGGCGGCAAAGGTGATGCGATGCAGATGGCTGCCGGATAGATCGGAGACGTAAATCTCCGGGTCGCCACCCTGGCTGGACATAAACGCGATCTCCGATCCATCGGGAGACCATGCGGGAGACGCATTCGTACCGCGGAAGCGCGGGAAGGAGATCAGCCGGTTTGAATCCGTGGAATACAAACAGATTTGAGCGGAAGTAACGCCGCGGAAGGGAACATAGCAGGTGAAGGCAATGCGCGTAGCGTCAGGCGACCAGCGCGGTGTGAGCGAAATCGAGCGCAGGTTGGTGAGTTCATGCTGGTTGGCGCCGTCGTAGTCCATCGCCCAGATTTCTTTGTTGCCGCTCTTGTTGCTCACGTAAGCGATCTGAGTCTGCGCGATGCCGGGCAGACCGCCGCTGAGCACGCCGATAATGTCATCCGCAAACTGATGTGCCAGTTTTCGGGCGTCCTTATCATTGGCATCTCCGCGATAAATTTTCTGAAGAGCGAGCGGCGCGGTGGGATTGTGCACATCGGATAGAAAACCGGCTACAGCGAGGCTCGTGCCATCCACAGTCATATTGCCGTAGGCCACCATGTAAGCATTGGCTGGAGCGGCGGCCCAGTCCGCTGCTTTCATCTCGCTTGGCTGCGAGGGTACTTGCGTGGGGTAAAAGCTGGGGCTGACCATATCCAGCACACCCGAATACTCCAGGTCGGACCACAGAACATCGTGAAAAGTCTTTTCGAGCGGCTGTGCGGTAGGAGTTCGCACCCCCAAATCCGGCGCTGCCAATCGCGCTTTGCTGACTCCTAATCCCGTTCCGGTTTTAAACCAGTCCTGCGCCGAAGCGGGCAGGGAAGTGCACAGGGTAGCCAACAACATCAATGCTGTAAGCCATGCGAATCTTAATGACACGTTTCTTTTCATGAGCGACGCCTTTATATTGCGAAGTATCGATTACCGCCGGTAATCAAAATAAAATTCCACATTCACGTTCGAGCCCGCATATCCTGCCGGCAGCGGCTGTAGCGGGCTGGAATCCTTCACCGCGCGTATGGCGGAGGTGTCTACCGAATAGTTGTTGCTCCGCTGAGTTAACTGAATGTTGGTCACCGAACCGTCGCGCAGAATGGTGAACACCACTACTACGCGTGGCGCAGCCGACACACTGGGGTCAATCGTCGATTGCAGCCAGTTGCTGCTGATCCTTCGCTGTACCGCTTCCACGTACCAGGAAAACCGCGAGCCGAAATCGCCGCCACCTACGCCGTTCATGGCCAGCCCGCCTTGGGTGTTTCCTTGTCCCAAAGCAAAAGATGATGTTGGGATATTGGGCGATCCGCCTTGGCCATAAGGCACTGCGTTCGGCGGTGGCGGCGTGGGATTCTCCAAAAGCTTCGAAGGATGTGGAGCGATTTTTGGCGGTTGCACCGGATTCAGTGATGGCGTAGGTTTGGGCGGAATTTTCGGCGGCGGTTTCAGATCCTTGAACTTTGGAATCGGCAGCGCATCCGGCGGCGGAGGCTCAACTTTAGGAGGCTCCGCTGTGTAAAGGCCTTTGGTATTGTCGACGGTTCGGCTGGTGGTCGACACATCCGGATGCGGCAGCGGAATCGCCGGCACGTTTCCCACCAGTCCTACCGTTACCGAACCGCCCGGGCCGCCCCAGGTATCGCCGCGCTGCGAATGCGTCATGCTGAATAGAGCGATGGCCACCAGCGCCCCATGCAGCAGCAGCGACAAAGACACGGGTTTCTTAAAGCTGTCGTTTGGATGATATGCGGCAGCGGAGGCCATTTAATCTCAGTCAGCGCTCGGTTCAATGTTCATTCAAGGGTTGTGTTACCACGCTGATGTTTGTAATGCCGGATTGTCGTAGCGAGTCAACTACGGTGGCCCAACTCCCGAAGGGCACCGTTTCGTCACAACGCACATATACCGCCTGTTTGGACACATCCTTCGACTGAGAGGCGATTTGTTGGCCGATTTCGTGAATATTCACCGGCTTGTCATTCAAATACACGCGCTGCGACTTGTCGATCGTCACAACCATGCGATTTTCGGTAAGTTCCTTCACCGTCTTGGTCTTCGGCACGTCCACATCGATGCCCGATTGCAGGATCGGCGCGGTGATCATAAAGATGATCAGCAACACCAGCACCACGTCGATGAAAGGCACCATGTTTATTTCAGAAAGCGAGGTGCCGGTTTCGGGTTGAATTTGGGGCATAGGAAAAATCTACGAGCTGTACAGTGTCTCGATCTTTGCGACGAATTCCGATGCGAAATGATCCATTCGGGCTGCCACGCCGCGAATTCCGTGGAGGTAGTGGTTGTACGCGATCAGGGCTGGGATGGCCGCGAAGAGTCCGGCGGCGGTAGTGATGAGCGCTTCCGCGATGCCCGGCGCCACGGCGCGCAAACTTGCTGCGCCCGCATCGCCTAACCCGGCGAAAGCATCCATAACTCCCCACACCGTGCCGAAAAGTCCGATGAATGGTGATACTGACGCGATGGTCGCGAGCCAGGACATGCCGCTTTCCAGGCGACGGACTTCGTCGCCCGCGGCAACCTGCATCTCCACGCCCACCGCATTCGGATTTTTCACTTTGCCGCCGCGCTGGGCCGCGCCGTCCAACTGAGCACGCAGTTCCGAGTAACCTGCGTCATAGACGGCGATCAACGGCGTGCCGTTTGATCCAGCCTTCAGGGTTCGCGGATCAGGCAACTGCCCGCCAGCGCGAAACATTTGCAGAAAGCGGGTTGTCTTGCGTTGCACGCCGCCCAACTGCACCCATTTTTGGAAGATGATGGCCCAGGAAGAGATGGAAAGGAAAATCAGAATTCCTAGAATTACGCGCGCAACGCCGCTCGTTTGCTCCAAAAGCGTGAGCGGGCTGGCAAATAAAAGCAGCGCCAAGCCTGAAATTGTTGGCCCCCCTCAGAAATCGTCTTTAAAAAACCGGGCAAAATTAAGCTAGCACACGCACAACAGGCGGTCAAACGCCCTTCACACAAACAACTCTGGCTTGGTGTTCCAAAAGGTATACATGCTTTTGCTGGTGGGTGCTCAGTTGGAGTCGAAAAGCAACGATGGGGAATTTCAACAATCTCCGTGTCGCCATCATCTATATATGTAGCAGCAATCTCACTGCCCGGACGGGACGTACCCTGACTTCAGCGTGCGGTATGCCGCCTCCACATTGTTCGACAAGCGCTCTTTCGCTCCTTCGAGATTCTCGTATTCCGGCATTTTGATTTCAGCTTTGATCTCGTCAAGCGACTTGCCCTGCTTCATCAGGTCGTTGACCCGCGCGAGAAGCGTCTCCAGATACTTCTGGTAATCCGCGAGCATCTTCGTGGTGGTCGGCACGCCATGGCCCGGAATCACCACTTCGGGATTGAGCCCCTGCATCATTTTCAGCATGGCGATCATGTCCGGAATATTGGTGTGCGGTCGGATGGTGTTGATCTGCTTCTCGACGGCCACTGACGCCGCGAACAGCACCTTTTCGTTTGGCAGCCACACCGCCGTGTTGGCCAAACTATGTGTTGTTCCCAGGTTATAGAGAATGAAGGTGCGCTCGCCGACGTGCAGCACCATCTTGTCTCCGTATTCGATTTGCGGAGGGATCAGCTTGAATCCTTCCAGCGCCGCCGCCATCTGCGGTGAGCTTTTCGCTTGGTCGGCCATGCGCTTCGCGTCGAATGACTGGCGCATTTCATCGCCCGCTCCTTGCGCGTTGATGATCACCGCGTTTGGGAACAGAAAATGTCCGTAGGTGTGGTCGGGATGCGTTTCCGTATCGATGATGAATTTCACCGGCAGCGGGCTCAGTTTCTTGGTCGCTTCCAGAATTTCACGGCTGTCGATTGCCGTTTGCCCCGTATCCACCAGCACGATTCCTTCGGAGGTGAACACGATGCTTCCGTTCGAATTCGCCTGCGGCGTGGATTTCGCCGTTTCCACGTAAATGCCATCTTTGATCTTCGTGAAATGTGGGCCGAGTTCCTGCGCCTGAACTGCCGATACAAAACACAGCGCGACTGTCGCGAAGGCTATGGCGATGCTTGATCTGATCTTCACAATCCCACCCCCGCGGCTTCGATGTGGTCAGCGGAATCGATGCGCCGCTCTCTTGGTTTCTTCGCGACGCATCTTACAACACCTTTACCCTTTAAGGAATGCATCCGAGCTCCTCGCGCCCTGTGCTGGAAGGCCAAGAAATCTCGTTACTTATATTTTCTCGCAGCGTACAAATAAACGGTGAAAACGAGCTGTTACAGGAGGAAGTACATGACCGTTTCTGTCGCGTGTATTGGTCTAGGCCGTATGGGGAGCGGCATTGCTGCGAATATTCAGAAAGCCGGATTTCCGTTGATGGTCTATAACCGGAGCGCCGAAAAGATGAAGCCGTTCGTTGAATCGGGTGCGAAGGCGGCGCACAGTCCGCGCGAAGCAGCCGCAGCCGCTGACATTGTACTTACGAATCTAATGGATGACGCGTCGGTTCTTGGGGCGATGGAAGGGGAAGCGGGCATTCTTGCCGGCATGCGTCCCAGTGCGATTCACATTGGCACCACCACCATTTCTCCTCGATTGAGCACTCAGCTCGCGCAAATGCACACGAAACACGGCTCACACTACGTTGCTGGTCCGGTTGCTGGACGCCCGGATGCTGCCGCGGCCGCAAAACTCTTCACCTTCGTCGGAGGCAGTCCAGACGCGGTAGAACTCGCTCGTCCGGTGATCAATTCCTATACCCAGCAACTCATCGTTATCGGCGAAGATCCGGCGGTGGCCATGAGCATGAAGCTCGTCGGGAATTTCATGGTGGCGAGCCTCATCGAGCTGATGGGGGAGGCTTACATTTTCGCAGAGAGCCGCGGCGTCGATCCCGCCATCGTGACAAACATGTTCAAACGTTTTATGCCCGCCGCTTCCGAGTACGTCGACCGCATCGGCACCCGCGATTTCGGCCACGCGGGGTTCACGTTAGACGGTGGTACCAAGGACGTAACGCTGATTCTGGAAGCGGCCGCCGAAGTGAATGCGCCACTTTCTTATGCGAGCGTGGTACGTGACAAATGCCTCGCCGCCAAAGCACGCGGCATGGGCCAGCTTGACTGGTCTTGTCTCACCGAGATATCCCGCCTCGCAGCCGGCCAGAAGGAGCAGAGCGTCGCTCCATAAAAAAGCCCGCGGAACGGGGTCATTCGCAGACGCCTCCTCCTTTCACGACGAACACGCAAACTTCTTCCTGTTCGTAGGGGCAGATTTAACCTGCCATCCCTATTCGTCTTCCGGCCCTAGCCCATCTGGCTGGTCGATCGCCCGAAGTAAAACGCTTTGGGCGTGGCGTCATCCCATCCCACGTTGCAGTGCGGAATGGACCACTTTTCCACTTTGCGAGCCTCCAGTACCGGTTTACCCAGAAACGGACACGACAGGCAGTAGCTTCCCTCGTGCGTCCCGATCCAAATCAAGTTGCGGTCCCACTCGACAAACACGTTCTCGGTAGTCCCGCGCCACCAGCTCTCGTATTCGTTGATGTCGCCGTCGCGTGGCGGCACGAACCAAGCCACTTCTTTTGGCGCTGTGGGATTCGAGATGTCAAAGATGCGCACGCCGGCGTCGAAAAAGGACATGGCGATGAACTCCGGATGCGAAGCGCCCGGCGCCAGCCAGTCCTGCGTGTTGTGCGAACCGAATCTGCCGCGCGCGAAGCAGAAATCGCTATACGGAGCCTCTTTGGGCGCTTCTGGACGCGGGAAGAAGCCGATGATCTTCGGATTTTTGGGGTCTTTTACGTCCACGACGTACGGCGTGTGATACACCTCCCGGCAATCCGCTTCGAGAGCTTCATGCGTCGCGACAATTAAGTTGTTCAGCCGCGGATGCGCCGCGTCCGAAACCACCGGATAGCACGTGTGGAAGGGAATCGTGCCGAAGGCGTTGAATTCGTATTGGAGTTGGCTGAGCGGCTTGGGATTTTTAATATCGCTCAAATCCAATATGAACATGCCGAAGGCGCCAAAGCCGCTATAGCCGATAGTGCCCCCATCCTCCACCCGCTTCGGCACGGTGATGGCGCCGTGATTCGACGGCCACGACGTATGATCGCCCGCCCAAATGTATTTCTTGTATTCTGCATCCTCGCTGAATTTCTGTCCCGGTGCCCACCAGCGCGAAACTTCCTGAACGTTCGCGGGATCGG
>DASZMG010000058.1:0-35765 GCA_035551975.1 Candidatus Acidiferrales bacterium | reverse complement strand
CGCTCACGTGCGGCAGTATGAAAATGAATACTTAGTCGGGGTGGCCTATGAATCGCCGGCGTTGAGGCGCAACCTGGCAGACGTGGTATGACCAGGATTTCCTCAGAAATGCAGGTTCATGAGCGGCGAAAACACCGGCCGAAGCAGGATTCGGCCATAGGCGAATAAAAGGCGAAACTCGTAGAAAATCGTGCTATGCTCCACCCCATGGACGAGGGTCGAAAACGCACGGTTTTAATTTCCGCAGCCATTCTGCTGGCGCGGAAATGGTCGCAACTGGAAGGCCGCCCGGTCGCTGTGGTGGACGCCGCCATTACAGAATCCATCGCACTGGCGGAACGGATTCTGCAAAAAATCGACACCCAATGGGATCCGGCAAAAGCATCGAGCCAGAGAATGACGTCGAATCAGGACTACCCGTGGAAAACAAAGACATAAAGGGCAAGTGACCCAGTAAGGCCCAAAAGTGCGGGCAATTTGGAGCCGGCATGGCGCACTCCTACCGGGCGTGCCAGTGCACCGGACCAGGGGCATACGTTTTTTTGCACTGCGAAACGTAGCGAAAGCCCTATCTACTTTGACGCGCGATAGTGTGAAAGATTGCGCATGGCTAAGCGTAACCCTCGTGAGAAATTTCACAAAGCGACGCTAAAGTTTGCCCTGGCCCAACTGGACGCGGGAGAAATGTCTCTGCAGATGCTTTCAGGAGCGGACAATCCTAGAAGGATCCAAACGTGCAAGCAGGACGCCCGCAAGAGATTCGACCGGGCCGTACGCGCGCTGCGGGCGATTTCTCCCAATCCAGCGGAAGAGAGGATCGACGAGAAGATGCATGGGCTGCAGTCCAAGCTGGTCGATCTGGGCGAAGACTTTCCCGATGCGGAGATTGCCTGGGACTGCGGCGCGGAACAAGCTGACGAGTCAGACTCCCAGCGGGAGAGCGCTGTTTTAGAGATGCACAGACAGTTCGAGCAAACGCTCTTCGATTTCGTCAGCAACGAAATCCAGCTTGCCACCACTTTCGCGAACATGGCCCGAAGCGCCAGCGATCCGGACAGACGAGACCGTAGCGCGGAAAACGCCTCGAAAGCTTATCGTACAGCGCGGGATTTTATGGCCAACACGCTGCTGACGGAAGACAAGCGATCGGAACTGAAGGCGCAGTTAAAGCCATTGGAACAAACCCTAAAAGGATTCGGGAGTACTGACTCAGGAGAAGGCGGCAGTGCGTGGTTCCTGAAGTAGAAAGCGGCAACAAATTGCGGCAACAATCGTCGCTGCAGACTGAACTTTGAGCCTCGCGTCCCCGCCAACCGGGGAAGACCTTTGTGTGACTGAGCGCGTTTTTGCGGGAATTTCAAAAAGATGGTGCGGTCGAGTGGATTCGAACCACCACGGTATTGCTACCGCCAGCCCCTCAAGCTGGTGCGTCTGCCAGTTCCGCCACGACCGCGTGGGAAGCAGCGTACTAATCCTATGAGCGGAGAATTCTTTTGTCAAACCGCGCGGATGGGAGTGTGAGTGAAAAGGCGCGAGGGGCGCGAACAGATATTCTATTTTTTGTGGCGGCGCATGCGAGAAGGAAAGGCCCGCGAACCGCGGGTGGGCGAAGCGCTCAATTCTCAGATTCGCCCAGTTCATCGGCTATCCAGCGAAGCAGCACACCTTCTTCCTCGGGGCGGGCTCGGAGAAAGTTAAGCCCCAGCCCGCGCTGATCGGCAAAGCGCACGACGCGGGCCCAGAGATCGAGAGTTTCCGATTGGCGTTGAAGTTGGATGCGGACGATAGTGTTCGGCTCAATCGGCTCGGTAACGTCCACAATGCGGCATCCGCTGAGGCTGAGGTCCACCGCCTGAGCGCTAGTGTGGGCGCTGCGTATCGGCTCAAAAACGCCGACGATCCAGGTGATCGAGTACCTGGGAGCTCGGCGCCGTTCGCTGAAGGGCTGGCTGTCGTCTGGGGAACTTCCACCCGGGTCCGAGATCATTTGTAAGCGAATGAAAATACGGCAGGGTGAAAAAAGTGCGAGGTGCCAGGGCGAATTGCTTTGTTTTATGAGCCGGCAGTCAGACGCGAGAATGCTCTCGCGTCCCTGGCGATGCTTTCGAAGAGCCCTTCAAAATGAAGGTTACTTTTTCTGCGGCGTTTGTGCCGGTGCGCTGGGCGCCGGAGCAGGCGCGGACTGTTGCTGTGCGGGCGCCTTGGGCGCAGGAACAGGCGAAGACTGCGCCGGAGCGGCCGAAGTTGAAGGCTTGGCTGGAGCTGTCTTGGGCGCAGGCGCATTCGGCTGCGTCTCTTCCAGGATGGATCCGGTGCTAAAAGAGCCGGTGGGCGCGCGCTTCACGGATAGCGTGAGCGAGGTCATCATGAATACGATGGCGCACCAGGTAGTGGCGCGCGAAAGAAACGTGGCGGCGCCGCGCGGGCCAAAAGCCGTCTGACTGCCCGCTCCGCCGAAGGCGCCGGCGAGATCAGCCGCACTGCCGCTCTGCAGCATGATGACAATGACGAGGATGAAGCAGACCAAAACGTGCAGCGTCATCAGAATTGGCACGAACCGCCAGCCGACCGCTATCAGCGCAACCGCTACTGCCAGCGACGCTGCCCACTTTGCCCAAGATGGCATTTGCTGCTCCATTCATGCGGCGAGGCGCGTAGGCGCCTGCGCCAGATCTAAAAACGTGAAACCGCGCTCGCTTCGGGATGACACCCAAAAACTAAAGCGAAGAGAGATTCTTCGCGCAAATTCGACGCTCACAATGACGAGCGCTAGCCCTGGTAATTCACGATGGCGGCAAACGATTTCGGGTCCAAACTCGCGCCGCCTACGAGCGCACCGTCAATGTCGGGCTGGAACATCAATCCGCGAATATTATCTGGTTTGACGCTGCCGCCGTAGAGGATGCGAACTTGCGAAGCCTCGTCGAGCGAATACTGCGCCGCCACCAACTGCCGAATGTGCCGGTGCACTTCCGCGGCAATTTCAGGAGTGGCCGTGCGACCGGTTCCGATCGCCCACACAGGCTCGTATGCCATCAGGATACGTGAGAACTCTTCGGGGGTCAATCCGGCGAAGCCGCCGGTAAATTGGCGCTGAAGCACTTCGCGCGTTTCGTTGGCTTCGCGCTCGGCGAGAGTTTCGCCGACGCAGACGATGGGGGTGAGCCCCGCGGCGAGCGCGGCCTTCATCTTCTTGTTCACCGATTCGTCGGTCTCGCCGAAATATTGGCGGCGCTCCGAATGGCCGATGATGACGAGGTTGCAGCCCGCGTCGACGATCATGGGGCCGGAGATTTCGCCGGTAAACGCGCCTTCGTTCTCCCAATGAAGATTTTGTGCGGCGATGTGGATGGCACTGCCGCGCGCGGAATCGACGGCCGCGCCAATGGCGGTGTACGGTGGCGCGACAACGATGTCGCAATGCCTGGAATTGGCTACGGCGGGCGCGAAGGCCTGAAAGAAGACGCGCGTTTCGGACTGCGTCTTGAACATTTTCCAATTGCCGGCAATCACCGGTCTGCGCAAGTCGGATTCTCCGAGGGAAATTTATTTGTTGGTAAGCGCTTCCACGCCCGGCAATTTTTCACCGGCGAGAAATTCAAGCGAAGCGCCACCGCCGGTAGAGATGTGCGAAATCTGGCGAGCCACGCCGGACTGCTCCGCTGCGGCAACGGAATCGCCGCCTCCAATAATAGAGATAGCGCCGGCAGTGGTGGCGGCCGCGACTGCGCGCGCGATGGCCAGCGTCCCCGCCGCGAAAGCGGGTTTTTCGAACATACCGAGCGGGCCGTTCCAGACGATGGTGCGCGCCTTGGAAATTTCCTGGCTGAATTGCTTGATGGTTTCGGGGCCGATGTCGAGACCCATCCAGCCGTCGGGCGTCTGGTCGATGCTGGTCACTTTAGTGGCGGTGGAGTCGGGAGATTCGGCGAGGACGTGGTCGACGGGAAGAAGCAGGCGGAAGCTTTTCTGCTTCGCTTCATTGAGCAGATTGAGCGCGAGATCGAGCTTGTCTTCTTCCACCAGGGACTTCCCTACCGGCTTTCCCTGCGATTTCAGAAATGTGTACGCCATGGCGCCGCCGATGAGCATGGCGTCAGCGAGCTTCATCAGGTTTTGCACGACTTCGATCTTGTCGGAAACTTTCGCGCCGCCCAGCACAGCTACGAAGGGCTTTTCGGGATGCGAGATGGCTTTGCCGAGATAGGCGAGTTCTTTCTCCATCAGCAGGCCGGCGGCGGATTGCTTGACGAATTTCGTGATGCCTACAACCGAAGCATGCGCGCGATGAGCCGAGCCGAAAGCGTCGCAGACGAAGAGTTGGTCGCACAGAGCGGCGAGCAGCCTGGAAAAAGCTTCGTCGTTGGCTTCTTCTTCGGGATGGAAGCGAACATTCTCGAGCAGCAGCACGCCGCCGTCTCCGAGCGCTTTGCTCTTTGATTCCGCTTCCGCGCCGATGCAATCGCTCGCGAAATCGACGGGCTTGCCGAGCAGTTCTCTCAGCTTCGCGGCTACGGGCGCGAGGCTGTATTTCGGGTTCACTTTGCCCTTGGGACGGCCGAGGTGCGAGGCAAGTACCAGGCGCGCGCCGCGTTCGGCGGCCAACTTCAGCGTGGGCAAGGTTTCGCGGATGCGCGTGTCGTCGGTGACTTTGTTGCCATCGAGCGGCACGTTGAAATCCACGCGGATGAAGACGCGCTTCCCGGCCATATCCAGATCGCGAATCGAGAGTTTGTTCATGATCGTTCCGGCGGATGTTCGGCGCGCCTAGAGTTTCGCGGCGAAGAGTTTGATCAAGTCGCGGCAGCGGCAGGAGTAGCCCCACTCGTTGTCGTACCATGCGAGCACTTTCACGCAGTTATTTCCGACAACGCGGGTGTAGCCCGCGTCGACGACGGAGGAATTCTCGTTGCCGCGGAAATCGATGGAAACGAGTTCTTCTTCAGTGTATGCGAGGACGCCCTTCATAGGCCCTTCGGCAGCCTGTTTCAGCGCAGCATTTACTGCGGCCACCGTCGCAGGCTTTTCAGTCATGACGGTGAGATCGACCACGCTGACGTTCGGCGTAGGCACGCGCATGGCGTAACCATCGAGCCTGCCCTTCAGTTCTGGAATTACCAGATACACCGCTTTGGCTGCGCCAGTGGAGGTGGGAATCATGGAAAGAGCGGCGGCGCGCGCGCGGCGCAGATCCTTGTGCGGCAAATCGAGCAACTTCTGATCGTTCGTGTAGGAGTGAATGGTGGTCATGGTGCCGACGCTGATGCCGAAGGTATCGAGCAGCACTTTGGCGACGGGCGCAAGACAATTGGTAGTGCAGGAAGCATTCGAGACCACGTGATGCTTAGCGGGATCATAAGTCTTCTCATTCACGCCGAGCACGATGGTGTGATCGGGATCGGTGGCGGGCGCGGAAATGAGCACTTTTTTAACCGGGCCGCGGATGTGCTTGCGCGCGTCGGCACCCTTGGTGAAGAGGCCGGTAGATTCGACGACGATGCTTGCGCCAACCGAGGCCCAATCCAGCTCGGCGGGATCTTTGGTGCGGAAGACCTTGAAACTTTTGCCGTCGACCGAGATCGAGTCGTCGGTATGGGTCACTTTGTTGGATAAATTCCCCAGAATGGAATCGTACTTCAGCAGATGCGCCAGAGTTTTCGAGTCCGTAATGTCATTGACCGCGACAATCTCGATGGAAGGATCGCCGAGCGTGGTGCGGAAGATGTTGCGGCCGATGCGTCCGAAACCGTTGATCCCGACTTTTACCGACATGTGTCCTCCAAAACGCGCGAAATAGGTTGGAATTGTAACCTACATGAAGGGTTTGCAGATTGGTTCAGGCAAAATTGATGCTAGGGCGGGAAGAAAGAAATGTCAACGACGCGTCAATCGTTGAATTCCTTGATGCGCACCACCTTGCCGGCAGCAAAAGTCACGAAGGTGGTTTTGGCCGGCGGATCGCCGTAAATCCAATCTTCAGTTTCGTCGCCCTGATCGTTCCGTTCGCGGACTTTGTGCTCAGGGCGGCCCAGCGCGGCGATGACCATATCCTGATCCATTCCGACACTGGCTTGGTGCGCCTCGATAGCTTTCCGATATTCCTTGGGAACTGTATCGATCCAGTTCACAGTTGCTGAAGTTTGATTGGAAAAGTCGAGAATGGGTGCGAGCTGCTTCTTCAGGTCGTCGGGACTCATGTCCGGCAGCGGCCCATCGTAGTCCAAAACGAATGTGCTGCCCATGCCTTCGCCGGGATGGGAGCCGTTGGTGACCGGTCCCATGGTTCCACCCATGCCGACTTGCAGATGGTCGCGCAGATGAAAGTGGTGGCGGCCGCCCCCGTTCAGTTCGACGACGATCTTCTTTTCATCGAAATCGAGCTGCGTAATCTGCACACGATCGCCAGGATTGGCGGCAGCGCCGTGAGTGCGGACGATATCGTGCAGCTTGGCGGTGTCGAGAGGCTTGTCAACGCGGTAGATAAAGGTGCCGTTGCCCTTTGGCAGCGCCACGACGGCCTTGGCATACTCGCCGCTGACGAAGCGCACGAGTTGGAGCTTGGATTGATCGGTGAGGCGACTGTTTTGGGAACGGCCGGCGCTGTGCTCCACGGGAACCTGGGCAAAGGACGCGCCTGTTCCGCAAAAGGCGAAGACCACGGCAAGTGCGAGGGTGGCGCGGTAATACATGACAGCCTGGCGCTTATTCTAGGACCTTTTCGTGAAAATGAAAACGGTAGAGAATTACTGGCCGAAAGAGTGAGACTTAGCGCGGCGGCGCCTGACGAGTGGCGTCCGCAAATGCTTTCCAGACGCGCAGGTTACCCGGATACTCGGGCAGCATGCGCTCCGGGTGGAACTGAAGACCGACCAGAAAAGCTGCCTTCGGATCGTAATAGGCCTCGATTAGCCCGTCCTTCGCGTGTGCCATAGGCTTGAACCGCCGGGCCAGGTCGCGAATGCCCTGGTGATGGTAACTGTTCACCTCGATGCGCGGCTGGCGGTACCAATCCGCAAGAGGAGTTTCCGCCAGGATATCGACCGGATGACGATAGGTATCGTACTCCTCGCCGTAATTGATGTGCTTGAGCCGTGACTTCTTTTCCTTCTGCACATCGCCGTAGAGCGTCCCGCCGCAAGCAACATTGATGAGCTGCGATCCCCGGCAAATGCCCAGCACCGGCAGGCGCTGACGCAACGCGTGACGAATCAGGCGAAGTTCCATCTCATCTTTCAGGTGATGAGTTCCTTCCAGGTATCGGTAATTGGCCCGGCGGGATTTGAAGCGGCGAGGCTCGATGTCTTCCCCTTCGACCAGAAGCAGTCCCCGCATGTGCTGCATGTATTGCGGCAAACAACGCAATGTGCCGTTAACCACGGGGACCATCACCGGCAGCGTGCCCAGGCGGATCAAAAGCTCGAGGTGGAATTCCCCGACGTAGTCTATGTATTTGCGCTTGCGGGTGGTCCTGCGGGTGACGACGAGGACCGGAGGACGATTCATCGAGTCATCAATTTCAGCGCGCCCACCAACTGAGCGTCCTTTTCGCGTCCCTGCGAGGCCACGCGAACATGGTAATTATCCATGCCGACCTTATTGGAACAGTCGCGCACATACATCTGATGCTCGGCAAGCAGGCGAGACTGGAGCTCGGTAGCGGTCATGCCATTTTTGATTTTGAAGAGCACGAAATTCGCGCCGGTGGGATAGACCTCGAGAGCAGGAATCTCCTTGAGCCCGCTGTACAGCGCGCGGACGTCGCCGACGAGGCGGATGCGGCCTTCATGGTATTCAGTGTCCGTGGCCGGCAGAAGAGACAGAAAATATTGCGCCAGGGTATTGAGGTTCCAGGTCGGAATGGTGCGGCGCAAACGATTCAGGATGAAAAGATTGGCGCTGTAGCAATAGCCCAGCCGCAAGCCCGGAACGCCGCAATGCTTGCTCATGCTGCGCACGATCAACAGGTTGGTAAAACGGTCGGCCACGCCTAGAAGACTGGGAATATCTTCGCCCGCAAAGTCGATAAAGGATTCATCGACGATCACCAGTTCGATATCCGAGGCCTGGTGCATGAAATCGATCATCTCGTCGAGCGGAATGAGCTGTCCGGTGGGGTTGCCGGGATTGATGATGAGCAGCGCCTTCAGATTGCGCTTGTGCGCCCAAGCCAGATAGTCCGTGGGAACCAGTTCGTAGCGCTGTTTGGGATCCAGTTCATAAATTTCCGCGTCGCGCTGGTCACCAAGTTTCTCGAGATACTCGCCGAACGTGGGTACCGGAATCGCCAGGCGCTCGATGATGGTGGCATCGATGTGCGCGATGAGTTCGGTGGCGCCATTGCCGATGACCAGATTATCCGGATTCACGTTGAGCACCGCAGCCAGGTTTTGCTGGCTCATCAGCGGACTGCTCGAAGGATAGGACTTGATCAGGTTCGGGAAATTCCGCTGCAGATCCTCCAACATTTCCGGCGTGGGGTAATACGGATTGGCGATAAAGCAGAAGTCGATGATGTCTTTCGCGTTCTCGTAGCCGACCAGGTCGGCGAGAGCGGGCGAATGCGACGTTTCGTAAAAAAGATGGCGGCGAGACTCGGCCGCGGAACCGTTGACGGTGGCCAGGTCGGCGATTGTTGTGGATTTCGGGTTTTTCACGTTCTTCACCTCGGCGCCTGGGAGCGCAGCACAGCCGTTCAACTTCACCGAAACAACTTCACCGAATCAACTTCAGCCAATCAAGGTTAGCCAATCACCGGATCGGCCTTCCCATCATTAGATTCAGATGTGACAGCCACGTTACGCGGAAATTGACTGCGATAAAATAGTCCCACAACTCTTTGTTTGCAATGAGTTAGCCCAGCGCTTGCTCGCCCCCAAATGTAGATCAGCGAATTGACTGGAAGCCCCCCAAAAACCGGCACGCCCCGGCCGCCCGAAAGGGTGAGCGGAACCGCTCAGGCGAAAATCGCCCAATTGGGCCTTTGTGCCCATCCAAGCTAGTTTAGTACGCCAGGCGGCAATTGCAAAACGATAGTCGTCGCACGAACTGTCGAACGTTCAAGTGCTATCGGGTGGGCGGAACCTTCGGATCGAGCACCTTCCTGGCGGTTTCCGCACCGTGCACAGGAAGCGACTTGTCAGTGAGCAGGCCAATTTGCTTGAGAACCGAGGCTTGATCCCAATAGATGTGCTCGTGCGCAAGTTTGCCGTCACGAAAGCGGACGATAGCGACCAGAGGAACTTCGACGCGGCGGTTGGTGGCCTTCACCCCTGGCAGCATCCAGGGAATTTCCTGCGTGTGCGTGAAGGAAAAAATCATTTCATCAACCAGTTGATTTTCGCCCACGGTGCGCGAGACGGGCTTAAGCGTGGTGTCCGGCGGCATGCTCGGAATGAAATCCTGCGAATAAAAACGCCGCAGGGCGGCTTTGCCATAGCCGCCGGTCATGGTCGGGATATGGTTGACGTAGGCGTCTTCGACCATGGTATCGAGGGTAGATTCGGTGTTGCGCGTGACAAACTCGTGCGCGGTGTGCTCTTCCCACAGCTTGATCAGATCGGGTTGTGACATGGCCGGGATTATAGACGAAAGACTCAGTAATGGTGAATCGCGCAACTACGACGATGGACGGAGCGGAGGCGGATATTTCACACGAAGAGGGATGACACACAGAAAAGCGAGTCAATTCAAGCGGGATCGGCGGGAGGAACAGCGGCGCCGGCGCGCGCAGGAGACGCGGAAGGCAGCGCATCGCTATCGGCAGACGGTATCGACACAGCAGCTGTGGATTTGCGCAGGTGCAAATCCTGCAGCGAGCTAACATCCGCTTCGTGGCCTAACATGGCGCGAATGCCGCGGGCGGCGGCGCTCGCAGCCGAAAGCGTGGTGATGCAGGGAATGTTGTAGCGAATCGCGGCGCGGCGGATCGACTTCTCGTCGTAGAACGATTCGCGGCCAAGCGGCGTGTTGATGAGCATATCGATTTTGCCAGTCTTGATCAGGTCGACGATGTTCGGGCGGCCTTCGTTCACCTTGTAAACGGACTCGACTTCAATTCCCGAGCGTCGCAGCGCTGCGGCGGTGCCGCGCGTGGCTACAATTTTTAGTCCGGCAGTGACCAGATCGCGCGCCACGTGGTGCGCGTTCTTTTTGTCGTGATCGCTGACGCTCATGAACACGATGCCCTTCTGTGGAAGACGTTGTCCCGCGGCGAGCTGCGCTTTAGCGAAAGCTACGCCGAAATCGGAGGAAATGCCCATGACTTCCCCGGTGGATCGCATCTCCGGACCGAGCACGGGATCGACGCCGCGGAACTTGTTAAACGGAAAGACGGGTGATTTCACGGCATAGAAATCATGGACGGCCAGTTCCTTGATGCCGTCATGCTCGATGAAAGGCAGATTGAGTTCGCGCAGCTTGCGGCCGGTCATCAGGCGCGCGGCAACTTTCGCCAGCGGAACGCCGGTGGCCTTGCTGACGTAAGGAATGGTGCGTGAAGCGCGCGGATTCACTTCGAGCACATAGACAGTGTCGCGCTGAATGGCGTACTGCACATTCATCAGCCCCACAACGTGCAGAGCCTTCGCCAGCCGGCTGGTGTACTCCCGAATGCGCTCAAGCACCGAGGGTCTTAACGAAACGGAGGGCAGCACGCAGGAAGAATCGCCGGAGTGGATGCCGGCTTCCTCGATGTGCTCCATGATTCCAGCGATCAGAACGTCTTCGCCATCCGCCAGCGCGTCGACGTCGACTTCGGTAGCATCTTCGAGAAACTGGTCGATCAGGATGGGGCGCTTGGGATCGCCGGCCGTGCCGATCTGCGCGGCCTGAATCACGTATTCCTGAACCGTCTTCAGATCGTAGGCGATGACCATGGACCGGCCGCCGAGCACATAGCTGGGGCGAACCAAAACGGGCAAACCGATCTCGGATGCAGCAGCAACCGCTTCCTCCGGCGCGAGCGCCGTAGCGTTGCGCGGCTGCGGAATCTGCAGCTCGGTGAGTAGCGCGCCGAAGCGGCGGCGATCTTCTGCAAGGTCGATCGATTCGGGATCAGTGCCGATAATTTTCGCGCCATTGCGCTTTAGTTCGATCGCGAGGTTCAGAGGAGTTTGGCCGCCGAACTGCACGATCACACCCTGGGGCTTTTCGCGATCCAGCACGGCCAGCACATCTTCCAGCGTGAGCGGCTCGAAGTAGAGGCGGTCGGAGGTGTCGTAGTCGGTGGAAACCGTTTCCGGATTGCAATTCACCATGACGGTTTCGTAGCCATCTTCTTTCAATGCGAAGGCGGCGTGGCAGCAGCAGTAGTCGAATTCAATTCCCTGCCCGATGCGGTTCGGTCCGCTGCCTAGAATAACGATTTTGGGCCGCTCGACCGCGCCGGACTCGTCTTCTTCCTCATAGGTCGAGTAAAGATATGGAGTGAAGGATTCGAATTCGGCGGCGCAGGTATCCACGCGCTTGAACACCGGTGTGACGCCGAGTTCCTGCCGGCGAGAGCGCACCGATGAAGACTTCACATCCCAGAGCTTGGCGATTTCTTCGTCGCTCGCGCCGGAGCGCTTGGATTCGAGCATCAGCTCCCGCGAGCACTGTCGCAAGCTGGTGCCGGCCATGCGCTTGTCCACGGCAAGCATTTCCTCGAGATGCGCGATGAACCACGGATCGATCTTAGTAAGGTCGCAAACTTCGTCGCGGCTCATCCCGCGTTCGAGCGCTTCGAACAGCCAGTGCAGGCGATCCGGTCCCGGCACGTGAAGCTTCTCGCGCAAAAGAGCGGTGGTAACCTCCGCCGGCGGGCGCCAGGCGCTGCTCGGCTCAAGCGCGCGAATGCCCTTGCACAGCGCTTCCTGAAAGGTTCGCCCGATGGCCATCACTTCTCCCACGGATTTCATCTGTGTGGTGAGGGTGGTGTCGCTGCCAGGAAACTTTTCGAACTGCCACTTGGGAATTTTCGCAACTACATAATCAATGGTCGGCTCGAAGGAGCAAGGCGTTTTCTTGGTGATGTCGTTCGGGATTTCGTCGAGCGTCATGCCTACAGCAAGCTTCGCGGCGATTTTCGCGATGGGAAATCCGGTCGCTTTGCTGGCCAAAGCGGAGCTGCGTGAAACGCGCGGGTTCATCTCGATCACTACCATTCGGCCGGTGGCTGGATCGATGCCGAACTGAATGTTCGAGCCGCCAGTTTCAACGCCGACCGCTCGGATGATGGCGGCCGCTGCGTCGCGCATGCGCTGGTATTCCTTGTCGGTAAGCGTTTGCGCCGGGGCTACGGTGATGGAGTCGCCCGTGTGAATGCCCATGGGATCGAAGTTTTCAATGGAGCAGATGACCACGAAGTTGTCGCGCCAGTCGCGCATCACTTCGAGTTCGTATTCCTTCCAGCCGATCACCGATTCTTCGATGAGCGCCTGATGCACCGGGCTGGCGTCGAGAGCGCGGGCGATGGCGTCTACAAATTCCTCATGGTTGTAGGCAATGGAGCCGCCGGTGCCTCCCAAGGTGAATGATGGACGAATGACCACGGGATAGCCGAGTTCGTCCGCGAAACGAACCGCTTCCTGAATTTCAGTGACCACAGCCGACGCGGGGACTTCCAGGCCGATCTTGCGGCAGACATCTTTAAACAGCAGGCGGTCTTCAGCAACTTTGATGGCGTCAAGCGAAGCGCCGATGAGCTTCACGCCGTATTTTTCAAGAATGCCGCTTTCGGCTAATTCGACGGCGAGATTCAAGCCCGTCTGGCCGCCGACGGTGGGCAGTAGCGCATCGGGGCGCTCCGCGGCAATGATCGCCTCGAGATAGATCTTCGAAAGCGGCTCGATGTAGGTGCGATTGGCGATTTCCGGATCGGTCATGATCGTCGCGGGATTCGAATTGACGAGGACGACCTCATAGCCTTCGCTGCGCAGCGATTTGCAGGCTTGCGTGCCGGAATAGTCGAATTCGCAGGCCTGGCCGATGATGATGGGCCCGGAGCCGATGATCATGATTTTGTGAATGTCAGTGCGTTTGGGCATTTTTAAAAACCAACAAGGCGGCGGGGAATATTATGCACGCTTGTGCGTTTCCATCAAATCAATGAACTGGTCGAAGAGATAGCGCGCGTCGTGCGGACCCGGCGAAGCTTCGGGGTGATACTGCACGCTGAAAAGCGGGAGCGAGCGGTGGCGCATGCCCTCGTTGGTGTGATCGTTCAAGTTGAGGTGCGTAATTTCCACGTCGCTTGAAGGAAGCGACTCGGGATCGACGCAAAAGCCGTGATTCTGCGAAGTAATCTCAATTTTCTCCGTGAGCAGATTCTTCACCGGATGGTTCGCGCCATGATGGCCAAATTTCAACTTGAAGGTTTTGCCGCCAAGGGCAAGCCCGCAGAGCTGGTGGCCCAGGCAAATTCCAAAGATCGGCGCGCGCCCAACCATCTTGCGAATATTTTCCACGGCGTAAGTCGCGGGTTCAGGATCACCAGGGCCGTTGGAGATAAAAACGCCATCGGGCTTCATGGCGAGGACGTCTTCGGCGGAAGTTTTCGCGGGAACCACGGTGACGTCGCAACCGTGATCGACAAGAAGCCGCAGAATGTTCTGCTTGATGCCCAAATCGTAGGCGACCACGCGATAGCGCTTGCCTGATGCTGCACCGGGACGGTGCGCCGAATGCGGCACGCCGCTCGTGCCCGCCGGGACAGCCCCCGCCGAAGCGGCCGCGGCGAATGGTGCAGCCAAGTCGATCGAGCCGCGATCCCAGTGATACGACTTCGGCGAACTGACGCGGCTGGCAAGCTCCTGTCCAGTCATGGTGGGCAGGGCGCGCGCTTCAGCGATCAATTTTTCCGCCGGAGTGCCGTCAGTAGAGACCACGCCGCGCAGCGCGCCTACGTCGCGCAGATGGCGCACCAACGCGCGCGTGTCGATATCCCAGATCACCGGCACATTATTTCGCTCAAGAAAATGCTGGGCGGATTCGCTGGAGCGCCAGTTCGAGGAAAGCGCGGAAAATTCGCGCACCACCAGAGCTTCGATGTAGGGCTTGGGCGATTCCTCGTCGTCCAGATTCGTGCCGACATTGCCGATGTGCGGATAGGTGAGGCAGACAATCTGGCCGCAATAGCTTGGATCGGTGAAAACTTCCTGGTAACCGGTGAGGCTGGTGTTAAAAACCACTTCGCCGCCGCGACGCGTGCGCGCACCCGCCGCACGGCCGTTAAAGAGACGTCCGTTTTCGAGCGCGAGTATCGCGCGTGCTGCGGAGTCCTGCGTCAGTGTGTCCTCCTGAGGACGTCATTTCGAAGCGGCGCTAACGGTTGAAGAGGAAGTCAGCGAGCCAAACTGTGTCATGGGCCAATACGCGAATACAGCTTTGCCGTAGATGTAATCGCGCGGCACGGTGCCAAACATGCGCGAGTCGTTGGAGCTGTCGCGATGATCGCCCATCACGAAATATTCGTCCGGCGCAATTTTGCGCGCGGCATAGCTGGAACCATCCAGATAGCTAGCCGGAACGTACGGCTCTTTGAGTTCGCTGCCATTCAAATAGAGATGGCCCGAACGAATTTCAATGGTGTCGCCGGGAAGGCCAATGACGCGCTTGATGAAAGATTTGGAACGATCGAGCGGATACCAGAACACGACCACGTCGCCGCGTTCGATGGGCTCAAAGCGGTACACAAATTTATTAATGAAGATGCGCTCCTGGTCGCTGAGCAGCGGAGCCATGCTGGTGCCTTCCACTTTGACCGGCTGATAAAGGAAGATGATGATGACCAGAGCGAGTCCCAAAGCGACGGCAAGATCGCGCGTCCAACTGCGAAGCTCGCGCCGTAACTGAGGCGCGGCGAGTGGATCTGGCGGAGCCGGCGGTTCAGGTTGAATCGTGTCCGACATTGCTTGGTTCCTATTTATACCATGGCGACACACCTAGACCAATAGCGCCGCCCCGGCAGATTGTTACAACCAGGAGAACTGCGAGTTCCTGCAAAGTTAGACGGCCAAAGCGGCCGATTCGTTATCCGGCCGCAAATTGCCTTCGATTATCTGGCTGCGGCCGGGAATTGCACTTGGGGAACCTGGCGCGAAGCTTCGGAAGCGGCGAAATAAGCGTCGTTACGTTTGAATCCGGCAATGCCGGCCACGACGTTGTGAGGGAACAGCCCGATGTAAGTGTTGTAAGCCTGGATAGCGTCGTCATAGCGCTTGCGCTCAACGGAAATGCGGTTTTCCGTGCCGGCGAGCTCGTCCTGCAGCCGCAGGAAGTTCTCGTTGGACTTGAGTTGCGGATAATTTTCCACAATGGCGAGCAAACGGCCTAGTGCGCCATCGAGTTGCCCGTTGGCGGCAATTTTACCGGCGGGCGTTTGGGCGCCGAGCAAAGCGGAGCGGGCTTTCGCGATGTCGTCGTAAACAGTTTCCTCGTGAGCCGCGAAGCCTTTCACCGTCGCCACGAGATTGGGGATCAAATCGGCGCGGCGCTGCAGCACCACATCCACCTGGGCCCAGTCGGACTTCACCGTTTCGTTCAAGGTGACCATCTGGTTGCGCTCGGAAACGTACGTGCCGCCGAAGAGGACGCCCCCGATGACGAGTACGGCGACGAGAGCGATGACAACGATAACGGCTGCCTTCATGAACACACTCCTGAGATGGTGGATGCAAACAATATAACTCAACCTGGAGAAAGCCGCGCGATTGGGGAGCAGCGAACCCGTGGGACGGTAGCTCCTGATTCAGAGGGGAGACGAATTTTTCACACGAAGAGAGATCTTCCCTCGCTGCGTAATCCTGATCGGATTACGCAAAACGCTCACTCAGGATGACAATCTCTCACGATTACTTGGCGGTAGGCGCGGGCTCGCCCTTGCCGGTGTAGCGCAGGACGAACAGGCCCCATTGCTTGTCGGTGATGTAGATGTTGCCGCGCGTGTCGACCAGAACATCTTCCGTTTGTTGAACGAGCTTCGCCGGAATGGGACCGATGCGCTTGGTCGGCTGCGGCGGAATAAACCAGCCGACTTCCTTTGGCATGCGGGGATCTTCAATATTGAAGACGCGCAGGCCCGCATTGAAGTAGGTCAAGTAGATCAGGTTCGCCGTTTTCTCAACATCCGGCAGGTGATATTCGAGATTCGTATTGTGCGGACCGAAGCGGCCACCCTTGTCGCAGAAATCGGTGTAGGGCACGTTTTTCGGCGGTACCGGTAGCGGGAAGAGCGACATCAGGCGCGGCTTGGTTTCGTCCTTGATATCGATCATCGCCGCGATATCGAGCGGGCCGGTGCAGGTGGGGGCCATAGACGGGGTGTCGCCACCGCTACCTTCCGAGTGGACGAAGAGCAATGGCTTTCCGGGAATCTTTAAAACGTCGTGGCCGGAGGTTAGCCCGCCCTTAAACGGCGGCGAATATGGGAGTTTGCCGATCAGTTTCGGATGAGAAACGTCGCTGATGTCCAGGATTACCACGTTCGGCCCATAGGCGAGGTAGGCACGATTCCCTTCAATAATCGGCGGCCCGTGAAAACCGGTCGGAGCTGAAAGCGGCGGCTCGCCCTCTTTTTGGCCGGGCATCCACCAGCGGCCCGCTTCTTTGGGATTCTTTGGATCGCTGACGTCGAGAATTACAAGGATGTTGCCCTTATAGCCGGGCATCACGGCGGAAAGGTAGGCGTACCTCCCTCCCGGATATCCATCGCGATGAGTGCCTTCCGCGCCGGTCTTCCAGTGCGAAAGCTGTTTGGGATTCACAGGATCGCTGATGTCCCAAAGGATTACGCCTTCATCAAATGGCGCCTTAGGATCGGGGCTGCCTCCCCACTCGGGGCGCTCGTTCTGCAAGGCCGTGAGCATCAGGTTGCCGGACATTTCCATCTGGATCGTCCAGGTATTATCGGGTCCCTTGATGAATTTCACGAGCTTCGGGTTGGTCGGATCGGTAACGTCGACAATGCTCCAGCCGTGAAGCCAGAGATGGCCCATATACAGGTACCAATGGTTATTCACATGGCGGATGGTCATCTTGAAGGCGCCATGGCCTTCCAGGTCGCTGTAGCCGATAGGCTTCATGTTGCTGGCTTCCCAACCTTGCGGAATGTTGTCCGCGAGAACATGGCGGGAAACTGGGACTGCGAGGGCCAAGGCGATTGCCGAGCCTGCGATGAGTGACAAGATGCGATTCGTTTGGCTTCGCTTCAAGCTGTCGATTCCTCCCAGTCCTTATTTGCTGGCGTGCTCGGTATTTCCTGCGAGATAGAAGTAGCCAACTCTGTCATTGGCGGCCGAGCCGAACCACAAGCGTCCCTGCGGATCCTGAAAAAATTCGCGCATGGTAATTTCGGCGTGGGTGAAAGGATACTCGGTGACTTTGCCCGTCTTGGGATCGAGCCGCCCGAGCACATCTGTGTCGGCTGAGGCATACCAGAGATCGCCGTGGCTATCCATGTTAAAGGCATAGGGCGTGGGATGCTGGCCCGGCAGCGACCATTCCTTCATGGTCTGCGTCTTCGGGTCGAAGTGGCCAATTTTCCCGCCGGTAAACTCGGCGAACCAAACGGTGCCATCGGGTGCGAGCGTGAGGCGGCGCGGACGCCCATCGGGGGTGGGAACGGCCCACTTGGAAACCTTCAAGGTCTTGCCGTTAATTTTGCCTAGCTCGCCGTTTTCCTTGAACTCGGCATACCAAAGGTCGCCATCTTTATCGATGATCAGACCGTAGCCGCCTTCGGTGTCGGGAATATGGATGAATTTTCTTGTATCGGTGTCAAACTTTGTAACCACGCCGCCGCCGGGACCGCCGGTTGCCCACACGCCAGTGTTATCCGCGCGAACGGTGTGCTTGGCACCGCCTGAAGCCATGCCCTCTTTGCCGGGTAGATAGGAATCCTGATACTCGGTAATTTCCCTGGTGGCCGGATCAAACTTGGCGAGCTTATTCGAACCCTGTTCGGCCATCCAGACCATTCCGTCCGGAGCGGGATAGGCCGAGTGAATCGCGGCAGTGCCCTGGTTGGGAACTTGATATTCGTCGATGTGAGCGGTCTTGGGATCAAGGCGAGCCAGCTTGTTGTTGTCGCCAAATTCCGGGATCCAAACGATGCCATTCTTGTCAGGCGCGGCGCTGAAAGGCATCTTGTTGCGGGTCGGCATCTCGTATTCCACGTAGACGATTTTCATCGCATCGTCGGTGAATGGCGCATGCTTCAAGCCCTCATATGCCGGCAGATCCGCGGGCGATTTCGGAATTTTGGGATCGGGGCCGAACGCATCAGTGAGGTATTGCACCACGGTATTTTCGTCATCGCTACTGAAGCGGCCGCCGAGAGTGAATTTCATCGAGCTGAGCATGAAGTCGACACGGTCGCGCCAGCCATCGGCATCGCGCGTGACCGAGGCCATTTTGCTTTGGAAGTCGTGGCAGATGAAGCAGCGGGACTCGAGGATCTGCAGGCCTTTGCCGGCTGGCAGAAGGCGCTCGCCCTGATACCGGGACAAATCGCTCCAGCGCACCATGCCCTTCTGCAGCGCGAAATCAGCGGAGGCATTCTGATTCGCCGCGAGCTTGGCGGACTGAGAGTCTGCCTTGTATCCGACAGCTTTGATGCGCAGCGTGTAATCGCCCGCGGGAAGGTCCGGAACCTGGAAATGTCCCTGTCGATCAGAAAGCACGCTGACGGTGATGCGCGTGGCGCCGTTCTGCGCCTGCACGAAGGCGCCCTCGAACGGCGCGCCGTCGGGCCCCTTCACTGTGCCGCTCACGGTGGCCGCAGAACAAATCGAAGCTGAAAACAAAAGCGAAATTACGAAAACGAGAGAATTTCTGGCGACGCTCATGACTGGCCTCCACTGCACTTCTTATGCGAACGAGAATACACCAGAACAAGCCCGCTGCAAAAAATCAGCCCCGCAACTTCGGGAACAAAAAAAACAACCGCGGGAGAGAATCCCGCGGCTGATTGACGTGTTTATTTTGACCGCGCTCTACTAGAAAATGAGCTTGAGCGCGAGTTGGATTTGCCGTGACGTATCGCCGACCGCGGTACCAGTGACCTGTCCTGAGGTGCCGTTCGGAGCCAGCGAATATGGCCCGTACGAAGCGGGCGCGACTGTTCCGGCAAAAACCGTGCCGTTGGGCATGGCAAAGTTGGGAGAGTTGGTGATGTTGAACACTTCGGCGCGGAACTGAACACTCCCTGCTTCACCCAACCAACCCACAGCAGTGTCTTTCACCAATGAAAAGTTCCACTGCGTGAGACCGGGCCCGCGGAGCAAACCACGCCCCGCATTACCGATCACGCCGCACGTCGCTGTTGGTTTGGTCGGGCAAGGAACCATAGGGGTCATCGAGAACATGGCCGGGTTGAACCACTGGTTCGGATTGCCGGTGTAAACCGTGTTCTTGTTGAATGGAACAGGCGTGTAAGCGCAGGGGTTGCTGCCGGCTGCGGTCTGGCCCGGCAGAGAAGTGCAAGGAGTAGCCGCGATGCTGGCTGCCGTGTTCACATTGACGCGATCCGGAACCTGGCTGGCGATCACGCCACCTTCTGCACGGTCAACACCGACCTGAGGCGTAAACGGATAGCCGCCCTGCAATGAAACAATGCTGCTGGTCCACCATCCACTTCCCAGCTTGGACAGAACCTTGTTGTCCGAACGGACGCTCGGCAAATGGTAGACCAGGTTAATGCGATCGTTGTGGCGAATGTCCTGACAAGCGGGGCCCTTGTCCAATTTCAGATTGTCGGGAGAAAGCCCGGTAAACATGCCGGTGGCACCGTTGCAGTCCGCGGCGTAGAGCTGGCCTTCGGTGGTGTCCAGCAGCTTGGCGTAGGTGTAGGAGTTCTGGAATTCCAAACCGTGGCCCAAACGCTTGTGGACGACCACTTCGAGGGCGTTGAACCAGGAATCGCCGACCGTGTTATCAAACGTGTTCGAACCAAAGTGCGGATTCTGGCGGCAGAAAAGGCCGCTCGCGTTAGGCGTCGAACCGCACCCGGGGGTTGCCGTCGACCAGTATTCGACTCCATTCACATCCGCGGTCGGAATAGTCGGGTTGCCTTCCACTTCCGTCCAGAGGTGAATGCCACGCAGTCCAACGTAGGAAACGGTGAGCGACGCATCACCGGGAAGCTGGTGTTCAACGGACAGGCTGTATTGCTGCGTGTAAGGCTGCTTCCAATAGTAGTTGGAGGTATGCAGCGCGAGGCCCTTGGCCGAAGCTGGGAAGGTGAGCGGCAAAGTCAGCACAGCGTTGGCCGTTGAATTGTTGACCTGGCTGGTGGTGGTGTTCGGAGGCGCACCAAAAGCCTGCTGGCTGAGAACGGCGCCCAGGTTGCCAACATCGTAGTAAATACCGTAGCTGGCGCGAATGGCAGTCTTGCCGCTGCCGGTCGGATCGAAGGCTACGCCGATTCTCGGACTTACGTTCTTATACGTAGGATTGTCGAGCACCGGGCCCTGAATGAACGTGGAGCCCGTCAGGTAGTTGCCGAGGGTATATCCCTGATTATTGAGCTCGTGCAGGCTGGTCATGAACTCGTAACGCAAGCCCAGGTTAAAAGTCAGCTTCGAGGACACCCGGTAGTCGTCCTGAGCATAGAAACCGAAAGTATTGTAGATCCAGTCGCGATTGGTATCCGAACCGGGCGTTTGAGCGGTATAGGTGGCGGGGATACCTTTCATGAAGTTAGCGATGCTTCCAAACTGCAGTTGGCCTTGAGACTGCAGTACGGAATCGGCGGCCTGGTTGAAGCGGTTAATCAGAGCGCCGAATTTTAAGGCGTGCTTGCCGCGCGTGTAATAAACGTCGTCGCTCAGCGTGTAGATGTTCTCCAAGTGCAGGTTGGGAGGACCGAAAGTAGCGTTCGGGCCGTTGTTGGAGATGCCAGTGACGATGATGACGCCGAGCGGGATGTTGTTCCCGAGGAAGGAGTATTGTGGCGCGCCCAGGTTGCCGATCCCGGGCAGATTGTTAATCCACGCGTTGTCCGAAGGAAAGTTGCTCCGGCTGAAGGAGAGGCGGACCGTATTCAACAGTGACGGCGAGAAAATGTGGTTCTCACTGACGGTCAAAAACTGGCCGATGCTGGTTCCGAGGACACGGTTGGTGGGAAAGGCTACGCCCTGGTCGATGGTGAGAGTGCTGGTATTGGCGTTATCGACGTTGCCCTTGTCGATTGTGTAGCGGCCAAACAGAGTGTCGGAAGCGCCGATATTATGGTCGATGCGAACCTGGCCGTAATCTTCGTTCTGCAAGCTGCTGGTCGGGAAGGTCCACAAGTTTCCCGGTAGATTAGGAGTCGGATAGAGAGCGATCAGCGGCTGAACAACAGCAGGGATGTTCGTTGTTGAGGTCAGTCCGGAATTTGAGCATCCAGTTGGATTAGCGAGCGTCGTGTTATTCGTGTTTGGATTGTTGAAAACATGGCAGGCAGCAGGCAGCACGCTGTCGGCAGCGGTGAATCCGACATTTTGTCGGAGGCCTTCATAAACGGCAAAGAAGAAAGTCTTGTCTTTCCGAATGGGACCGCCGATCGATCCGCCGAAGTTATTGCGGCGAAATTCCGGAAGACGATGGCCGATCAGAGAAGGCGGCCCATCGAAGTAGTTCCTCGCGTCCAGCACGCTGTTGCGCAGGTAATCAAAGGCATCTCCATGAAAGCTATTCGAGCCGCCTTTACTGGCTATGACCATTTGGCCGCCCATGGACATTCCGTAGGAAGCGTCATAGGCGTTGGTGAGCACTTTATATTCGCGGATGCCGTCCACGCCGAGCGTGTTACCGGCAAGCGATGCGCTGTTGCCCCAATATTGATTGTTGAGAATGGCGCCATCGAGCGTGTAAATGTTCGAATACGCCGGCGCGCCCTGGCTGCTGAACCAGGTGCCGCCCGTACCCGCGGCACCGGAACTGTTCTGTTTTTGCGTTACACCGGGTTGCAGCAAGCTCAAGTCGATATAGTTGCGCCCGTTCAAAGGCAAGTCGGCAATGCTCTGCTCGTTCACCAGACCGCCGAGCGCAGTTTCCTGCGTATTAACGAGAGCAGCTTCGCCGGTCACAACGACTTCCTGCGTGGAAGTACCGACGGAGAGAGAGGCGTTGACCGTGAGGTCCTGTCCGACGTCCAGCACCAGGCCTTGATCCGTTTCAGTCTTAAAGCCCGTCTTCTCAAATTTCACTGTGTAGTGGCCGACCGGCATGGCGGGGACACGAAACGCGCCATCGCTTCCCGATGTGACCGTACGCATCAGTCCCGTTTCGGTATTCTGAACCGTCACAGTCGCGCCAGGAATCACAGCGCCTGTCGTATCCTTCACGGTACCGACAATGTTGCTGGTGGACTGAGCAAAGGATGAAACAGCTACAACCATGGTCAGGACCAGCGCTAAGCCGAGACCCAATAAAGAACTGCATGATTTCAGACCTGCTAACTTCCGTTCCATGAAGCCTCCTCAACTGATCGGAAAATCCGGCGGCAATGCCGGAAGTATTTTTATTTTGGGGAGAAATTCCTGGCAGAAAAAATAGCACTCAGAATTACGTCCCACCCCAATTAACAGTCGAACAGATCACTCACACAGATTTAAACGGTATTTGAAATGTCACGATCATTCCCGTTCCCGCCCCAAACAATGCAAAACTTGCATACATATAGACCACGGCTAGCGCGGATGTGTCAAGGTTTTCCGATGAAAATAAAGCTCCTACGGGTTTTCACTTAGGGGGAAGTCCGGCAGCGGAGAAGGTTCATCGGCTTCAGCGTCATTACCAATTCTTTGTGCTGATTGAAAACCTCGACCAGCACGCGGACCATCCCTATGTGTGGCTTGGATTGCGAACGCCGCGATTCCAGTACGGTAATGCGAATCGAAAGCGAATCGTCCGGACGCACCGGCTTGATCCAGCGCAATTCGTCGACGCCAGGAGACGCAATGGCGGCGACACTTGAAATGAAGTTGTCCGAATAGAGCCGCATCATCAAACTGGCTGTGTGCCAGCCGCTGGCGATCAAACCGCCAAACGGACCTTTCGCAGCTTTCTCCGGATCGGTGTGGATATATTGCGTGTCGAATTTTTTGGCGAAGTCGATAATCTCGGCTTCACTCACGGCGATAGGGCCATACTCGTGAATGCTGCCGGGGACATAGTCTTCGAAGTGGCGTTGATCGATGGGGACCGTAAATTGGTCGGCGCTCATGCGCGGGACCTCCCCCAAATGGCGCACTCGACCGCGAAGGCACGCGAGAGACCGAACGGCAAGGTTGAAATTTCAGCCGCGCGCGGGATCAAGAGCGGGGGCGCCTTCCGTAGAAGGCGTCGTCGAGCAGCGCGCGGATGCCAGCGCGGTGTATCGGGCGCGGGTTCCAATACGGCGACGCTATGGCCAGTTCGGCCGCGAGATCGAGGCCATTATCGGGCATGCCTATTTCTCGCAGGCCCATGGGCGCACCCAAAGATTTAGCTAAATCGAAAAGCCCTTGTGCCGCACTCGCAGCTCCGAGAGCGCGCGCGACGCGATCCATCGCTTCCGGCGCGGCTACCGAATTGTAAGCGACCGCATGGGGCAACACGATTGTGTGCGTCTCCGCATGCGGCAAGTTAAAGCTGCCACCGAGCGTGTGGCAGAGCTTGTGATGCAGCGCCATGCCAACGGCTCCCAGACATACTCCGCACAGCCACGCGCCCAAGAGCGCTTCGGAGCGAGCGGATCTGTCCGAAGGATTTTTCATGATCGGCGGCAACGCGCGTGCCAGAGCTTCGATTCCCCGTTCCGCCATCATCGAGATCACCGGATTGGCGTCCTGCGTATAGAGCGCTTCCACTGCATGCGCGATGGCGTTGATGCCCGAGGTGGCCGATAACGCTGGCGGCAGCGTGAGCGTCAAATCCACATCGTAGACGATCACTTCCGGAAGCACTTTCAGCGTACGCTGCGTGGTCTTGCGGCCCTCAGTGGTTTCGCCGAGAATTGGGGTTGCTTCCGATCCCGCGTATGTGGTCGGCACCGCGATCTGCGGCAAATCCGTACGCAACGCAATCGCTTTGCCCAGCCCCGTGGTTGAGCCGTCGCCGATGGCGACCGTGCAATCGGCGCGGAGTTCGCGCACTTGTTGCATGGCTCGTTCTGTTACCTCCACGGGCGTGTGCATAGCTGCTTGGGTAAATGTGCCGGCGCAAAGTTCCCCGAGCATTTCCGCCAGGTGCTGCGCGGAATCCTGCTGCTCGGGCGTGGAAAGAACGAGCGCACGCCCGCAGCCGAGCGTTCGCAATTCATCGCCAACACGCGGCAGCGTTCCGGATCCAAAAACAACCCGCGCAGGCAGAGCCGAATAGTTGAAGGATTGGATCATTCAAATTGTCCGTCGAGTCAAAATGCAACCGCCAGGGGCGAATATTGATCAAATCACCGCCGGATTTTTTCGGACGGCAAAAGTGAGCAATAGAACGCACTTCAAAAGAGAAATACTATACTGGCGGCGGCTGCTCCGGTCGAGGGCCGAAATGGAATTGTGTCGAGATGAAATCGATGGACGCCCGATGGGCGTCCGGTTGCGCGCCATCAAATCTTTTGCTTCAGGAACAAGTTGACCATTCCGCATGAACCTCCCATCCAGAATCGGCGTCATCTCCGACACGCACGGGCTGCTCAGGCCGGAGGCCGTTGCGGGACTCCGTAGTTCGGAGTTGATTATTCACGCAGGAGACGTCGGCGGGGAAGATATCCTGGATGCGCTAAGCGAAATCGCTCCGGTGATCGCGGTGCGAGGCAACACTGATCGTGACGTATGGTCCGCTTCCCTGCCCGAGAGTGCCGTTGTGGAAGCGCACCGGGCGCTCATTTACGTGCTGCACGACATTCATGCGCTCGACCTGAATCCTGCAGCGGCCGGTTTTCGCATAGTGATCAGCGGCCATTCGCACAAGGTGTCCCGGTCTGAGAAAGAAGGCGTGTTATACCTCAATCCAGGCAGCGCTGGACCGAAACGGTTTAGTTTACCCACAACCATCGCTAGCATTGATTTGAATCAGGAACCGTGGGAAATTGATTTCATTGACCTTTGTTGACCAGTGCGGCAAGTAGTGCGACACAGAGAAGCGGGTGGTTTGGGTGATTCGCAAAGGTTTCCGGCCTGGGCAATGGTTTCTCCCAGCTCGACGGCCCGGAAAAACCTTGACGCAGGACAAGCGCGAATATATTACGATAGGCCATACGCTGATTTTGCGCTTACCACTCGTTTGAGTCCGTGTACTCCTGCGCATTTGACGGACAAGAGTTAGCCAACGAATGATCAAGATGAACCTTTGGCAATGGGTCATATGTCTCGGCGCGCTAGGGCCGCTGGTCTACTACGTGCTGGCTACCTATTGCACCTGGGATTATTTCCGGAAGGTGCGAAAAATTCCCGCACCCGACGGCACCTTCACGCCCCCGGTCAGCATCTTGAAGCCGGTTCGCGGTGTCGACCGCGAAGCGTATGAAAATTTCGCCAGCTTCTGCCGCTTGGATTACCCGGAATACGAAATTGTGTTCGCTGTAAGCGATCGCGACGATCAGGTGATCCCGCTGATCGAAAAACTTCAGCAGGAGTTTCCCGAGCGCCAAATAAGGCTGCTGACCGCCGCCGCGCATGTGGGCGCGAACAGCAAAGTGAACAAGCTTTGCCAGTTGGCCAGGGAAGCTCAGCACGATGTGCTGGTGATCAGCGACAGCGACGCGCGTGTCGAGCCGGACTATCTGCTCGAAATGGTCGCTCCGCTTCAGAATAGCGCGGTCGGCTTGGTAACCAGTTTGTTCCGCGGCATTACCGGCGGAAATTTTTTCTCCGTGCTCGACGCGCTGGGCGTGCCGGCCGAATCGGCTCCCAGTGCTCTGGTGGCGCGCAAGCTCGAAGGGAACATGAAGTTCGCGTTCGGATGGTCCCTGGCCACCACCAAGCGGCATTTGGATGAGATCGGCGGATTTGAGGGCATCGCCGACCATCATTCCGACGATTTCGAACTCGGCAACCGCATTGCCGCCAAGGGTTATCGCGTCGAACTCATGCGGAAATGGATCTGGATGGTTTTCCCCCGCGAAAGCTGCCACCACTTCCTGCAGCACGAACTGCGCTGGTCGATTGGATTGCGCAATGTGCGCCGCGCCGGCTACCTCGGCCTGGGACTCACGTTTGGCCTGCCTTGGGCAGCGCTGGCGGCTTGGGCTGCACCCACCAAACCGATTGCCGCGAGCTATCTCCTGGCGTACTTAGTCCTGCGTCTGACCCTCGCCTGGACTTCGGGGGTGTGGGGCATCGGCGATCCGGTTACACGGCGCAATTTATGGATGATCCCGATCCGCGACCTGGTGAATTTCGGTGTATGGGTTGCTGGCTTTTTCTTCAACACCATTCACTGGCGAGGATTGGTGTTTCGCGTCAAACAGGGGATGCTGATTCCCTTGCCCAACGTGCCTCTGCAAAAGGCTCCCTTGGCAAACGTAGCCTTATCCAACATACCCTTGCGTAAAATACCCTTGGCCCAAATACCCTTGGGCAAAGTAAATGACCCGCGCTCCAAGAATCTGGTTCCGTCAACGTCGCTCTTCCGGCGATGAACCAAACGGCTCTTTCACCACACCTGTTTCTAATTCGCCTGGCGTCAACGGCGCCTCCGCGCAACTATCCAGCGGCAGCGTAGCCATCACCAGCGTTCCTTTCGCGCCGGAGTGAAAGGTAAGCTTTCCGCCCAACTGCCTCACGCGCTCGCGCATTCCCTGAATGCCTACTCCCGGAGTTACCGGCCCTGCTTCCCCATTGCCCGATCCGGACGCTAATCCTTTCCCATAGTCCTGCACTTCCACGGTCACACTGCCTTCATCGCGTCTGATTTTGATGTTCGCGGCGGGGCTGCCCGAATGCCGGTGAATATTGGTGAGGCACTCCTGGACGATGCGGAAAACCGTGGTCTCCAATTCGCTTGGCAGGCGGCCGAAATCAGCATTCAGTTCCAGCTTTACAGGAATCTTGCTTCGTTCGGAAAATCCTTCGACGAACCAGCGCACGGCGGAAACCAGTCCCAACTCATCGAGCAGCGGCGGATGCAGCAGGTGAGATATGGTGCGCAATTCCCGCGTGAGCTGGTCGATCAGGCCCAGGGTTTCGGCCATTCGTGCAGCTTCGGGCCCCATTTGCAGCAATTTTCGCTGGATATGCTCCAGATTGAGCTTCAACGCGATCAGAATCTGCCCGGCGCTGTCGTGGAGTTCGCGGGCAATTCGCCGGCGCTCTTCGTCCTGCATCTGAATCAGCCGGCCGGACAGCGCGCGAAGGTCCTGCTGTGCTTTCTCCAATTCCAGGGTGCGCTCGTGAACACGCTCTTCCAGCTCATCGTGCGCTGTTTGCAATGCTGTGTCCCGCTGCTGAATCTGCGACAACATCTCGTTGAAAGAATTCATCAGCCTGGAAAGCTCGTCGGCATCCCCCGTCGGCGTGGCTCGAACGGAATAATTCTTGTTGCGCGATACTTCGTCAGCCAACTCCGCCAGTTCCACGATCGGCGTGGAAATTTTTCGCTGCGACATATCCGAAATCAACAACGCCGCCAACAGGGACAGCAGCAGCACCGCGGCGACTATTTCCGTGTAGCGGACAAGGCGATCCTCCATATCGCGAAGATCGGACCGGATGTAAACCGTGCCGATCCTCTGTCCCTGCAGAAAGATCGGACTTGAAAGATCGAGTTCCCCGTTTCGAAAGTTGTACTCGTCGGACGGGTTCGCTATCTCCGGCAGCACAGGCGGATTGGCCGCGCGATTCTCCCGCCAATACGTGGCGAAAGGTTTGCCCTTGGCGTTATAAATCGCGGCGAAGAGCACACGCGGCGATGCGCGAAATGCTGCCAGAGTATTGCTGGCGGAGATGGGATCGTTGAAAACCAGCGCGGAAGTAGTGTTCGCCGCGATGATGCGCGCTTCGATCTCGCGGTTCAAAACCATACGCTCGCGGAAAGTGATCCAGTCGTAGGTGAAAAATGCCACGCAGGCAAATACCAGCGCGGCCCCGCTCACCAGCAGATTCATGCGCGTAAGCTTCTTCGTGATGGACTGTTTCCGCGCGGCCATCTTCAGTTCTCCCGCTCCTGATCTCGCCGCACGCTCACCGCGACCTTCAGCAACTCGCTGCTCAGATTGAGTCTCGCGCGCTCCGCCGCGGTGAGATTCACCTCGAAGCGCACCTTATTGTCGCGCATCACGAACTGGATCATTCCTCCGCGAGCCGTAAAATCCGGCATATCGCTCACGGTGAGCGCGCCTGACTGCGCGAAGTCCATCAGAACCTGTTTCACCCGCGACTGCTCGGAAGCGCTGATAAAAATAATCCGGCAATGGCTGCCATCTTCTGTGTTGGCGATGTGCTTCGCGATTACCGGCTTGCCCCCGACCCGTTCTCCCACGACGCTGGTCTGCAAACCGCCCCCGAATGGATCCTGGCCCAACACGCAAATTACGAAATCGTCCTGGCCACCCGCGGAACCGGTCGAAGGCCAGTTCACAAACTTGCCGAAATTGTAGAGGTAGGCCGCTTTTACTTCGTACTCGGTCGCTTTAGGAACTTGTGCCGCGTAGAGCGGCGTGCGGAAGGCGACGAATATATAGACGGTGGCCAGCGCGAAGTGTTTAATCCGGCTCGAAACACTCACGGAGCGGAATCTCCCTGGAGCAGCTTTAGTCATTGCGCAACGGGAAACGGCCCGGCATCGAAAGCCAGGTCGCCGCCTGCGAATAAATACACCGCAAATACACGAAGGATACGTGCTCCCATTCCGGGGCCAAGCATTGCGCGTGCCGTCTCATCGCAATCCTCGACAGGCGCGAGTCGTTCGCATCGCTGGCCCTTCGACCCTGATTTTACGGGAATGGAATATGTTTCCCATTTGCAATTCAACGCGAAGATTGCAGGGTAAACACTAGTCATCAATACGCGATTCCCTGTAGATACCGCTCTAAGGGATGTAGCCGCCAAAGAAACGGCCTCAATTCCAGTCAACGCGCCCGATTCGGCCAGATTGTTTCGCCTCCCTCTCCCGCCAACCATCTCTTGCCACGACCGTAAAGAGCTTCTACTTCCGGTCCCTTCAAACCCGGCCGGAAGCCGCTGATTTTGTACCCAATCTGTGTTTGAAGGTATGCCAAGTGGCGATAGCCTGGAGGAAAGCTTTCCAGCAGCGTTTTGTCGAGCTTCAGCTGTTGCGACGTGTCCACCGGATCCATACGGTCCTTTTCATAGATCGGCTGCCGAAACACCACACCCCAGCGGCCGCCTCGCTTTTCAAAAAAGTCGTAAAACCGGCCGGTACAGAGAACGTCGCAGATCACGTCGTGAACAGGCGCGCGCTGCGAGATGGTCATTTTGGTCTGAGCAATGGCGCGGTTTCCCGCCACATCGATGGAGGTTCCGCCAAGAAAATGAATGATGCTCACACCTTTTTCGAATCCTTCCTGGCGTGCCTGGCAAAATTCCGCGGCTGGCGCTTCGAACCACGTAGAGGACATATATGCGCCTTCGTGCCACACCGTGCGGAAGCGCTCCCAGTCGCCTGAGTCACTCCACAGGACCCAATTGTCGATCACCTCGCGAATGGCGAGCTTCTCCTGCATCTCCTCGTTCATGCAAATCCCTCGGCTAGTTGGAAATGATTTTCTCGAGCAGATGAATATAACACCGCCAGACGCGGCGCCGGCCACAGGCATTCAGGAGTCGTGTGTGAGCCTGCCTGCGGTCCAAGAACCGGCTCGCCACCCTGGATGGCCGATAGTTCAGAACGTTTTGTGATACCGAAGGTCGACGGCGTACCCGCCGTTTTGGTCGCGTAGAACGGTCAGTGACAATTGGCGGCTCATGCGGTACTGCACCTGAACCGTGGTGGCCTGCGTGGAAGTGACATCCGTGCTGAACGTAAGCAGGATATTCCCAGTGACGCGCTGTTGAATGGAAACCTGCGATGCCGGATCGGTGGTATTACTCGCGGCCAATGGATCGATGGTCAGCTGCGAGATTCCCGCAAGCTTCTGAATCTTCCCGCTCACCTGGCTGGCCACACCGCTGGCGACCACCGACTCGGCGCTGGTGCTGGCCGGAGTGCTGTTGGTGGCCGCTTCTTCGGCGGTCACGCCTGAAGTGAGCAAGTTGATGACGTCGGAAGCTGGAAGCGGAGGGTTCGAAGTGTAATTGGTGCGCAGGCGATCGGCCGGACCCGTGAGGTTTAACGTGATGTCGTACTGCTGTACGGTCGTCTTGATGTAAAGGTTCAGAACGGGCTCGGTGCGGACAGGATTGGAAAATTCGATGGTCCCGCTCTGCACCTCGTAGCGCTTGCCCATAAAAAACAGATCTCCGCCGCTCAGAGTGATTCGGCCCAGAATCACGGGATCCGCGGCTGTCCCGGTCACGTTTAGATTCGCGGAACCCTGCATGCTCACCTGGCTGCTCACCAGATTGAGATCCTGCGCCGTTTGCACTGCGATATTGAGGCGCATGTTCTGTTCGAAAGCGCTGCTGGAGGTGGTTGAGACGCCCGAGCTGAATTGCCCTGCGAAGCTGGCCAGATCGAATTGCTGGGTAAAGGAGAGGCGATCGATCACCACTCGGCCGGTAATGCTGGACGATGCCGTGCTTCCGGCAAGTTGGAGGTTTGCATTCAACACCGAGCGCAGTCCTTCGGGATAGCGTAGGCGCACCGAATTTGTTTTCACGTTCAGATTGAAAGTCGACGGCGAGCCATAGACAAAAAAACCTTGGGCGGAAACGTCGCCGCCGCCCGCTTTTCCTGTGAGGTCGGCGATTTCGAAGCGCCGCCCGGCAAGATTGATTTGCCCATTCACACCTTCAATACCCAAAGGACTCGCATCGCTCGAAAAATAGGCGTTCACGACCTTCACTTGCCCCTGAACGGATGGATTCTGCAGATCGCCTTTGCCCGCCACCTGCAGGTCAATATGGCCGGAGCTTTTCACACCGCGGGTGAAGCTTTGAAGCAAGGAGAGGTCCACGGTTCCGTTGGCGCCAATGTCGAATGCTCTCGCGCCGCTTTTGATCGGGATCACGCCATGCAAAGTCAGATCCGTCCCGGTGCCTTTGAATTCCGTCTCTTGCAGCGTGGCAACGCCATCGCGATAATTCAGTTTCAGCGGGCGGACGAGCGCGATGTTCGCCGCTTGATATGCCAGGCTGAACGTCGGAATCTGCACCTGCGCCTGAATGCGCGAAGGCTGCTTCAAGGGTCCGTTCAGCTCCGCATGGATCTCCGCTTGACCATGCACTTCAGGAGGCACTCCGGAAAGATATGTCGTGAGCAAAGTTCCCATCGGAAGTGCGCGCACATCGAGTGTCATGGCGCTGTTGTAGTCGCCGGTGAGAGCAACATCTCCTTTCGCTTCCACATCCCCCTGTGCGATCACGGAGTGCAAAGTGAAATTCGCGTGCTGGCGAGCAACGTTGAGCGCGGCTTCCACGCTTGAAACGGTTTGATCGCGGAACTGCAATTGCGAAATCTGCAGTTTCGCCGTGAGTTGCGGATTATCAAAACTTCCCTGTCCACGCACCGAAGCGTTCAGGAGCCCGGAAATGTCGAGCCCCTTCTGCTCCACGGCATGAATCTGCCCGATCTTCATTCCCGAGGTTTGTAAATTCGCCTCGTACTGCTTTGTTTGCGGGTCAAAGCTGACGTCCGCATTTACGCTGCCGGCGGGAAGCTGCAATTGGGCGGTGGACTTGATGGTCGAGCCATTGGCGTCGAATTTGGCGGAGAAACTGTTGATGGGTTGTTCCCATGCTGAGGCTTTCGTGATTTCAATCGAGCCGTTGCCGGAAGGGTTTTGCCTGGTTCCGTTGATCGAAATAGTCGCCGCAAGCGTCCCATCCACCGGATAGTTCTGCTTCGCCAAATGCTCCAACGCCTCCAGAGACAGATTGCTGGCGCTGGTCTGAACGGAAATCGGGCTTGCCGGCGTGAGCGACCAGTCAATAAGACCGGCGTTGCCGTTGAAAGTAAGCTGCCCGCGCGGCGCGCTCTGCAAAATGCCGTTTTGCAAAGCGACGCGCGAGGAGGAAAGCTGCACGTCGGTGCGGACCAGCCGCCATTCGCTGCCTTCCACCTGCACGTTGTGCGCGGTCAACTGGCCCTGCAGCCTCGGATTTTTCGCCGCGCCAGAAACCTGCGCCGAAAAATTTCCTTGGCCCTGAATGTTGAGTGGCTGAGGCGCCGCACCGGAGGAATTTTTGGCCATGGCCGCGCTGATTTCAGAGATCAACCCGCTCACTTCATTCAGGTCCGTGGTGTTCGCCTGCACGGTGAGGTTGGAATGTTGGCTGAGCGTCCCTAAAAGTGAAATCTGCGTGCTGCCCGTTTGCAGATGAGATTGCCCGAACGCCACCGAGTTGCGCGGCCCGTCGTAACGCACGTCGAGCAAACCATTAACGGGAATGCTTTGCGGTGACGGCTGTCTGCCAGGCGCGGTGAGGGAGATGCGCACGTGCGCGTTCACGTCATCGATGCGGCTCGGCCATGCCGCTTGCACGGCGATGTTGGCGCGGCCCACCACCCGAACGCGGTTGTACGGCCCTGGCGGTAAAATCCCGTTAATCGCTTCCAGCGATACCCCGGTCAGATCGGCGTTTACTCTGGTGGAAGTCGGGCCCGCCAGATTCAGCACCTCGCCCTGTGCCCGCAAGTGGCCTTGCAAAATGTCTGCTTCAATCCCGGGGATGTGCAGGTTGCCCTTATCCAGCGAGAATGAACCTTTGATCGACTGAGCCGTAGCGGACGTGCTGGCGAGTTGAAGTCCGAGCCGTGGACTGGACAGCGCGCCATCCACATAAATATTCTCGAGGAAGGGCGCGTTTGCTTCGTAGTGATACCGCAGCGACCCGTTCAGGTTGACCAAGCCGCTCGGCAGGCTCGGATTCTTCATTATGTGCGCAAGTTCCGCCGTCGACACGCTTCCCTGGTAGGTTCCCTGCACGTCGGGATTATCGTAATTCGTGAGTTTCACATGCGTTTCCAGTCGTGTCGCGCCGGAACGAATCACCAGGGGATCCGCATCGAATTGCGAACGGCTGGCACTGAATTTCAATTGCGCCGAATGTTCGATCGGATTGAAATCCCGCATAACGACCCTGCCGTGGTCATAGCCTAACGTTCCGTTGTAAGTTCCGGCGAGCATTCCATAATGGGCATCCGCCTGAAAATCACGCACGTCTACGTCCAGCGGAACTTCTGCGTCCTTATAAAGGATCTGCCCGGAGTTCACCTGCAGATGGCCGATGGCGAGATTAAATATGGTATCCACCGGATTCGTGGTACTCGGCTTCGAAGACTTGGGTAGATTTGTTTCGCCCTGCCCGTTCACTCGAAGATCGAGAGCCGGCTGATCAACAATCAGCGCGCTCAAATCCACCTTGCGGCGAAGAATCGAAACGATCTTCAGGTCAACCATGAGGTGGTTCACCCTGAGAAATGGCGCAGCCGGCGGCGCTCCTTTTCCCTCTATCATCAGCCCGTAGATGTCCACCGCCAGCTTGCTCCAGTTGATTTGCATGCCGCGGATTTCCACACGAGAGCCGGTGGCGCTTTCGGTTTTCTGAATCACTTCTTCCAACACGAAGTTGCTGAAAGCCTTGGTGTGTACGATCACATACGCCGCGACGGCCAGTAGCACAATCACGCCCACGCCGATCAGCAGCGTTCTTTTAATGATCTTTCCCCAGTTCATACGCCCGCCGTCTTTCCCTTGCATCGCCCTAGAAGGACTGTCCCAGCGTGACGAAATATTGCGTGGCCTTCACGCCCGGAACATTTGTTATTCGATATCCGAAGTCTAACCGCACCGGACCCACCGGCGTTTTGTAGCGCACCCCGATACCCACGGTATTCGTGTAGTCATCGATGAACTGCTTCAGGGCGATATTGCTGTACACGTTTCCACCGTCATAAAACAAAACAGCGCCAAGGTTGTTGATAATTTTGGTGGGGAAACGCAGTTCGGAATTCAAAATAAAAAGCATATTTCCGCCCACCGGCACGCTGATGATGGTGCACGTTGAAGCATTGGACGGATTGCTGCAAACGTTCACCGGCCGCTGCGGCCCCGCTCCGTTGATGGGAAACCCACGTAAGGAATCCGCGCCGCCTGAGAAAAAGCGCTCGCTCAACGGCACTTCGCTTCCGGCAAAAGGATTGGCGAGCCCCAGTCGAAAATTGTTGGCCCAGACGAGCCATGGGCGCGCCGGAATATAGAATGCGCTTTGACCGAGGAAGCGGACGAAATTGGCGCTGGAGCCAAACGCGGTCGGCGTGACGTCGAAATCGAACGTCTGATACACACCGTGGTGGGCGTCGAGCGGGTTATCGCGACTGTCGCGAATATATTCGGCGGAAACTGTCGAAAGCCGCACGTGCTGGTCCTGCGGCAGAAGCAGGTCCGGAATTTCGATGTTGCTCAAATCGGTGCGCTGGAAGCTGTAGCGCAGGATGAATTGCTTAATGTGACGCTTGTCGAGGAACCTCTGGATTTGAAGCGAACCTGTTCCGAGGCGCGCGGTGAAAAGCGGATTCTCTGTGGTGCGCTCGCCCGAAACGCTGAGCAGAGAATTCCATTGACTGCCGCGAAGGCGCGGATCGGTGTAGGTGAACGCACCGCGTTGGTCCAGTCGCGACAGAATGGTCGAGAAGGTGGCGGTCTCGCCCCGGCCGCGCATATTATGCCGGGCGACATCGAATGTGAACCGCGGCCCGAAAAAGCTCTTCTGGCTCACCTGGAATTTTGTGCCCAGGCCGATCGGTGGAATTCCCGGCAATGCCACCGCGCCCACCGGAATATTGCCGCTGCGCGGAATTACTTCGATTCCTCCGCCGATATCCATTGAGTAGCGTTTGGATTCATGGACTTTAATCAGCACGTCGTCGCGCGTCTGATTGGAAATTGGTTCGCGCGGGCGAACGCTCACCCAATCGAAAATATTCAGGTTGTACAGATTGCTTTCGGCCGTGAAGAAATCGCCCTGGCTGAGCGGGCGTTCCGGGGCCACATTCGGTCGCGTGATTTCGCTGATGAAGGTCGGTCGCGTGACTTTTTCGCCGAGGATCACCACTTGCTCCACGTGTCCCTGCGGGCCTTCATCGATCGTATAAACCACATTGAACAAGTGCTTATCGGCCGGGCCGGGATTTACCGTGGCTTTGAAATCCGCATTCAAGTAACCCTTGTCCAGGTACACCGCGAGAATGCGATTCCGATCCAATTCCAGCAGTTGCTGCGAGTAAGGCTTGCCGGGCTGTAGATTGATGGTGCCGTTTCCGGAGAGAACGCGCCTCGGCTGAGTCGTATTGCCCTGGATCAAAAGCGAATTAACCTTGTTCTGCGGACCTTCATCGATGCGAAAAGTAACGTCGACATCCGGCTCGTAATCCTTTACATCCGGTGTCACCGTGACACTTGCAAACCCGGCATTCTTATACATCGCGGTGATGGCCGTCGCGCTTTTCTGAACCAACTGGTCGCTGAATTTGCCGCGCGAAAAAGTGTAGCCAAGAATACTGTGCCCCGCTTTCACGCTGACCGCATTTTCCAACTGCTGGTCGCTGAAGTAGCGGTCCCCGTCGAACTCCACGTTTTCCACGCGATGCTTCGATCCGCGGTCCACTTTATAAATAATCGACACGCGGTCGCCCTCCTGCATGTATTCAGTCGTGACCTTCGCGTCGAAATAACCCTTCGATTCTAAATAGCTCTGCAGGTT
>DASZMG010000057.1:0-4955 GCA_035551975.1 Candidatus Acidiferrales bacterium | reverse complement strand
CGATGTCATTCCGAACTGGAGCTTCAAATCACCGGCGGTGATGATGCAGCAGGGCGTTGTTTTCGTTGCGCTCATGCCGCGGCTCATCGGTCAAAAAAGCACGCCCCTGGCTCTCGACTTGGACGTCACATCGGGCCCGCTGCCCTGGGTTTCTTATGGAGCTCTTGAGAACCAGCCGTATGGACACAGCTATTTTCGTCGAGCGCCGAAGGCCGGTCTGCACCCGCTTGCAGGCTTTGTTGAATACGAGTATTCGATTGTCGCAGCCCTCCAGCCCGAGAAACTGGGTTACCGCCGTGTAGTGCGTCGCTTGTGGGCTCAACGCGGTCACGCGGACTTACTCGCTTCTCCGGATTTGCAACGCAATGTTGTGCGGCCGGAGCTGGAGCTGTTCGAAGACTGGCGGCAGGAGGCATGGTTGCGCTATGCCATCGCGGTCTACCACGGATTCGAATGTGGTGACAGGGAGTGCGGCACGCTCGCAAGCAATCGAAACGTTACCGGAGACTGGAACAATACGCAGCCCGATGCTTGGTTCAACTCCTGGTTCCAGACGTTACGAACTGCGTACGGATGGTATCTGTACGGCCAACACGTCAATGATGGCGAGATCCAGCGAAAGGCGGAAAGCGTGCTGAATCTGGCGTTAACCAGCCCTCGCCACGAAGGCGCTTTCTCGACCATCTACCTTCTGAACGACAAGCGCTGGGTGCGTGAGGACGGCTGGGCCGGATTCGAGGACGCGTATCATGCATTTTGCATGTCCTGGACCGGTTACTGGATGCTTCGCTGGGCAAACGATCTGGTCCCCAACAGAGCATCTGAGGTTCTCGCCTTCGTCCGTCCCTATGGTGATTTCCTTATCTCGAAGCAATTACCTTCGGGCGCAATTCCGTCCTGGTACGACGGAAATCTCGTTCCGCGCCCCGAGTTTCGCGACTTCAACGCGGAAACAGGTGGTTCTGCGCTGTTCCTTGCTCAACTGTCGCGACAGACTGGAGAAACAAAATATCTCGACGCGGCCGCGCGCGCGATGGCATTCGTTACTCGGGAAGTAGTACCCCGGCAACGTTGGTTCGACTTCGAGACGTTCAAATCCTGCGCCCGCAAGAGCTTTGATTTCTACGACCGCTGGACGGCCCAGTATCCGCGGAATAATCTCTCCACCATCCAGGCCGCCATGGCCTACCTTGCGCTTTTTCGTTTGACAAGCGATGCAAACTATCTTGAACAGGGAAGGCGAGTACTCGATTACCTGCTGCTCACGCAACAGGTATGGAACAACCCGGCGTTTTCGCCGAAGCTCCTCGGCGGCTTTACCACCCAGAACACCGACGCCGAATGGAGCGATGCGCGGCAATGTTACGCGGCTGTCCTGTTGTGGGAGTATTACGAAGCGACCGGCAATCAGGAATATCTTGAGCGCGCCGTCGCCGCCGCACGATCCACCTTCGCCGTCGCTCCTTGGGAGAATTGGGCGCATACGGGTTTTCGTGACGAACCCGGAGCGATGACGGGCTTTCATTGGGGAACCGGGAGCGCGATGGCATCTGTCGAGATGATGTCTTCTCGCCTGGGCGATGCCTTTATCGATCTTCCGCGCCAGGCGGGCGTGGGTTTTAATGCCTGCTCCATTAGCGATGTTGTCGTGAATGGTGCATCTATCTCGTTTCACATTGACCGGGTTTCCCGCTTAAAAAATGTCAGGATTCACTTCAGCGGTGCTGATCCTTCTACCACTTACAGCATTAGTTGGAACGGTCGCAATCGGCAACAGATCGGGGGAGCGATTCTTGCCCGGGAAGGCTTTGTAATCCAACAATAGTCGCTAGCTCCCATCGGTCGAACACTTGCAACCTCTCCTTCACGCCGAACACGTCAACAAACATTACGAAGGTACACGTGCGCTCCAGGACGCCTCATTTTCGGTCCTCCCTGGCGAGGTGCACGCCCTTGTGGGCGAAAACGGCGCCGGCAAAAGCACCTTGAGCAAAATCATCGCTGGCGTTGTCCAGCCCGATACCGCCGATATTCGTTGGAAAGGCGAAACAGTCCCGATTGCATCTCCCCTGCAGGCTCAACAGCTCGGCATCGGCATAGTTTTCCAGGAGCTCGATCTTTTCCCCAGCTTGTCAATTGCCGAAAACCTCGTCATCGGCAATCTTCAAGTGGAGCGCCGCCCGTTTGTAAACTGGCGCGAACTGGTGGCCTTCTGCAGTCCGTTCCTCCATCAGGTTGCTTTAGCTATCAATCCTCGCACCAGGGTTGGTGATTTGCGCATGGCCGAAATGCAGCTTGTCTCAATCGCCAGGGCGCTCAGCTTCAAAGCGCATTTGATTCTTATGGACGAGCCCACCAGTTCACTGTCCGACGACGCAGTGGAGCGATTGTTTTTGCTCATTCGCCAACTCAAAACGAATGGCGTTTCGATCGTCTATGTGTCACACAAGATGAAAGAGATTTCTGAGATTTCGGACCGCATCACTGTGCTGCGTGATGGCGCCACAATCGGCACTCGCAATACGCGGGACACAAATCTCGACGAAATCATCAACATGATGGTCGGCCGCGAATTGGCGGCACGCGCAGGAAAAATGGGGAGTCAACCCGGCGAATTGTTTTTCAGCGTCGAGCATCTGCACAGCGCCAAGATTCGAGATATTTCCTTCCATCTGCACCGAGGCGAGATTCTTGGCGTGGCCGGCCTCGTCGGCGCGGGCCGCAGCGAGTTGGGCGCCGCTCTATTCGGGTTGGATCGACTTACGGCCGGAACGATTCGTTTGAACGGACGCGATATTCTCCCGAGATCGCCGCAAGACGCGATACGCGCCGGCCTAGGTCTTCTGCCCGAAGATCGCAAACTGGAAGGTCTCATGATGCAGATGAGCGTAGTCGAAAACACCACCATGGCCTCGCTCGCCCGCTTTCAGTCTCTAGGATTCATCCATCGCCGGAAGGAGATGAACGAGTCGCAACCGGTGCACAAGCGCATTCGCCTGCGGTCGAGTTCGGACAAAATTCAAGTTGGCACTCTCAGCGGCGGAAATCAGCAGAAGGTCCTGTTTTCGAAGTGGCTACTCGCGGATCCCGAGGTTCTGTTCCTTGACGATTCCACTCGCGGTATCGATATCGGAGCGAAGCAGGACATCTACGCCATCGTCGAGGACCTGGCAAAGCAAGGTAAAGGGATCATTTTCGTAAGTTCGGAACTTCCTGAGCTGCTGCAAAACTGCCACCGAATTTTGGTGATGTGCGAAGGCGAATGCACCGGCATCGTAGACGCTCGCTCCACCACGCAGGAACAGATCATGGCTCTTGCCACCCTCCATAGCACCATCGAATAGATATGGCGCAGATTTCGCTCGCTCGATTTCCGAAAGCGTCCACGCAAGCCATGCTGGGACTGCGCAAGTTAAAGAGTGTCATCGGACTGATCGGGATCGTGCTCATCGCGATTTTCATAAGCCCCACCGCTCACGACGGAGCAAATATTTTTCTTGAGCCCGGCAACCTGACTGACATTCTGCGCCAGATGTCTGTCATCGGCATTATCGCTCTTGGCATGACGTACGTCATTTTGACCGCGGGCATCGATCTCAGCGTCGGCAGCATCCTGGCTCTCGCCACATCTCTCGTTGCCATGGTCGTCACCCGGCCAGGACCGGGAAATCCCCTTTTGCATGCGGCGCTGGCAGTCTGTGTCGCCATAGCTGCATCGGCTCTGGCCGGCGCCGTGAACGGCATCGCCATATCGGCTCTCCGCATTCCTGCCTTCATCGTCACTCTGGCCTCCATGATCGGCGTACGCGGTCTAGCCAGGTGGACCACAAAGAACGAAAACATCGATATAGGTTTCGGCTCTGACGCTGCCGCTCAGTTTGCGTCTGTTTTCAGCCGCAAGATCGTTATTGTCGGAATCTTCGCAGTGCTGGCCGTTGTTTTTTGGATCATGCTGGAAAGGACCGTTTTCGGCCGCTACGTGCGCGCCATCGGCGACAACGAGAAAGCGGGAAGGTATACCGGCCTTCCTATTCGGCGCGTCAAAATTTGGGTTTACACTCTCACGGGACTTCTGACCGGCATAGCAGGCATTATCTATGCAGGCGAGAATCATCAAGGGAATCCGAATGCCGGCGTAGCCTACGAACTGGACGCCATTGCCGCAGTCGTCATCGGCGGCACCAGTCTTGCGGGTGGCAGCGGGTCCATCGCGGGCACCATCGTTGGCACGCTCATCATGGGCGTGCTCACAAACATTCTGCGACTCGAAAATGTCGACAGCAATATCGAGATGATCGTCAAGGCTGTCATTATCGTGCTCGCTGTTGCCATCCAGAAGAGCGAGAAAAAGCTTTGAATAGACGCTACCTGCTGGCTGTGCTCGGGGCAGTGTTCGTCCCGCTCACACTCGATTGCTCCAGGAAGCCGAGCGGGAAAAAATATCTTGTTGCGTTCAGTCAGTGCAATAATGCCGAGCCTTATCGCGCAGCGCAGAATGCGCTCATGACACGACTTTTTTCGCAGGACCCTGACGTCGATCTGGTGATTGCCGACGCGCAGCAGGACGACAGCAAACAGGTGGATCAAATCGAGGCGTTCATCCGCGAACGTCCCAACCTGCTGATTGTGGCGCCGAATGAGCGCACTCCGCTGACGGCCGTAATGGGCCGCGCATGTGACAGCAAAATCCCGGTGATTTGTTTGGAGCGCGACATTGTTCAGCCCAATTACACGACGTACATTAAGGCCGATAACCGCAAAATCGGTGAAATGGCTGGCCAGTTCATTGTCGATCGTCTGAAAAAGAAATACGGTACGCCTCGCGGAAAGATAGTCGAAATTCGCGGTCTTTTAGGCATTGAGGCAGAAATGGACCGCTATCGTGGAGCTCACGCCGTCATGTCACAGTTTCCCGGCATAAAGGTCGTGCATGAGGCGGTTGCCGATTGGCCCCA
>DASZMG010000056.1:0-29887 GCA_035551975.1 Candidatus Acidiferrales bacterium | reverse complement strand
AAGTTCAAGGTCCGAAGGCGGAATCGCTGTCGGATTTGCGGGCGCTCGCGTGCTTTTCTGCGGAAGTTCGAGATGTGCCGTATCTGTTTTCGCGGCCTGGCGCTCAAGGGCGAAATCCCGGGTGTCGTGAAGGCTAGCTGGTAACGAAAGGGCCACTAGAGAAGGGGCCGCAAGGAAAGAACGAGAATGACCACTGATCCTATTGCCGATTTACTGACGAGAATACGCAACGCCACGCGCGCGAAGCACCCGCGTGTCGATTTGCCAGCCTCGAAGCTGAAGCTCGAGATCACACGCATCCTGAAAGAAGAAGGCTACCTCACGAATTACAAGGTAGTTGACGAGAAGGGCAAGAAGACCTTGCGGATTTTCCTTCGCTATACGCCGGATCGCCGCAGCGTAATCACGGACCTGAAGCGCGTTTCGCGGCCCGGCTCGCGTCGCTATGTCGGAAAATTTGGAATCCGTCAGGTGGTAGGCGGAATGGGCGTGGCCATCGTTTCAACGCCGCGCGGCGTGATGACCGGAAGCTCGGCCCGCAAGGAAGGCGTGGGCGGCGAGCTGTTGTGCGAGGTTTGGTAAAAGTTTTTCAGACAATGAGGGCGTAAGAAGCTATGTCTCGAATTGGAAACAAGATCATACCGTTGCCTTCCGGGGTCAAGGTCCAGATCAAGACCGCCGCGGTGGAAGTGCAAGGGCCCAAAGGCAAAATGACGGTGGCAGTGCCGCGTGGAGTGAGCTTCGAGCAGAAGGACAGCACGCTCGTGGCCAAGCGGGAGAACGATGAGTTCCGCGCGCTGCATGGATTGGCTCGCGCGCTGGTGTCGAATGCGGTTACCGGAGTGACGCAGGGCTTCAAGAAGGATCTCGATATCGTCGGCGTCGGCTATCGCGCGGAAGTAAAGGGCAAGAACGTCGTGTTGGCGCTGGGTTATTCGCACCCCATTGAGTTCCCGATTCCCGAGGGAATTCAGGTCGCGGTCGACAAGCAAACGCACATGACCGTTTCGGGAGCGGACAAGGGGCAAGTGGGACAGGTTGCCGCGAATCTGCGCGCTCTGCGTCCGCCCGATCCGTACAAGCAAAAAGGCATCCGCATTACCGGCGAACGGCTCAAGAAGAAGGCGGGCAAGGCCGGAGCGAAGACGTCGGCTTAAAGCAGAAGGAGAACACGAGTGGCGGCACCGGTACGAAGATTATCGCGAGAGGCGCATCGGCAGCGCATCCACGTGCGCATGCGCAAGAAACTTGCCGGCACACCTGGGCGTCCCAGGCTTTGCGTGCATCGATCGAGCAGACATATTCGCGCGCAGGTCATCGACGACCAGACAGGGCGCACGCTGGTTTCGGCGAGTTCGCTCGACGCCGAGGTTAAGGCGAGCATCAAGGGCGGCGGCAATATCGCCGCGTCGAAAGTGGTGGGCAAGATTGTTGCGGAGCGAGCCAAGGGAAAAGGAATCGAGAAAGTGGTGTTCGATCGCGGCGGATATCAGTATCACGGCCGCGTGCAGGCTTTAGCCGATGCGGCCCGTGAGGCGGGCCTGAAGTTCTGAAAACTATGCCGAAACAAGAGCTAAAAGATACACTTTCCGTTCGCCGCGTGATTGAGACGAATCAGGCGAACCTGAAAGACCAGGTAGTTTCGATCAATCGCGTCACCAAGGTAGTGAAGGGCGGCAAGAACCTGAGCTTTTCAGCGCTGGTGGTTGTTGGCGACCAGGGCGGGCACGCCGGGTTCGGCATGGGCAAGGCGCGCGAAGTGCCCATGGCCATCCGCAAGGCCATCGAGCAGGCCAAGAAGAACATGGTCCGGCTGAACCTGAAGGGCACCACCATTCCGCACCAGGTGATTGGCTACTACGGTTCAGGTCAGGTGCTACTCAAGCCCGCGCCGGAAGGAACCGGTGTGATTGCCGGCGGCCCGGTGCGCGCGGTGATGGAGGTTGCGGGCATTCAGAACGTGCTGACCAAGTCTCTCGGTACGTCCAACCCGCACAATGTGATCAAAGCGACGTTCGATGCGCTGCTGCATCTAAAAGATGCGGCTCGGGTGGCGGAATCGCGCGGACGCGGAACGGAGGAAGCGGTCGTTTCGTAGTCCGCGAACCGATTATGGCCACGGCAAAGAAATCGTCAGGAACCCTGAAAATCAAGTGGGTGCGCAGCTTCATCGGCTGCCCGCGCGACATGCGCCAGACCATCCGAGGGCTCGGATTCCGCCGGATGCAACAGGTTGTGGAGCGCGCGGACACTCCGGAAACCCGCGGGATGATCGCCAAGGTACATCACCTGGTGGAAGTGCAGGATTAGGATGGCTATGGAACCGACACTGTCGAACTTAAAGCCGCCGCGCGGGTCGCGACACCGCAAGGTGCGCGTGGGCCGTGGCATGGGCTCGAAAATGGGCAAAACTTCCGGCGCCGGCAACAAAGGACAACAATCCCGCCGGGGCTACTCGCGGCGACCCGGATTTGAGGGCGGCCAGATGCCGCTGCATCGGCGTTTGCCCAAGCGGGGTTTTTCGCAGCCGTTCTCGATCACTTACTCTGTGGTGAACGTGGAAAGATTGAATGAATTCGGAGCAGGTGAGACTGTCACGCCGGAGTTGCTGGCAGGCCGCGGGATTGTGCGGGCGCTGCGGGATCGAGTGAAGGTCCTCGGCAACGGCGACCTGAAAGTGGCCGTCACGGTGCGGGCTCACGCATTCAGCAAGTCGGCGCAAGAGAAGATCGCAAAAGCCGGCGGCAAGGCTGAAGTCATTTAATGAGGAAGCTGATAGAGGCGTTTCGAAACATTTTCAGCACCCCGGACCTGCGTAACCGCGTCCTGTTTACGCTGGGGTTGCTGGGAGTGTATCGGCTCGGCGCTTTCATTCCCACGCCCGGCATCAATACCGACCTTTTGCAGCAACTCTTTGAGCAGAGCCGTGGTTCGGTGCTCGGCATTATCGATCTTTTCAGCGGCGGCAACTTCCGCCGGCTGACAATTTTTGCTTTGGGCATCATGCCGTACATCACGGCATCGATCATTTTGCAGCTGCTCGTGGTGGTGTGGCCTTATCTGGAACGCCTGCAAAAAGAAGGTGAACTGGGCCGGCGCAAGATCACGCAATACACGCGCTACCTGACCATTATTTTGAGCGCGTTTCAGTCGTTCACGATCGCGCTTACCTTGACGCGGCAGAACCTTTCAGGGCAGGCGCTAGTCTACAACCCCGGCATACGTTTCATCCTGATGACCATGCTGACGCTTACTACCGGGTCGGCTTTCATTATGTGGCTCGGTGAACAGATCAGCGATCGCGGCATCGGTAACGGTATGTCGCTGATCATTTTTGCTGGGATTGTGGTTGGCTTGCCGAGAGCGGTGGGCGATCTATGGGATAAGGCCAAGACGCAGCAGTGGGGGTCGTTCACGCCGATTGCCTTGCTTGGCTTATTGGCCCTGATGATTGGTGTCATCGCTTTCATTGTATTCGTGGAAGGCGGGCAGCGACGTATCCCAGTGCAGTATGCTAAGCGCGTGATGGGACGACGCGTGATGGGCGGGCAGATGACCTACTTGCCGTTGCGCGTGAATTCCGGCGGCGTGATTCCGCCGATTTTCGCGAGCTCGCTTTTGACGTTCCCGCAGACGCTAGCGTTGATTTTCCAGAACAAGTCGCCGTTTTTCGACCGCTTTGCCAAGGCCATCAGTTGGGGCGAGCCGCTGTACACGCTGATCTACGTAACACTGATCATCTTTTTCGCGTTCTTCTACGTGGGCATCATTTTCAATCCCACGGAGCTCGCCGACAACATGCGCAAGTACGGCGGGTTCATTCCGGGGATTCGGCCCGGCCGCAACACCTCGGAGCACATCAACCGCATCTTGTCCCGGCTCACGTTGGTGGGCGGGATCTATCTGGCCATCGTTTGCTTGCTGCCGGAGTGGCTGATCTCCGGCATTCATTTGCAGCATTTGCCGGTATGGCTGGGCGGCAACTGGTTTGACCAGCACATGTGGCGATTCGTTCTGGACGGTTTGGGAGTGCAGTTTTATTTCGGTGGCACGTCGCTTCTGATTGTTGTGGGCGTGGCCATGGATACGGTGCAGCAACTGGAAGCTCAACTAGTTATGCGCAATTACGAGGGCTTTGCAGCCAAGGGGCGCCGCGTGCGGAGCCGCCGCGGCTGAGGCTATCCCTCTCCACGAGTGAGAATGCAGCTTAACCATGCGCTGATTCTGCTGGGACCTCCCGGAGCCGGGAAGGGCACTCAGGCAAAACTCATCGCCAAACGCTTTGGAGTGCAGCATCTTTCGACCGGTGACATGTTTCGCGACGCGGTGAGCCGGGGAACGCCGACAGGGCGCATTGCCAAGCCGATCATGGAGAGCGGCGGCCTGGTGCCGGACGACATCGTAATAAAGGTCGTCGAAGAACGGTTGAAAGAACCTGATTGCGCACACGGTTTCGTTTTTGACGGATTTCCGCGAACCTTGCCTCAGGCAGAGAAGCTGGACACAATTCTCGAGAAGCTTGGGTTCGGCAAGCCAATCGTAATCGATATCCGGGTAGAACCCGAGAAGCTGTTACGGCGATTGACCGGTCGCTGGACTTGCAGCACTGGAGGAGAGATCTACAACATTTACGATCTGCCTCCCAAGGTTGCCGGTGTCTGCGACAAGGACGGCGGCAAATTGGTGCAGCGCGCCGATGATCGGGAAGAAGTGGTGAAACAGCGGCTAGAGGCTTATGAACGCCAGACCAAGCCCCTTTCCGATTATTACCGGCGGCAAGGCGTCCTTCAAACCGTGGACGGCGCGGCCAGCATGGAAGATGTGAGCCGCAAGCTGGCCAAGATTGTGAATCACGTTGCAAGTTGAGATGGTCATCTGTAAATCACAGGCGGAACTCGAGAAGATGCACCAGGCAGGTTTGATCGTCTGGGGTGCACTCGAGAAGATGCGGTCGATGGTAAAGCCGGGAATCAGCACTAAAGACCTGGATGATTTCGCTGAAGAGTATACGGCCAAGCGGCACGCGCGGCCCGCTTTCAAAGGTTATCGGGGATATCCCGGATCGGTTTGCACGTCGATCAACCAGGAAATCGTGCATGGGATTCCGTCTGCCTCGCGTAAGTTGCGCGAAGGCGACATTTTGTCGATGGATTTTGGAGTGGAGTTGAACGGCTACTTTGGCGATGCCGCGCTCACCGTTCCGGTCGGCAAGACAAGCCCGGAGCGCGAGAAGCTGTTGCGGGTAACACGCGAGTCGCTAGATCGCGCCATTGAAAAGGTGCGGCCTGGCAACCGGCTGGGCGACATTTCGGCCGCGGTGCAGACGTGGGTCGAAACGAACGGCTATTCCGTGGTTCGCGAGTTTGTAGGGCACGGCATCGGTACTAGGATGCACGAGGAGCCACAGCTCCCGAACTATGGCGCACCTGGGCAAGGCCCACGCCTGCAAGAGGGCATGGTGCTGGCAATCGAGCCCATGGTGAATTCGGGCGGCCCGGCGGTGAAAGTGTTGAAAGACGATTGGACAGCGGTTACCGCCGATGGCAGCGATTCAGCGCATTTCGAACATACTGTCGCGGTGACAGCAAACGGTCCCTGGATTTTAACGCGGCCCCGGGACGTGCAGGGTTCGTGCTGGTGAAACAACTAAAGAGCGGAGACCGAACTTAACAGGAGCACATGGCGAGACGACCAGAGCCGGAAAAAAAGAAGCCGAGCGAGGGAAGCGGCAAGGAAGACGCCATCGAGGTAATGGCGACCGTAATTGAACCTTTGCCGAACGCCATGTTTCGCGTCGAGCTGGAGAACAAGCACCAGGTGCTGGCGCACATTTCGGGAAAGATGAGAAAGAATTTTATCCGCATTCTGCCGGGCGATCGGGTGGCGGTGGAGCTTTCGCCTTACGACCTCACGCGCGGCCGGATTGTTTACCGCTACAAGTAGGCAGGCGGGCAGGTTTTTGTTTTGGAAGGATGGAGTCGCATGAAGGTTCGAGCCTCGGTCAAGAAAATTTGCATGAAGTGCAAGATTGTCCACCGGCGCGGTGTGGTGCGCGTGATTTGCGCGAATCCGAAGCACCGGCAACGCCAGGGTTAGGAGAAAAGCATGGCACGTATCGCAGGTGTGGATTTACCACCCAACAAGCGCTTGTGGATCGGCCTCACGGCCATCTACGGCATCGGGCAGAAGCGCGCGGTCTCTTTGGCGGAGAAGGCCAATGTGGATCCGGTGAAAAAGATCAAGGACCTTACCGAAGAGGAAGTGACGCGTCTTCGCTCGGCTATCGAAGCCGAGGGCCGGGTGGAAGGCGATCTGCGCAAAGAGATGCAGATGAACATCCGCCGGCTGATCGAAATTCAGTGCTACCGCGGATTGCGGCATCGCCGGAATCTTCCGGTGCGCGGACAGCGAACGCATACGAACGCGCGTACCCGGAAGGGCCCGCGCAAGGGCGCAGTGGCGGCTAAGAAGAAGACAATGGCGCGCAAGTAGGGCGCAACGGATTGCCGCGCCGGCTGAAATTCCGGCGCGCGATGAAAACAGGAGAAACAGCGTGGCAAAGGAACCGAAAGACTCGGCGGCAGCAGCTCCGGCAGCAGGCGCGAAACCGTCGAAGCGCAAAAAGGAATTTCGCAAGAAGCGCGAGAAGCGCGTGGTGCCGCACGGTGTTGTCTGCATCCAGGCGACGTTCAACAACACTATCGTCACGCTCACCGATCCCGATGGACGCGCGGTCAGCTGGTCGTCCGCTGGATCGGTTGGATTCAAGGGCTCGCGCAAGGGCACGCCGTATGCCGCGCAGCAAGCAGCCATGACCGCGGCGGGAGTGGCGCGCGATCAGTATGGGATGAAGTCGGTGGAGGTGCGGGTGAAGGGTCCAGGAGCAGGCCGTGAATCGGCGGTGCGCGCGCTCGCTTCTTCGGGTTTGCACATTAACGCCATCAAGGACGTGACTCCGGTGCCGCACAATGGCTGCCGGCCGCCGAAGCGACGCCGCGTCTGATTCGATATTTTGATTTCTGAGTGGAAGTAAAGGAGAGAAGCAATTGGCAAGACATCGTGAAGGAGTTTGTCGGTTGTGCCGCCGGGAAGGGATGAAACTCTTCCTGAAGGGGCTGCGCTGTTACACCGAGAAGTGCGCCATTGAAAAGCGGAATTTCGTCCCAGGACAGCACGGCCAGGCGCGCCGCGCGAAAATGGTCGGATACGGTATTCAGTTGCGCGAGAAGCAGAAAGTGAAGCGCACCTACGGCTTGCTGGAGCGCCAGTTCCGCTCCTATTTCGAGAAGGCCGTGCGGGCCAAGGGGCCGACCGGCGCGAATCTCGTGATCACTCTCGAGCGCCGGCTCGACAACGTGGTCTATCGCATGGGACTAGCGGGTTCGCGTGCCCAGGCCCGGCAGTTCGTTCTTCATGGCCATGTCCGGATAAAAGGGCATAAGGTCAACATTCCGAGCTACCTGGTGCAGGTGGGCGATGAGGTCACGCTGAAGGACAATATGCACCAAAACACCATGGTGCTCGAAGCGCGCAATCTGGCGCAGAGTCAGGGAGTCGCACCATGGCTTGATATCGACCGCGAGAATTTCAAGGCTCGCGTGGTTGCCTTGCCGCGCCGCGAGGATGTTTCGACGCCGCCGATGAACGAGCAGTTGATCGTCGAACTTTACTCGAAGTAGCGCGGTCATCCGTTTTCATCACGTCCAGAAGTTTCGTAAGGCCTGCTTATGCTGGCCGGAAGGAGTAGCAATATGTGGAAAGGTTTTCAGAAACCAAAGCGGCTCGCGGCAGAACCGGAGACGCTGACCGATAAGTACGGGAAGTTTTCCGCGCAGCCGTTCGAGCGCGGCTGGGGCACTACCGTAGGCAATTCTCTTCGTCGCGCTTTGTTGAGTTCCATCGAAGGCGCGGCCATTACCGCGGTGAAGATCGAAGGCGTTCTGCACGAGTTCTCTCCGATCCCAGGCGTCGTCGAGGATGCTACCGACATCATTCTCAACCTGAAGCAGGTGCCACTCAAGCTGAACACCGATCAACCCAAGACCATCACACTGATCGTCGATACGCCGGGGCCGGTTACCTCTGCCAAAATCGAGGAAGACGCGAACATCGCGGTGCTCGACAAGAACGTCTACATCGCCACCGTGAGTGAAGGCGGCAAGCTCGAAATGGAGTTGCGCGTCAAGAACGGGCGCGGTTATGTGGCGGCCGACCGCAACTTCGACGAAGATCTACCGATCGGCTACATTCCAATTGACTCCGTTCACTCGCCGGTTCGCAAAGTGAATTACGCGGTGGAAGCGGCTCGGTTAGGGCAGATGACGGACTACGAAAAGCTCACCCTCGAAGTCTGGACCAATGCGGCCATCACTCCCCAGGATGCCATCGGCTTGGCCTCCAAGCTGGTGAAGGACCACATGAGCATCTTCATCAATTTCGAGGAGACGCCGGAATTGACCGAGGAGGCCGTGGAGAATTATGCGGATCCACGACTCGAATTTCTTGATCGCTCGGTCGAAGAACTCGAGCTTTCCGTACGTTCCTATAACTGCCTAAAGAACGCGAATATCCAGAACCTTCGCGAACTTGTGCAGAAGACCGAATCGGAAATGCTCAAGACGAAAAACTTTGGACGCAAGTCGCTCAACGAGATCAAGGACATACTGCACAAGATGGGCTTGAGCCTCGGAATGAAGTTCGACGAGCATGGCCGCATCATCTGGCCGCCGCTGCCGAGCCAGACCGCGCCTCCAATGTCCGAGGAAACCACGGCTCTTTAGCCCGGGAAAGCGAACATGAGACACCTTAATTCAGGCTCGAAACTCGGAAAGCAACCCGCTCATCGGCGAGCTGTGCTCCGGAACCTCGTCACGAACCTCATTGAGAAGGAGCGTATCCAGACCACGCTTCGCCGTGCGAAGGCTGCGCGTCCCATTGCCGAGCAAATGGTTACACTCGGCAAGCGGGATTCGCTGCATTCGCGCCGTCAGGCTGCCGCTTTCCTGATGACCATGAATGCCACCAAGAAGCTTTTCGGCGAACTTGCGCCACGCTTCGCAGACCGTCCCGGTGGCTATACGCGCATCGTTCGCTCCGGCTGGCGCATTGGTGATGGCGCCGAACTGGCGATTCTCGAATTCATCGGTTCGGAACTCAAGAAGAAAGAAAAAAAGCCGCGCAAAGCTGCGGCCGCTGAAGAACCGGAAGAGAAAGAAGCGAACGCCAAGAAGTAGCGTCAGATTCGTTAGGATGTGCGGGCCCGTTCGTAGGAATGTGAACGGGCCTTTTTATTTTGACCTGCCTTAAGCCTTGTGCGCCACTGCATTTCCCCCACAATGAAATTCCTGCTGCATTTGAAATGCATGTGATATAACCGCCCACATAGGGGATCGGGTCCGCTTTACAAGCTTCCGTAGACAGGAGGAGTCCATGCTTGCTACCGCGCGAAATTTTACGCTAGGTGTTCTGCTCATTTTCTGTGCGGCTTCGGCATTCGCCGCCGCAAACCCGACGACGATCAAAGGTACCGTGACCGATAACACCGGAAAGCCCGTCAAAGGCGCTATGGTCTCGGCGTCCCAAGGCACCAAGCTGGTCGCGCGCTTTTCCCAGGCGGATGGGAAATATTCGCTCGCCGTTCCGGCGGGAACGTACGACGTAAAGGCGGAAATGTACGGATTTGGCACGAAGAGGCTCAGCAAGGATTCAACTCAGGCAGACGATGCGAACTTCACGTTGACGCCTTCGTTCAATGTTTCGCAACTCACCAGCGCCGAAGTGGAAGAGCTTCTGCCGAATACGGATCAGGCGCGGCTGCTTGAAATTGAATGCATTCGCTGCCATGCGCTCACCTATCCGGCCCGGCGCGCCGGCATGACCGCGGCGGAATGGTCGAGCTTTATCCCCACAATGACGCGCGGCCGCTATTTTGACGATCCCGCTTTTAGCGGCGACCGTTTGGCGGCGTTGAGCGCGGCCCTCGAAAAATATTTCGGCCCGGATTCGCAGTACTTCGGTCCAGATGCGACGCTCATGATGGATCAGGTGAAGCACGCGCCGGTTTCCGATGTCGTGCTGAAAGCTACGATGCATGAATTTCGTGTGCCCACACGCGATCCGTTCGCCCACAGCATCACCACCGATGCGCAGGGTAACGGATGGTTCAGCGAGCTCAGCGAGCATGGAAACAAGATTGCCAAATTCAACTGGGAAACCGAGGAATTTACCGAATATCCGCTCCCTTGGCCGCATTCAGGGCCGCACACCGGAGCGTTCGATAAGAAGGGAACTCTTTGGATGACCCTCACCGGGGCGACAATTCCCGCAAAGCTGGCGTCTCTCAACCCCCAAACCGGCGAGATCAAGACGTACGACTTTCCAGGAAACAAAGCTCGCACCCACACTCTCGGCATCGACAATGACGGCAATGTCTGGACGTCAGGAACCACACTTCTCGAATTTGATGTGAAGTCGCAGCAGTTCAAGGAATACAAGTTGCCGATTCCCAAAGGCACCGAGTATTCGAAAGATACTTGGCAGGCCTGGCACAACGTTCCGGGCAAAGATCCTATGCCCATCGGACAAAGTACCTATGACACCAAGGCTGATTCGAAGGGGATGATCTGGACCAGCATCGAATCGGTGGGTTTGCTGATCCGGTTGAATCCGAAGACTGGAGAGATGAAGACGTTCACACCGCCGGAAAGCCCGAGCATCAAGGGCGTGGAAGTGGACAAGGACGACAATGTTTGGTTCGCTGTTTTCTGGGGCAGCCGGCTCGGAAAGTTCGATCAAAAAACTGAAAAATTCACGATGTATAAAGCGCCCACTGAGTTTGCCATGCCGTATGGCATCTCCGCGGATCGCAAGACCGGCGACATCTGGTATGCGGATCTGAACGGCAACTACATCACGAAATTCGATCCAAAGACGGAGAAGTTCGATCAATACCCGATCCCATCCACACAGGCTTCGCCGCGATTTCCGGCCGTGGATCCAAACACCGGCAGGGTGTGGTTCACGGAATTCATGAACGACAAGATTGGCTACCTCGAACCCGGTGGACAGGGAAGTCCCGCAAATACAAATAAAGGACAATAGAAAAGCAGCGGCCTAAACTTTTTTCGATTCTCGATTTTGCTCATGGCGAACGTGCCCCCAAAGCAAAACCAGGGCGGCGATGATTTGTGCCGCGGCTCCGCCCGACGTATCGAGCAGCACGTCCGTAACTGCCGGCGTGCGTCCCGGAACGAATGACTGGTGAAACTCATCCAGCGAAGCATACCCGGCCACAATGAGGACGGCTGCCAGTGCCCAGGTAAGCCGCGTGTCTTTCCGCCCTGCCCGAATCGCCCTGAGAATTAGAAGACTGAAAACGAAATATTCCACGAAGTGCCCGATTTTCCGGATGTAATGATGCATGAGCAGCAAGGTGTGGTGGGACGCCTTCGGAAACAACCAGTGCAGAACGGGAATGATGACCGTGGAAGTATGTTGGTCCGTGAAGATTCCCGTTGAGAAAATCGAAATTAGTACGGCCCAAAGAACCACCGGCCACAAACAGTGAACCCAGTCCGACTTAGATGAACTGCCAGCCGGTCTGCCGCTCGCTTGCGCGGGGTTGGGCGAGCGAATCGGCAATTATTCCAACCGGTAATTCGGCGCTTCGCGGGTGATGATCACGTCGTGGACGTGGCTTTCACGAAGTCCTGCGGAGGATATGCGAATGAACTTGCTGCGTTCCTGAAGTTCTTTCAAGTTTGCCGCGCCGCAATAACCCATGCCGCTGCGCAACCCGCCGACGAGCTGTTCCATCAGGCCCGACAAGGGGCCCTTGTAAGGAACTTGTCCTTCGATTCCTTCGGGAACGGATTTACCTCGCTCGACGCCTTCCTGCGCGTAGCGATCGGCCGATCCCGCCTCCATGGCCCCCAGCGAGCCCATCCCGCGGTAGGACTTAAAGGTGCGCCCTTGATAAAGGATTGTCTCGCCCGGCGATTCTTCTGTGCCGGCGAAAAGTCCGCCAATCATCACCGCGGAAGCACCGGCTGCGATCGCTTTGGTGATATCGCCGGAGAATTTGATTCCGCCATCGGCAATCACCGGCACGCCAGTGCCTTCGGCGGCGCGGGTGGCTTCGAGTATGGCGGTGATTTGCGGCACTCCGGCGCCTGTCACCACGCGCGTGGTGCAAATCGAGCCGGGGCCGATACCCACTTTCAGTCCATCGATACCGAGCGCGATCAGATCGCGTGCTCCTTCCGCCGTGGCCACGTTGCCGGCAAGAAGCTGCAAATCCGGAAATTTGCGCTTCACGTTCCGGATGGCGTCCATTACGCGACTGGTATGCCCGTGCGCCGTATCGATGGCGATCGCGTCCACATTCGCTTTGGCCATTTCTTCGGCGCGTTCCAGATAATCGCCGGTGGCGCCGATGGCTGCGCCCACGCGCAAGCGGCCTTGCGGGTCTTTCGTCGCATTCGGAAATTCAATCTTCTTCTGAATATCCTTTACGGTAATCAGTCCTTTCAGGTTGAAATCCTTATCGACCACCAGAAGCTTTTCGATGCGATGCCGCTGCAGCATGTGTTCCGCTTCTTCGAGCGTGGTTCCCACGGGCACGGTGATGAGATTGTCCTTGGTCATCACGTTGGCAACGGGTTGATCGAGGTTGCGCTCGAAACGAAGGTCGCGATTCGTGAGGATGCCCACCAGGCGCGGCCCACGCGTCACCGGAACGCCGGAGACTTTGTATTTGTTCATCATCTCCAGCGCCTGGCGCACGGTCATCTCTGGGGCGATGGTCACCGGGTCGACGATCATTCCGCTTTCCGAGCGCTTCACGCGATCGACTTCCTCGGCCTGGCGGTCAATGGTCATATTGCGGTGTACGAAGCCAATGCCGCCTTGGCGCGAAATGGCGATCGCCAGGCGCGCATCGGTCACCGTGTCCATGGCCGCGGCTACGATCGGAATATTCAGTGCGATCTTGCGCGAGAGGCAAGTGCGCGTGTCGGCCTGCGCCGGCAAAACGGACGATTTTCCGGGAAGCAGAAGCACATCGTCAAAAGTCAAACCCTCGGGGATGGGGCCGTCAATCATCAAATCCCCCTGAGCCTTTCTTTAGCCGCGGATAAGCAGCAGGGAAGCGTCATAAACATCGAAGCCCAGCCGAAATCGCTGGGCTTTCGCGAAGCTCTCTTGTCGAAAAAGAAATCCATGAACTCGCTCAATTTTAGGCGGTTCCCGTATTCAAAGCAAGTGACGCGAAAACGAAGCGACGTTAGTCACGGATTTGTGTAGCGGAGCGCGGCGACTTTTAACATCTCCTCGCGGTCCGAGGCGAGCAAATATCCGGAAGAGATGAGTTTATCGAGCGAAGCGCCATACAACTCCAAGTAATTTGACTGATTGCCGTAGCGCTGGGCTAGTTCCTCCCGCGTAAAAGGCTTCCATCCCCCGCGGTTCCCGCAGGTCTCGTCAATCGATGTGGTCACGACCGGAGAAAGCGAAACCGGCACAGGGCGTCCGGTTGGGTAGATAACATCCGGGAAGCGAACGCCTCCCACCGGTTGATCGTCTTTGTCCACCCCGGGCACCTCCAGGGCGACGCCCGGCAGGGGATTGAAGTGCGACGCATCCGAAGGCGAAGCTCGCAGCCTAAAAAGCGCATTGGGCGGAAGCTCCGAGGTATTCTTTGCCTCAGGAACATCGAGCGTCCGTTCGAGCCCCAGCAAAACGGCCCGCAAATAGGGTGTGTACGAAATTGAATTCAGCTCGGGAGACCCGCCTGCATCGCATTTGCCCGCGGCGCTGGCCGTCGCACCGGGCTTCGCGGCCGCGTGTGGGCTGGGCCAATCATAGCGGCGCATGCGGTCCGGAAGTTCGGCCGTGTCCGTCACGCTGGCGCGCAGGCGGTAAAAATCGGTGTAGTTGGCAACATCGATATAGAAGGGATCGCTTTGCGGGCGCTTCAGCAATTCAGACGGCGTGAGAGGCTTTTCGTCCGGAACTACGTATGGATATTCGTCTGAATTATTTTCCGCGGCAAGCTGATTGAGTGCCAGCCAAGCCCCCACGCCGTCAATGGCGATGACTCCATCGAAAACGGCTCGGCCGGTTTCTGGATCTGCGTTAAACCCTTCAGCGAGGAATGTGTTTATGTAAAAAGCGCTTTGGCTGATGCCCGCGAGAATCACGGTACGATATGTTCCCGGATCGTAAGCGAACTTTGGATCGGGCTTGCTGTGGCCTGCCAGAAGGCGTCCAAAATCGCGCATGATGACTTCGCCCACACCTTCGGCTTTCTTGGGAACGCCGGCAGCGAATCCGTACTGCCACTGAACCCGCGCGTACGAAGTGGCATGATTGAACAGAAATCCATTTCCCATTCCGGAGGGATACATCGCTGAGCTAGGTGGACCTACTCCGCGGGCTTCGTGAAGCGCCCCGAGAAGAATTGGCGAGCCACGATTCTCAGCTTCTACAACGACGACCGAATTGGCGCCTTCTTTGACCGGAGCTATGATTTCGAATTCGGCGGTGTACTGATAATTGCCATCGGCATCGTGATCAAGCGCCTCTAGCCCATGGACGTTTTCACCCGGAGCGACGATGCCGGTAACCATCCCCCAGGTTCGCTCGTAACCCACGCCATTGAACTTACCGATGTTGTAGGAGCCGGTTTCGCTGATGGTGATGATTCGAGATTTGGAGGACGTGGCGGCAGGTTTCGCGATGTGCTTGTCAGCCTGAGAGGACGCTACCACGTGCCGAGTGGTCATTATCAATTCACAAAGGGCGAAGCCAAGCGCCAGCAAGCCAGCGGAGGCGAGAAGCCTGTCATTATGTTGTCGACGAGCCATGTATACCTCCGCCGCTGTGAGTTGCTTCAGATGGTAGCCTAGATTCGCAGTAGTCTACCGCAAATCCAACTATCCGCTGCCAAAGACCCGGTAATGGTCGCCATTGCGCCACCGTGGCCGTCTGCCTAACATAGAAGCAGTGAAGAAATTCACGCCACTCAAGCCGCTGCGCAACGGGCATTTGATGACTCTGGCCGCCACTTTCTGGCGACGAAAGTTTCCACGTTTGCCCAATAGCGAATCGCGCCAGTTCCAGGTGGAAGCGGGAACGAAGATTCGCGGCGAATGCCATTGGCAACCTCATCCGAAACAACCGCCAACGCTTGTTCTCGTACACGGACTGGAAGGCTCGAGCGAATCCGGCTACATACTTGGCACTGCAGAAAAGGCCTGGGTGGCGGGATTCAATGTCATCCGTTTAAACCAGCGAAACTGTGGAGGCACGGAGAATCTCACGGAAACGCTCTACCACTCGGGCTTGAGCCGCGATTTCCGTGCTGCTGTCCTGGAACTGGTGGAGCGAGATGAATTGACTCAAATCTTCGTGGCAGGATTTTCCATGGGCGGCAATCTCGTCCTCAAAATGGCGGGAGAATTTGCCGATGCGACGCCGCCACAGATCAATGGTTTTGCGGCGGTTGCCCCTTCAATGGATTTGGCGTCTTGCGCCGCCAAGCTGGAGGAGCGAGCAAACTTTCTGTATCAGCTGCATTTCGTCACGCGTCTGAAGCGCCGCATGCGCCACAAGGCTAGTCTCTTTCCTGAAACCTATAAAATTGAGGGGATGCGCAACATTCGCACCGTTCGCGATTTCGACGATCTAATTACAGCACGCTATTGCGGTTTCAGGAGCGCCGCGGATTATTACGCGCAATCGAGCGCCGCCCAATTTCTGGGAAAGATTCGTAAGCCTACATTGATTATTGCTGCGCAGGACGACCCAGTGGTGCCGTTTGCTGCGTTTCAGAACGGCGCGGTCCACGCGAATCCCAACATCAAGCTATTAGCCACAAAGCACGGGGGGCACTGCGCCTTTATTGCGGAAGAGGGCGGGGATGAGCGCTTTTGGTCCGAAGCGCGCATCGTGGAATTTTGCAAAGAGCTTGCGGCAGGAGAACGCTGACGTGTCTTACGCTGCCAGCTTCGCTTCCGATTTCTCGATGACCGAAACGCCAGCGTTCTTCAGAAGAATGTAAAGTGTGTCAATTTCGCCTTGCAGCGGCCGTGGCATGGGTGGCCGCATGAACGGGCTCGGAATCAATCCGCGCAGCCACGCGGCGGTTTTGTAGCGGATGTGCAAACGGCCCATGTCCGCAACATAGTCCTGAAGCTGCGAAAGCCCTCCATCCCAAATCTGGCACGCCGTGTTCAGATCGCGGTCCCTCCAAGCCTCTAGGTGGTCGAGCATTGGCTCAAGCGCGAAATTCCAAAAGCCGCTGAGCGTTCCGTCGAACATGCGAATCAAATTGTATTCATGGAAGCGCGATGCAAGCGCGCCCATCACCGCCACATGCCGGTTGAGGGAGCGCAACCCTTTGGCCACGGTGCGATAGCCCTCATAGAAGGCGTAGGTCATTTTCCAGCCGACGATGTTCGGTATTTCCTTGCAAAGTTGCAACGTGGCTTTCACCGGCAGACCCGGCGCGAATGGCGGCATCGATCCGGACACCGGGTGCGTGACGATGGGCAGATCGACAGCGCGATCTTGCGCCTTGATCATGTCACCCCAGATTTCGGGATAGGTATCCGCGTCCCAGCAGGAGGTCACGTCTTGCGCGCCGCCTGGAGGTGTAACGAAAATTCCATCGACCCCCAGCGCTTTTGCGTCGCGCGCCGTTTCCACGCACTCTTCCGTCGTCAGCGCCCAGGTCCCGGCAAGGATCGGCAGCTTGCCCTGAGCTTCTTCCATGGCAATTTCGAGCACACGGCGCTTTTCAGCGCGGGTCAAATAGAATATCTCGCCCGCCTCCGGGTTGATGCAAAGGCCGCCTACGCCGGCGAAACGTTGGTTCTGCACAAAGTATTGAATAAATTTGCGGTACGCGGGTTCGTCTACCTTGAGCGATGGCGTGAGAGGAAGCAGAACAGCGGCGTAATAACGGTCTGCGATATTGCCCATGAGAGCTCCCGGCAAAACTGATTAAATGACGCGGCTCATTCTAGTACAAAAGACGCTCGAAGAAGGAAATCAGACGCGTTCAATCATCATGGCGATGCCTTGGCCCACGCCGATGCACATGGAGGCGATCGCGCGCTGCGCCTTTGAGCGCTGCAATTGCCGCGCTGCGGTTAGAATCAGGCGCACTCCGCTCATCCCAAGCGGATGACCGAGCGCAATCGCGCCTCCGTTCGGATTCACTTTCTCGCTATCGTCCGAAAGGCCCAACGTGCGCGTCACGGCCAGCGCCTGTGCTGCAAATGCTTCGTTCAGCTCGAACAGGTCCACATCGTTCATGGACATCTTTACTCGCGCCAGCAGTTTCCTCACCGCGGGAATCGGACCGATGCCCATCACCCTGGGTTCGACACCGGCCGTTGCTGCACCGATCACGCGCGCGATCGGTGTCAATCCGAATTTCGCAGCGGCTTCCTCCGATGCGACGAATAAAGCGCAAGCGCCATCGTTGATGCCGGAAGCGTTTCCGGCGGTCACTGTGCCATTCTCGCGAAACGGCGCGGGCAATTTGGCTAGTTTTTCGAGCGTGGTGTCCGGACGAATATGCTCATCGTCGGTGACAACCTTTACCGATCCTTTTGGCCAAGCCACGTCCACCGGCACGATTTCTTCGGCGAAAATTCCGCTTTTCTGCGCGGCCGCGGCTTTTTGCTGCGACCTAAACGCGAATTGATCCTGGCAATGTCGATCGACGTGATATGCCTCGGCCACGTTTTCCGCGGTTTCAGCCATTGAATCGATTCCATATTTTTCTTCCATCAGCGGATTGACGAAGCGCCAGCCGAGCGTCGTGTCATAGATCTGCGCGTCACGAGAAAAAGCCGACGCGGCCTTCGGTATCACGAACGGGCTTCGGCTCATGCTCTCCACGCCGCCGGCTATACCCAGCGAAAGCTCACCGGCGACAATAGCGCGAGCCACCATGGAAACCGCTTCCATTCCTGATCCACACAATCGGTTCACTGTGGCGGCAGGCACGGTATGCGGGATTCCCGAGAGCAGGGAAGACATGCGCGCCACGTTGCGATTGTCCTCGCCGGCCTGGTTGACGCAACCGAGAATCACCTCGTCAATCGACTCCCAATCGCTTTTGGGAAAACGCTTTCGCAATTCCGCGAGCGGCACCGCTGCCAAGTCATCGGTCCGTACTTGCGACAGCACGCCGCCATAACGCCCGATGGGGGTACGTACGCCTTCGCAAATGAAAGCTGTAGCCATCAGCGGGATTCCTTTCCGGCCGGAACGGCCGCAGCGGGCGATTGCGTGGTCGCGGCAGGCAGCCGCAGCACTCGTTCGGCATTGCCGTGAAACACCCGCTCCTTGATTTCGTCCGAGTAGCCAAGCTCATCCCACTCGCGAAACAGCCGCTCGTGCGGAATGCTTGGGTAATCGCTGCCAAACATGATTTTATCTTTCAATCTGCTCCGAATATCGGTTTTCAATTGCTGCGGAAAATACTTTGGTGCCCAGCCGGACAGCTCCCAAAAAACATTTCCTTTGTGCAGCGCCACCGCGGTCATCTCATCCACCCAGGGCCAGCCCGGATGCGCCGCGACGATTGTCAGATTCGGGAAGTCCGCGGCTAATTCATCAATCGCTTCCGGATGTGCATGTCGAATCTTCGCGCCCATTCCTCCCGGCATTCCCGCGCCCATGCCCGTGGTGCCCACATCGATCATCACCGGCGCTTTCAGCTCATTAATCTCTTCGAATAGCGGATAGAGCCGCCGGTCGTTCACCGCGAAACGGCCCATGATCGGATGAAAATGGAACCCGAGCATGCCTAAGTCTTTGATGGCGTGGCGCGCCTCCTGGATGGCGCTTTCTCCCTTGAATGGATCCACCGCGGCCCAGGATTGAATGATCCGCTCTGGGTGGCGCTTCTGCATTCCGGCGACAAAATCGTTTGAGCAGGGAGGGGTACGAACGGTTGTTTCCAGGTCGAGCGCCACGAGAACTGCTTCCACGCCCGCCTTCGCGAAATCCTGCAGCACTTCTTCTTCAGTTTTCGGTATCCAGGGGCGGTTCCAGTAAGCCGCCAGCGCGTCCACGTAAGGCTGCTGGCACGCGGTCCATTCCTTCGTGTTGGGATAACAGTGCAGATCGATGATTCGCATCTATAACAATCCTTGGAAACTGCGTGGTTCGACTTCGCTATGCTGAAGTGCCGCTCCGTTTTTCACTTTTCATCTTTTCCGAAATCATTTCCACGAGCTTCTTCTTCGACACTTTGCCGAAGGTGGAAAGCGGAAAGTCCTGCAATATTTCCATGCGCTCGGGCAGTTTGAATTTAGCGATTTCCTTGCCCATCAAAAATTTCTTCATCTCGTCAAATGTCAGGTTCTGCTCGTCGCGCAGCAGAATGCACGCGCACATACGTTCACCCATGTCGGGATCGGGCACCGGAATGCAGGCCACGTTTTTCACCGCCGGATGCGACAGAATCAGGTTTTCGATTTCTTCCGCGCTGATTTTTTCGCCGCCGCGGTTGATCAGATCCTTCTTCCGGCCTTCCACGATGAACGCGCCGGAAGGATGCTGGCGCATCAGATCTCCGGAATGATAGAAGCCGTCCTTGGAAAAAACGCGCGCGTTGTAGTCCGGAACACCGTAGTAGCCGCGCAAGGTGTAGGGCCCACGGCAGCACATCTCGCCCACTTCACCGAAAGGGACGACATTGTCATCATCATCCACCAGGCGCACTTCGTCATCCGGACACACAGGCGTTCCGACGGTTTCCAGTCGCACGTCGTCGCGATCCTTCAGTCGCACAAAGGTGAGCAGTCCTTCGCTCATCCCGAAATTTTCCTGGATGAAGGCGCTGGGAATCAGGCGTTTGGCCAGCATGCGCGTTTCAGGCTGCAGTCGCTGTCCGCCGCTTTGAATAATTTGCAGCGAGGAAAGATCGTGCTGCGTAACGGCAGGATCGTTCAGCACGCGAATCAGCAGCGCCGGAACAACCTTGATGTGCGTGACGCGATGCTTCTCGATCAGCGAGCAGATGTCTTCGGGCTTGGTGCTCGTGCTCAGAACCACCTTGCCGCCCTTGAAGAAAAATCCCTGGATTCCCGGGCAGGCTAGCGGCAGATTGTGCGCAATCGGCAAGATCAACAGCAAGATCGAATCGGCCTTGATCTCGCACACTTCCGCGGCAACTTTTGAGTTGTACGCGTAATCGTTGTGGGTTCGCGGGATCAGCTTCGGAATACCCGTCGTGCCTCCCGACAGCTGAAAAATCGCGGGATCAGTTGGTTCTATGCGCACTTCGGCCAGCGCCGATTTAGGCAGAGTGGGGTGCTTCGAAATCAGATCGGTGAGGGAGAGGAAGCCATCGGGCGTTTTGCCCAGTACGATGCCGAACGTCAGTTGTGGATTGTCCTTGCGGATACGCTCGATCATAGGCGGGTATTCAAAATCGCCTTGGCGGTCTGGAACTACGCAGGCCACCGCGCCGGAGAGCGCCACAAACTGGCTTATTTCCGCGTAGCGATGCGTGGTCAGCGCTGCGATCGGAATCGCCCCGATCTTTTGCAATGCGAAGTACAAAATCACAAACTCAGCGACATTTGGGAGTTGCACCACGACGCGATCGAGCGGCTTGAATCCAAGCTGCAGCAGATTGAGCGCGAGATTGTCAGTCAGACGATCGATGTCCGCGTAGGTGAAGGAACGGTCCCGATCGATGATGGCCACGCGATCCGCGTAACGCTTGAAAACATCGGCGAATTCCTGTGCCAGTGACTTGTCCACCCAATATCCGCGCTCCCGATATCGCTGCGCGTACTCTGGCGGAAAAGGAACAACTCCCTCAAGCATTCTTCCGGTCTCCCTTACGTTGACGCAGTGAAGCCGCCGTCGATCACGATCACCTCACCAGTGACGAATTTGCAGCCGGTGATCAAATCGAGCATCACTTCAGCCACATCCTCGGCGGTCGCGACCCGCCGAAGCGGCGTGAACTTCGCGCGACGCGCCATCAGATCCGCATACTTGTCCTTCAACATGCGTTCCATCCAGTCGCCTTCCATCCAGCCGGGAGCGACCGCATTCACGCGAACTTCCGGCGCCAGATTGAGCGCTAAGAGCTTCGTCAGATTCACCACCGCAGCTTTGCTGGCCGCGTAGGGCAGCGGCTGCGGGCCGGGCCGCAATCCGACAATGCTGGCCGTGTTGACGATGGATCCCCTGTTCTGCTTCAGCATCGGAGCTGCGGCGCGGGTCACCTGAAACACGCCGCGCACGTTTACGGCGAACACGCGATCCCAGATTTCCGGTGTCAGCGCCTCGAAATCCTTCGGCCCGATTTCCGTGGTAGTTCCAGCATTGTTCACTAGCGCGTCCAGGCGTCCAAATTCCTGTTCCACGGCAGCAAGCATCTTTCGAACGGTCGGATCGTCGCTCACATCGCACTGGAACAGCAGCGTTTTTGCGCCTTTTGCCTTGGCCAACTTCGCCGTTTCACGCGCCGCTTTCTCACTGCTGGCGTAGTTGATGGCCACGTCAAATCCGGCTCCCGCCAGGGCCACCGCAGCGGCCCGCCCGATTCCCGTGGACGCGCCGGTAACCAGCGCCGCTGGCTTGCTTTCAGTCATATCGATTCCCGCCCTATACAGACAGATTATTGTGGTGAAGCCGAATCTACAGTTTCGGTTCAGTCACAATTCGTGTCAAGCGAACATGAGCGCGTCATTTTGCTCCATCCGCGCGCTCCATCCGCGCTGCTTGACAAACGTTGCAAACCGTTCGATAAAACAACGTCCCGCCGCCTCCTTCGGCAGGCTCAAACCACAGTCGCAAGCCAAAAATGTCAGCGTCCATCACCATTGCCAAAGAACAGCGGCAGACAGCCGTGCTTATCGCTCGCATGGAGCGCTTGCACATCTGTTCCTGGCACGTGAAGGCCGGCGTGGCCATGGGTCTGGCTACGTTTTTTGATGCCTATGGCACGCTCAGCATCGGCTACGTTCTGCCAGTTTTGGCGGGACTGTGGCACCTCACCCCTCAAAATATTGGATTCCTCATCTCCGCGAGCTTTGTCGGCCAGATCGCCGGCGGCATTTTCTTTGGATGGCTTGCCGAACGCATCGGTCGCGTCCGTTCGGCCACTTATGCCGTGGGTGTCTACGCCCTCACCAGCCTCGCCTGTGCGCTTTCCTGGAATTTCGCATCGCTGCTGGCGCTGCGCACAATCCAAGGGATCGGGCTGGGTGGCGAGGTTCCCGTGGGCGCGACCTACATCAACGAAATCTCGCGCGCAAAAGGACGCGGCCGTTTCTTTTTACTCTACGAGCTGATCTTTCCCACGGGCTTGACCGGCGCCGCTGTGCTTGGTTTTTGGCTCGTGCCGCGCTATGGCTGGAGGTCCATGTTCATCATTGGCGGCGTAGCCGGCCTGCTCTCCATGTTCGTGATTCGCCGTTTGTCTGAATCACCGCGATGGCTGATGTCCAAGGGGCGCTTTGAGGAAGCTGACCGCATCGTTTCCGAAATAGAAAAGGAAGCCAGCAGCGGCGGCCGGGCTTTGGATCCAGCGCTTCCAGCAACCACACTGCCGCCACCGCGCGGCACGGCTTCCTGGACAGGGATCTTCAGCGGGATTTACCTCAGCCGGACCTTGGTTGTTTGGGGTCTGGCCATCTTTACCTATTTTGTTTCGTACGGTTTTAATACCTGGCTTCCGACGATCTACAGAACGTATTACCACTTGAACGTTTCGACGGCCCTGTTTTACGGTCTGCTCACAAATATCGTCGGCTTGGTCGGCGCGTTTCTGTGCGCGATGTTGGTTGATCACCTTGGCCGTCGCCTCTCCTATATTGGCGCCTTCGCATTGGCCTGCGTCCCGCTCCTCATACTCTGGCGAACCGGGGCCCACACATCCAAGGAAGTCTTTATCCTCTCGTCGATAAGTTTTCTGTTCATCAGCGCAAACTCGATGCTTTTTTATCTGTACACGCCCGAAATTTATCCGACGCGCCTTCGCAGCCTGGGCACCGGAATGGCGTCCTGCTGGGTGCGAATTGCCTCGGCCGTCGGGCCTTCGATCGTGGGCGTCACTCTTGTAGGCTCGGGAGTGCCGGGTGTATTTCTGCTGTTTGGAGGAATGTCCTTGCTGGGTGCGTTCGTCGCGCTGGGTGCTACGGAAACGACGAATCGGCCGCTGGAAGAGATTTCGCCGTAGCTACTGCACAGCCTTGGTGGCCTCGCTTCCTCTCCATTGCGACTCGATCTGCTCGAGAGTCTTTCCCTTGGTTTCTGGCACGAGCCGATACACAAAAATCCATGACAGCACTCCGGTGAACGCATACAGCCAAAACGTGCCCGGGCGCCCCAGGGAATGCAGCAGGCTCAGAAACGTCAGCGTCACCAGCAGATTTGAGCTCCAGTTCATCACCGTCGCCACCGCCATGGCGCGCCCGCGAATCTTCAGCGGATAAATCTCCGAGATCATCAGCCAAAAAACGGGGCCCAGCCCAATTGCGAAACAAGCTACGTAGAGCATCACGCAGATCAGCGCGATCAGCGCCAATCCCTGCGCAAGATTCGACGACATGAACGCGAATCCGAGAACGCCGAGACTTAGGATCATTCCCACCAGCCCGTAAAGCAGCAGCGGGCGTCTCCCAATGCGATCCAGAAGCCACACGGCCATCACCGTCAACAGCACGTTGACGACCCCTACTCCAGCCGTAGCCAGGATTGCGGCAGCTTGCGAATGCAGTCCCGCGAACTGAAAAATCGTCGGAGCGTAGTAGATCACCGTGTTGATTCCCGTAAATTGCTGGAATACGGCTAGTCCAATTCCGATGATCAGCGCAGGGCGTAAGCGAGGACTCAGCAACTCCTTCCAACCGCCTTCTTGCTGCTTCAGGCTCTCTTCCACTTCGGTAAGTTCCGCTTCCGCCGCCTCCGGTCCGAGCATGCGCACCAAAACTTGCCGAGCCTTGTCTTTCATCGCGCGACTCATATACCAGCGCGGGCTCTCCGGAACGAAGATCACTCCAACGAACAAAATGATGGCCGGAATCGCCGCCAGCCCAAACATCCAGCGCCATCCGCGTGAACCGGCCAGCGCATAGTCAGAGAGATACGAGCACACGATCCCAATCGTGATCATCAGTTGATTCAACGAAACTAATTTCCCGCGAACCTGCGGCGGCGAAATCTCGGAAATATAGAGCGGGGCGGTGAATGACGCGATCCCGATGGCCACCCCGACGACCAGTCGGCCCACCGAAAGCCAGATCATATTCGGAGCAATCGCCGTGCCGATCGCTCCGATTACAAACAATGCAGCCACTTGCAGCAGCGTGCTGCGCCTCCCCAGTCGATCCGTTAATCGCCCGCCGAAGATCGCGCCAAGGGTTGCGCCCAGCAATACGGCGCTCACAGCGATTTCTTCCTGAAACGTCGTTAGATGAAAATCGCCTTGAACGAACAGAATGGCGCCGGAAATCACGCCGGTGTCGTATCCGAAAAGCAGTCCGGAGAGCGCGGATATCGCCGCAATTATGCTGACGGAGCGGTTGGCCTGCTGAGGGGAAATCGTGGCGGCTTTCGATCCCATGTGGTACCCCCCAAATTATTATGCGTGTGCCGGTGAGCCTGTGCGAAAGGATTGTAGCTTACTCTGGCATCCACGCCCGGCAAGCTTGGGTTCGTAAGGCCCGCCTCTAGCCATCTTCACTGCACAGAACGCACAATCCACGTTGACATCCCGGCAAGTACCTCCTGTAATGAATTGATCGCCTTCCTATGCCGAGTGATAGTTCCACCGTGCTCATGAAAGAATCCGCCAAGGCACGGGTGCAGCACGGCGCATCGCGCCGCCACGCATTCCTTGTTGCGGCTGGGATATTTTTGAGCCGGATCGCGGGGCTGGTTCGCGAACGCGTTTTTGCCCACTACTTCGGCAATTCCGATGCCGCCGATGCGTTTAAGGCGGCCTTCCGCATTCCTAATTTCCTGCAAAATCTCTTTGGCGAAGGCGTTCTGTCGGCTTCCTTCATTCCGGTCTATGCGGGCTTGCTGGCGCGCGAGGACGATGAAGAAGCTCGGCGAACAGCGGGCGCCGTGGCGTCTCTGCTGGCGCTGACCACGTCAATCCTGGTGCTGATCGGCGTGCTGGCAACGCCATATCTCATCGACGCGATTGCTCCCGGTTTTCACGGAGAAAAACGTGTGTTAACGGTTCGGCTGGTGCGAATTCTATTTCCGGGCGCCGGCTTGCTGGTCTTTTCCGCGTGGTGCCTGGGCATACTGAACAGTCATCGCAAATTTTTCCTGTCCTATACCGCGCCGGTGATCTGGAACGTGGCCATGATCGCAACGCTCTGGGGCTTTGGCGGCCGCTACGCGCAATTCCCCCTCGCGGTGATTGTGGCCTGGGGATCCGTGGTGGGCAGCGCGCTGCAGGTGCTGGTACAGCTTCCGTTGGTTTTGAAGCTTCTGCGGGGATTCCGCGCTTCGCTCAATTACCAGGCTGAAAACGTGAAGACCGTGATCCACAATTTCGTGCCGGTTTTCGTCGGCCGCGGCGTCGTGCAGATCAGCGGGTACGTGGACGCCTGGCTGGCCAGTTGGCTCGGCACCGGGGCGCTCTCGGCATTTTCTTACGCGCAAATACTTTTCACCTTGCCGGTCAGCTTATTCGGCATGTCGGTATCGGCCGCCGAGCTTCCGCACATGTCTGGCGCTCTGGGCAGTGAACAGGAAATCGCGGCAGCTCTGCGCTCGCGCATCGATCCGGGGCTGCGGCAAATTGCCTTTTTCGTTTTGCCATCGCTGCTGGGATTTTTAGTCTTAGGCGACGTGATCGTGGCCGCGGTTTATCAGACAGGTCGCTTTACGCGCGCGGACGTGATCTATGTGTGGGGCATTCTCGCGGGAGCAACAGTTGGCTTGTTGGCGTCCACGTTAGGCCGCCTCTATTCCTCTGCTTATTACGCGCTGCGGGATACGCGCACGCCGCTGAGATTTGCAATCGTACGTGTCACACTTACAACTATTCTCGGCTACTTGTTTGCCATCCCACTTCCGAAGCTTTTGGGCGTGGAGGCGCGCTGGGGCGCCGTGGGACTCACCGTTTCGGCGGGGATCGCATCCTGGGTGGAGTTCGCGTTGTTGCGGCGCAGGCTAAACATCCGTATCGGACGCACTGGTATATCGCAGAAATATTTGGCCAAGGTTTGGGCGTCAGCCATCATCGCCGCGGCGCTCGGATGGGCCATCCGTCACTTCGCAGGACGCCATGCGCCAATCCCGGAAGCCATCATCGTGCTGATTCCATATGGGATGGTTTACTTTGCAATGGCGCTTCTATTAAGAGTTCCCGAAGCGCGCGGGATCTTCCGGCGTCTCGCCCGGTAATGGATTACGACCTCCGCCCTTGCGCCGTGGCAACGTCCTTTTCGGCGGCTTCTGACAATTTCGGAAAAACGGGACCCCGAGCGGCGGTGCCGTTCGGCGCGGCGCGCAAATACTGCGCCGGCCACGTCAGCGGCACGCCCATTTTGCTTGCTTCCTCGATCGGCCAGTAGGGCCGCCGCAAGAATTCCCGCGCGAAAATCACCACGTCCGCTTTGTCGTGCCGCAGGATTTGACTCGCCATATCCGGGACTTCGATCATCCCCACAGCCCCAGTCAGGATCGCAGCCGCATCCCTGATCTGTTGCGCGAAGGGAACCTGATAACCCGGCGAAATAGGAATTTTCTGGCGCGGGTCGAGGCCTCCCGACGAACAGTCGATTAAATCCACGCCGAGTGGCGCGATTTTTTTCACCGCGTATATGGACTGATCCACATCCCATCCGCCTTCCACCCAATCCGTGGCGGAGATGCGCACAAACAGCGGGAGATGCGCGGGCCAAACCTTGCGCACAGCGGCCACGGTATCGTAAAGCAGGCGAATGCGGTTATCGAGCGAGCCGCCGTAGGAATCGGTACGCTGATTCGAGAGCGGCGACAAAAATTCGTGGATCAGATATCCGTGCGCGGCATGAATTTCGATCACTTCAAAACCGGCGTCCAACGCGCGCCGCGCTGCATCGGAAAAGGCACTTAAGATGCGGCGAATGCCCGCTTCGTCCAGGGCGGCGGGAGTCGGATAAGACGGTTCAAAAGCCAAAGCGCTGGGCGCCAGCGGCTGCCATCCTCCTTCCGATTCCGGGATTTTTCCTGTACCTTCCCACGGCCGCTTGGTGCCTCCTTTGCGCCCTGCGTGGGCGAGTTGAATTCCGGGAACGGTGTCTTGTTCGCGAAGAAATCGCGTAATGCGAGAGAGCGGCTCAACGTGCTCATCCTTCCAGATGCCCAAATCCCACGGGCTGATCCGACCTTCGGGCGTAACAGCGCATGCCTCGGTAAAAACAAGCGCAGCCCCACCAACCGCGCGGCTGCCGAGATGCACCAGGTGCCAATCGGTCGCAAATCCGTCCGGCGACGAATACTGGCACATCGGCGACACAACAATGCGATTGGCCAATCGCACACCACGAATCTCTAGCGGGTCGAACAAGTCCATGAACAAGCTCCCTTAAGTTGGAGTTGTCGCGTGCAAAAAAGGATTAATCATTCCGGCGGTGGGATTTCATGTGTTTGTGGTCCGCCACAGGATCCAGCAATCGAAACACGTGAACCCCTTTTGGCCTGGTCAAAACGGTAAAGCAACGTTGCATCGGCGGCGCGTTCTTCGCCCACAAGTTCCAGTTCTGGATTATCCATGACGATGTTGCCGTTGTTAGTGATGCGGAGTTCCTCGCCCATTTGAAGCACGATCTTGGTTCCGTTCGCTTCCGCTTTCATTTTCCCCTCCCGCATAAGCGCCGGCCCTGCCACGCGCTCTCTGCATCTAAGCCTTGGTTTGGATGATTCTGGAACTCCCGAAGTGGCAATTCATTTCTGGGACTCAGACGACTCGCTCTTTTGGCGCTTTCGGCCTGACGTCCAAGATGGAGCGTCGCTTGCCGGAAACGATTCGCGATCGGCTTCCTCAACAGTATCCACTGTTTCCTCGGAGTCCTGAGATAGGTTACGCTTGGCGTGTTCTTTTGCGTCGCCCTGAGCGTTGCTTCCTGAAGTCATGATTCACCTTCCTGTTTTTCAGCAGGCAAGACCGTACACCCACAACTAAATATTTAACCTAGCACCTAAAAATGGCTGAGTCCATCGGGCAAGGACCCGAATCTACTTCGTAAATGAGCGCTGCCACTTCCGTCGCGGGAAGAGCCGGGCCGATCGATTTCGCGGAGCCACGAACAGACTCGATTGTCTGGATCATCGCGGCTGCCGTGATGCTGGCGACGTTCATGGAAGTGCTCGATACGTCGATCGCGGCAGTTTCGCTTCCTTATATCGCCGGGAGCCTGTCTGCCACCAATGACGAAGCCACTTGGGTATTGACCAGCTACCTCGTGGCAAACGCGATAGTGCTGCCTGCCAGCGGTTGGTTTTCCCTACGCTTCGGACGAAAAAGGTTCCTCCTCGCCTGCATCATGATTTTCACCGCTTCTTCATTTATGTGCGGAGCAGCAACGAGCCTCGGTATGATCTTGATTGCTCGCGCGCTGCAGGGTGCCGGTGGCGGGGCGCTGCAACCCTTGTCTCAAGCCATTCTGTTTGAAACTTTCCCTCCGGAAAAGCGAGGCATCGCTTCGGCCGCCTTCGGCCTGGGTGTTGTCGTTGCGCCCGTTCTCGGTCCGACGCTTGGTGGATGGATTACCGAAGCCTATACCTGGCGCTGGGCGTTTTACATCAACATTCCCATCGGTATTCTCGCCGTGATTCTGATTTCCCGGTTCGTCCAGGATCCTCCCTACATTCGGAACGCGAGACCGGGCAAGCTCGACGCCATTGGCTTGGGCCTGCTCGCGGTGTGGCTAGCCGCGTTGCAGATCATTCTCGACAAAGGTCAGGAAGACGATTGGTTCGGCGCGATCTGGATTCGCTACGCCGTCGTCATTCTCATCACCGCGTTTATCGCTTTCCTGGTCTGGGAGCTTACCTACAAAAAGCCATTGGTCGATTTACGCATCTTTACAAACCGGAATTTTGCTATCGGGTGTTTACTCATCGCCTTGTTTGGTGTGGTCATCTACGGGATCGTCACTATTCTTCCGCTCTTCTTTCAGACTCTTTTGGGCTATACGGCGCTCGCTGCGGGATGGGCCGTCAGCCCTCGAGGCGTGGGCGCCATCTTTGCCATGCCTCTGGTCGGTGTGTTATCCGAACGTGTGGATAGCCGCTGGCTGATCGCCATCGGATTCGGCGGGGTGGGTGCTTGTACGATGTGGCTTGGAAACGTGAGCCTCCAGATCGGAGAATTTTCAATGTTCTGGGCCATCATTTTGAGCGGATTTTTTATCGGCTTTGTTTTCGTGCCGCTCGTAACCATGGCCATGGGGAGGCTGCCGAACGAACTACTGGGCAATGCGGCGGGACTTTACAATTTGCTGCGCAATGTGGGAGGAAGCATAGGGATTTCAGTGGTCAACACACTTCTGGTGCGCCGCGCGCAAGTTCACCAGTCCCAGATTGCCCACGATATAACTCCAGGCACACCTGATGTGCAGCAACGGTTGCACGCCATTGCCAACGCGCTTTCACTGCGCTCCGATCCTGTGACAGCTATGAAGCGAGCCGCCAAGCTCATCGAGCTATCGGTGATGCAGCAATCCCAATTGTGGGCTTATATCGACGATTTTCGCTACCTGGCGTTGTTGTGTTTCGCCTGCATTCCGCTCGCGTTTGCTCTTCAACGAGTACGTAGCAGGCCCGGAGCGGGACGAATTATGGCCCACTGAGGCGAGTCTGTGCGACCGGTAAGCTTGGTTGCGGGTGCTTCAGAATT
>DASZMG010000055.1:0-29555 GCA_035551975.1 Candidatus Acidiferrales bacterium | reverse complement strand
CGGAATCAGCAGCGCCCCGTTGAGCGCGGTGGTTTTGCCGGCGATGAGTTGAGGACGAAGATCGGTGAGATAGCGGACATTTTCGTCTTTCCAAACCAGGAGGGCGTTAAGCCCCGCTTTTTCACAATGTTGCTGAGCGCGTTCGATGCGCTTCCTTCGCAGTTCCGGTAAGCTAATGCGCTCTTCATAAGAAACTTGGAATTGCCCGCGGGCAAAACGATCCATGCAGCCTCCCTAGATCCCTACTTGGCTCTCTCTTTACCAGGCTCGCTCCGCATTCCTTGACGCATTTGTGAATGCCCGGAGGGATCTTCGCCTTTTCTGTTGGGCGTTATCATACGCGAGGGTAGCTGGCCGAGGAATAACACCGTAGACTGCGGATTCGTAAGGATTAGCGCGAGGTAAAGTGACGCAAGGCGCCAGTCACCTGGCGCCTTCTTTCGTTTTAGAGGCTGCGTTCCGCTTATCCGGCCAACTGCGTTTGCAGGAATTCGCCAGGCAACTGGCTGGACCTGCGCGTCGCAGGACCCGCCACAGAACGGCGCGCGCGGCTGGAAACGTTCATCTCAGACGCGTAACGCAACTGCGATTCCGCATCGGGACGAATCTTTTCGATGCGTACGCCGAGAGCGCGTTCCATCTGGAATAGCTCGGTACGCTGGTCCGAAGTGATCAGTGTCGAAGCCAATCCTCGTCGGCCCGCGCGGCCGGTGCGGCCCACGCGGTGAATGAAGTTCTCCGCGATTTCCGGCAGGTCATAGTTGATGACGTGCGCGATGTCTTCCACGTGAATGCCGCGCGCGGCCACATCCGTGGCCACCAGAACGCGGTGACGACCCTGCTGAAACCCGGTGAGCGCCGCGGTGCGCTGCGATTGCGAGCGATCCCCGTGAATCACAGCGGCCTGGATACCAGCCTGATTCAGACCTTTGGCGATACGATCAGCGCCGCGCTTGGTGCGCGCGAAAACCAGACTGCGTCCCGGTTCCTCGCGCAACAGGTAATGCAAGGTAGCGGCTTTTTCCGTATGGGAAACCTCGAAAGCTTGAAGCTTCACATTTTCCGAAGGCTTGAGCACTGAGCCGAACTCGAGGCGAACCGCGTTGCGCGTGTACTCCTTCACGAGATGCGCAACGGAGCCTTCGAGCGTGGCCGAGAAGCACATGGTCTGGCGCTCCTTCGGAAGTATCGAAGCGATGCGGCGAATGGCGGGAAGAAAGCCCATGTCGAGCATGCGGTCCGCTTCGTCGAGAACCAGCGTGTGCAGGTTGGCGAAGGCCACCAGGCGGCGATCGAGGAAATCCTCGAGGCGTCCCGGCGTAGCCACCACTAAACGGGCGCCGTTGCGAATGGCCTGGAGCTGCTGGCCTTCGGACAATCCGCCTACAACGATAGCCGCGGACGGAAGCTGCCTGCCGCGAAGCACGTTGTATTGTTCGGCGACCTGCATAGCAAGCTCACGCGTAGGAACGAGCACCAACGCGGCGATGCCCTTTCCGGGCTTCGCGAAAAGCTTTTCCATCACGGGAACGAGAAACGCGAGGGTCTTGCCGGTGCCGGTTTGGGCGGTGGCAAGCACGTCCTTTCCGGCGAGAGCTTGCGGAATGGCCGCAGCCTGCACCGGAGTAGGCAGCGAGAATTTCGCGGCCGAGAGTCTCTCCTTCACATAGGAGGAGATGGGTAATTCAGAGAAATTTTGCATTTTTCTTTCTAACTGGCGGAAGGAACACACGAAAGCGCTGCCTTCACATACCAGAGTTCTTTTTTTAGATTACGCTCGAGACGGACGGAGGAAACACTAGGCGGGTATTCTCAGATCGGCGCTAGCACCAGAGGGACCGCACAGCACAACCGAAGTATCAAACGCGAACCGAGTATAACACGGTTTGTGGCTCTGTGGTGGAAAATCGCCAACCGGGAGTATTCTTACGACACTTTCTGAAACGGGTGAAGTTTAAGCCCAGTAAGGCGTGCAATACCTGCAAAGTCAGCGTCGAGCGTAAACACGATAGCTCCGTGTTCAAGGGCGATGGCGGCAATCAGGCTATCGATCGTTGAAAGGCTGATTCCTTTCGAGCGGCCCGATCGAAAAATTGCAGCCGCCTGGCGATAGGTTGAAAAACCAGCAGGTTCCAGGACGTCCCACATCGAGAGGTAGTGCTCCACCTGATCGTATTCGCGGGTCAATCCCTGCAAAACTTCGGTGACCACGCTGCCCGTTAGCGCAAGGGGCGCCGCATCCCGAATCAATCGGCCCAGTTCAAGGCCGGCTGGGCGAGGAGAACCCGAGAAAAAGTCGATCCAAACGGAACTATCGACCAGGATCACACGCGATTCCTGCGAGAGGCTTTCAGATCTCCTTTCCAAATCCCACTGCCCTGGTAGCGAAGGATTCCTTTCCGGGCCTCCATCCGCACGAGCAATTCGAGAGCCCGATTCACAAGTTCACGTTTCGTTTTAAGACCGGTAAGTTTGCGCGCTTCGCGGATGAGTCCGTCGTCGATCACGATGTTGGTTCTTGCCATAAATTCAATATACACCAAATCTACAAAATTGCGTGTATGGAGCACACGAGACGTGAACCATCCACGTCAACGCGAGCGGCTGGGTTTGGCTCCCTAGTTCTGGCGGCGAAGGCGATCGAGCAACGCGAAAATAAAAACACCGAACGATGCGGTGACCACCGAGTCCAGCAGCAGGCGCGGCGTGAAGAAGCGCTCCGGCTGATTGAGCAGATATCGCTCGATGACGGCCAGGATCACTTGATGCACGTGAAAGAGCAGGACGATGAGTCCGAAGCGGCTGGCGGGGTGATCGGTATCGATTTTTCCACCCACCGTGGAAGCAAGATATCCGATGATCGTTTTGGCGATGCCGTAGAGCCCGATGGGACTATCGTGTCCCAGCGCATCCTGAAGAATGCCAACCACGGCCCCAAGGAAAAGTCCCGACACCGGATTGCGCTTGCTAACCCCGAAGTAGATCACCACCAGCAGCGGCAAATCCAGAAGTTCGGCCCAGCGCCCGTATTTATGCAGAAAGGCCTGCAGCAGCAACGACAGAAAAGCGGCGATGATTACGGTTCCGCTGTAATACCTGTGGACTTCTATATTGGCGTCCGTGCGGTCGCCAATACTGAGCATGGATGCCATGTTACTGCTGCCTCGGAGCCGCGGGTTTCGCGACGGAATCAGATTTCGGAGTTGCAGAGACCGCAGGTTTTGACGCAGCGGATCCCGGTTTTGTCGGCGAAGCTGTAGAACCTGACAGCGTCGCGGACTTTACGGCCGTGGAAGATGCAGCCGGAACGGCGCCTGAACCGGGATTCGCCGATGCAGAGGACGTGGCCGGCGCTGCCGGGCCAACAGGCGCGGACGGAAGTGGCGGCTCAGGAACCAGCGAATGCGAGTCCGCTGGTTTCGATTCGAGTGGCTGCTGCGTGGTCAGAACCAGAACGTCTTCCAGACGATCGAGGCGCGCGGCCGGCTGCACGTGAATAATCTGAAACGGCGAAGCAGGTTTGGTATCGGTGACCACGCCGATGAGCAACCCCTTCGGAAAAATACGATCGTCGCCGGACGTGAGAACCGTTTCTCCCTGCCTCACTTTTTCGTCATTCACCACGTAATCCATGCGCGGCTCAGGGTCACCGCTTCCCTTCACTACTCCGTGAGTGCGCGATTCCGCAAAAAGCGCGCCGACGCCGCTTTCCTTGTCATTGATCAGCAACACCTGAGACGTGTTCGGGAAAACTTCCACGAGTTTTCCAACGATACCGTCCGGCGTAACCACGGCCATATTGTTGCGTAGGTGGTCGCGCGAGCCACGATTGATGAAAAGCGTGTGCGACGTGGGATCGGCGCTGGCGCCGATCACCTGGGCCGCAAGCATTTGCGCTTCGGTATGCGTGTCGCGAAAGTTTAGAAGGTCCTTCAATCGCTGCAATTCGACGGACTGGCTTTCGAGTTCGCGATTGCGAAGCTGCAGGCGGCCCAACTCATCGCGAAGATCGCGATTTTCCTTGCGCGCGTTGTGCAAGTCGATGTAACCGGTCCAGAAGCCGTGGACTCCGGAGAAGCCCCACGTTCCGCCGCGCTCCACGGGACTCATCAGCGCCACCGCCCACACGCGGATCAGGCGGATGTCGCGGTCGCGCTTGATCTGGAAAGCGAGCAGCAGGATCTGCGCGAGAACTACACTCGCGAGCAAAGCCAGGGGACGGTGGCGGGAAAAGATGTTCAACAACTTCTATCCTCATGTACGAAGAAGCAGTGCGACGCGGTCTAGGGCGCAGCTATGGCAAAACGCGTCAACCTCATAAAATCTAACTTTCGCGGTGTGTCATCCCGAAGCGAGCGCAGTTTGCGACCCGGTTAGGGTCGCGCTAGAACGGAGCGAGCCGAGGGATCTCTCTTCAGCTTTCACTTACAGCGAAGATAGCTCCTTCGCGTCGCCCAGAATGACCGCTCCAAACTGAAACCAACCTCGAAACAACAATCCGTCCCGCAAAATCAATCAATCGAAACCAGGCGCAGCAACCGGAAATCGCTCAGCATTTTCCCGGTGCCGAGCACAACCGACGCCAGCGGATCGTCGGCGATGGAAACGGGCAAGCCGGTTTCCTCGCGGATACGCTTGTCCAGATTCTTGATCAGCGCGCCGCCCCCAGTCAGCACGATGCCGCGATCGCTGATGTCCGCCGAGAGCTCTGGCGGTGTCCGCTCGAGCGCGACGCGGATGGCGTTCAAAATTGTCGAGATGCACTCCGAAAGCGCTTCGCGGATTTCGCTGTCGTCAATGGTGACCGTGCGCGGCACGCCTTCAATCAGGTTGCGGCCCTTCACTTCGAGCGTGAGCGGCTTTTCCAGCGGATAGGCTGAGCCGATTTCGATCTTGATCTGCTCCGCGGTGCGCTCGCCCACGAGCAAATTGTATTTGCGCTTGAGGTAGTGCATTACCGCTTCGTCCATTTCATTGCCCGCAACGCGAACCGACCGCGAGTAGACGATGCCGCTCATGGAAATTACCGCGATGTCCGTGGTGCCACCGCCGATATCAACAACCATGTTGCCGGAAGGCTCTTCGATGGGCAGCCCGGCGCCAATTGCGGCGGCCATGGCCTGCTCCACCAGATACACTTCGCTGGCACGCGCGCGATACGCGGAGTCCTGCACGGCGCGCTTTTCCACCGGCGTGATTTCGCTGGGAACACCGATGACAATGCGCGGATGCACCAGAACGCGCCGGTTGTGCGCCTTCTGAATGAAATAGGTGAGCATCTTCTCGGTGACTTTGAAGTCGGCGATCACGCCATCCTTCATCGGCTTGATGGCAACAACGTTCCCGGGAGTGCGGCCCAGCATGTCTTTCGCTTCGCGGCCGACGGCCACCACTTCTCCACTATTCTTGTTAATTGCGACGATGGAAGGCTCGTTGACCACGATCCCCTTGCTGCGCGCGAAAACCAGCGTGTTGGCGGTGCCCAGGTCAATAGCCAGGTCCGAAGACAAAAGGCTAAAGACCGACCGCATGTTGTAACCGTTCTTGGTCACTCTCTTCCCCCAGAACTCCTGCCACGCCGCTGCGGCGGCGCGTGATTCTGCCCTGCAACCGTTCAAATTACGGAATTACGACTTCTACCCTCTTGATCGCCGTGCCTCCACGGCGATTCTGCCCGGTAATCACGATCGGATGGCTGCCCCGCGTCATCGGCTGCGTGAAATAGCGGAAATGCCCATCGGGCTGAATGTCAGCAACCTGCTCGCCATTCACGATGAGCGCCGCGCCGGGCTCCGTGCGTCCAATGACTTCGACCACATTGCCCTGCAGCTCGGTGTTATCGACTTCAAGGAGCATCTGCTCCTCTTTGCCCTGAACCACCAAAGTAAATTTGTGAGCTTCGCTCGCATCGCTGAACTGGTTCTTGTCATCGAGCGCGCGCACGCGCCAGAAATAGTTGCCGGGATCCAGGCCGGTCACGTCCACGCTGGTGGTGCCGACTTTCTTCTCCGCAACCACGTGATTGAACATCATAGTGGTACTGGTCTGAAAATCGTAAAGCTTTGCCGTGGAAACCGCCTTCCAGGAAAAATGCACGGGGTCGCGCTGCAGATCGGCCACGATGATCGGTTGAAGGTTCAGCGGTTCCACCAGCTCGGGAGGCGCTAGCACCTGCGAAGTGCTGATCGGCCCGCCCGTGGGGAACGAAACGCGCTGCCACTGCCCGATATCCAGATGCTCGCTTCCGCGATTCAACTCGGCGCTGCCGGAAGAAATCGTGATTTCCTGCTGTTGCGTTTTGGGATCGCTTGATACCGCGGCGCGCGTGTTGGCTCGCAGCGAAGCCACTGCATTCTCGAACGAGACTTCCGCTTTCGAACCAGGGACTTCCCAGGCCCCGGTGGTCAAGTCCACTTGTCCGGAGCTGATGTGCACGGCAACCTGCGAAGCCTGGTTGGTGGCGACGTTGTTTTCTTCCACTGTAACCAAGGTATCGCCTTTCACTGTGTAAGTGGTGCCATCGGCGAAAGCAATGCGCGCCACTCCGTCGGAATCGGTCTGGATCAGATCTCCCTTATCCAGCGAGATCTGGTAATCGGCGTTCACCCACTGCACCGAGTTGACCTTTTTCACCTGCACTTTGCCGTCAAGATTTACGAACCGCGCCTGCTTGGCGCTGATGGTGGCCACCCCGTTATCGTGCGGCAGCACCGCCTCGACCACACGCCGCACTAGCGTTGCGGAAAGCGAAGGAAAGACAATATACGCGCCGGTGAAGACAATAGTCGTGACCACAAGAATATAGAGGACAACAGTGCGATAGCGCACCGTGTGCCAATATACCTCCACACGAGACACCTTGGGCGCATCCGGAATGGTGGTTTTAGATCCCACAGGAAAATTTGCGTTCAATTTGGAAATCTAGCACACGGTTGCAGAGCTTCTCAACACGGCGAACGGACAGTTGCGAAACTACTAACCCCTCGCATTCATAACGCTATTGGCGGTTTCGCATCATCCCTCAATTGATTCCGGCCAATCTTGATCACTTCACCCACACGGCCATATTGGAGGTTGACCCCCGCCACGCAATTGACGACACTAATCTGCGTGGAAGAAATTTTCCGCATGCCGTAAGCCGTTTGCCTGCCGCGCTTTGGTCAACGATTGCCACCCGCAGAGGCCGAACGAAATCGCGAAATCTGAGGAATGCCATGAATGAAGTGATTGGAGAATTAACACCGCCCGCCAGAATCATGCTGACGCCCGGTCCATCCTGTGTGGACCCGCGCGTGTATCGCGCCATGGCGGCGCCGATTGTGGGACACGTTGACCCGTGGTTCACCAACATGATGGGTGACGTGCAGACGCTGCTGCGCCAGGTGTTTCAGACGCAGAACCGCATCACCTTTCCGATTTCGGCATCCGGATCGGGCGGCATCGAAGCGGCCGTCGTAAATCCTCTCGAAGACGGCGACGAGTGCATCATCTGCGTGAACGGAGCGTTTTCTGACCGCATGGCCATCATGGCCGAGCGCATTTCGGCAAAGGTGATCCGCGTGGAAGCGCCCTACGGACGCACGGTCGATCCCGAAGACGTGCGGCGCGCCGGCAAGGGCCGCAAGATCAAGATGATCGGTTTGACTCACGGCGAGACGTCCAGCACCGTGGTGCAGCGCATCGAAGACTATCGCAAAGTCGCCGACGAGCTTGGCGCCCTGCTCACCGTGGATGCGGTGGCCACGCTCGCCGGAATTCCCTTGAACGTCGACAAGCAGCGCATCGACATCTGTTTCAGCGGCACGCAAAAAGCCATCAGCGCTCCTCCGGGAATGGCGCCCATCACCGTGAACACGCGCGTCGAAGACGTCATGCACGCGCGCAAGGAGCCGGTGCGGAGCTGGTATTTCGACCTAAATCCGATCATGAGCTACTGGGGACACGAGCGCACCTATCATCACACCCCTCCTATTTCCTTGATCTATGCTCTACGCGAGGCTCTGCGTCTGGTGATCGAAGAAGGTCTCGAAGCGCGCTGGGAGCGTCACTTGCACAACCAGCAGGCCATGATTGCCGGTCTTGAGGCGCTCGGTCTCGAAATGTTCGTCACCAATCCGGCCGACCGCCTCGTCACCGTCACCGGCGTGAAAGTGCCGGCCAAGGTCGACGACGCCAGGGTGCGGCGCCAACTGCTCGATGAATTCAATATCGAAATTTCCGGCGGGCTGGGGCCCATGAAGGGCCGCATGTGGCGCGTCGGCTTGATGGGCTATTCGAGCCAGAAGAATAACGTGTTACTCTTTTTGACCGCCATCGAGAAAGTGCTGCTCGACCAGGGATTCTCCGTGCCGGCAGGCGTGGGCGTGGCGGCGGCCATCCGCATGTATCAGCAGTTCGCGCAGCAGCCGGCGGAAGTGGGAGCGAGAAAATAGAAATGGCGGCAGTGAAACCGATCTATCCAACCATACCGAATGCGGGCGCCATGAGCGAGTTCATCGGCGCGTTCGATGTCCCGTCGAAAGTCACCGACTACCGCTACAAGTGCCAGTTTTCGCATTGCTACAACGGCATCGCCACGCGCCACAGTGACACCATGGACTGCAAATTCATGGTCGACGGTAAAGGTGTGTTGCTGGGCTTGGCGCATCTGGGATTTGTGGCCTTTCGCGAGCGCGCCGCGCGGAATCTCTCCGACCGCGAAGCCAGCTACATCGCTGCGGAATATTTGCGCGAACGCCTCGAGCAGGAAGACGAGCACTCGCTCTATGACGTCTCCGCCAACGACGTCGTCCGCATCATCGCCAAGCTCGGCATTTCCTAGCTCCTCGCCCCTTCTCTCCGTTTCGTACCACGCTGTCATTCCGAGCGAGCGCAGGCGACCAGTGGTCGTCGGCCTGCGACGAGGAATCTCTTTGAATTTTCTTCGTAGCGGCGTGGCTTTCAGCCCGCCAGATGTCGCATTTGCTTTTAACGTTGTTATCCCGAGCGCAGTCGACGGATCTGCTTTTTCTTTTATTGTCGATTGCGCTGTCATTCCTGAGCGGTGCGGTTTCTGCGACCCGGCAAGGATCGCAGAGCAGCGTCGAAGGGCCAAGAGCCCTCCCGCTCGCGGTTCTTGGCGATCCGGTTAGGATCGGTAGTGAAAGACCGCGCGCCTTCGCCTTCCTCTGAACGAACTTGTCACTCACGCGTCTCAAGTCTTAGGCCCTGAATGATAGCGTCCACAATCTGTGGCACGGACAAAGCCGCATCAACCACGAAGGCCTCCGATGCGTCCGGCTCTTCAAGCGTTTCGAATTGGCTTCGCAACAGCGATTCCGGCATAAAATGCCCGCCACGCGATTCCAATCGCCGCTGTATCTGCTCGAACGTTCCTTTGAGATACCCAAATCGAATCGACGCCCCGCTCGCCGCACCACTTCTCAGCGTCGCCCGATAGCTCGCTTTCAACGCCGAACACGCCAGCACTGCGTTCCGCGCTCCGGCCACCCAATCCTGAATAGCTCGGCTCAACGATCGCAGCCACGGCTCGCGATCTTCATCGCTCAGTTCATGTCCGCTTCGCATTTTTGCGATGTTTGCAGCCGAATGCCAGTCGTCGGCGTCCTCAAACGTCCAGCCGAGCCGCTCGGCCAGCGCGCGCCCCACCGTCGTCTTCCCCGCCCCCGAGACGCCCATCACGATCACGACCATCTTTCCTCGTTCCCTCGTGCCGCTTTTTTCTCAGAATTTCGCAATCCGGGACGATCCAACCGCTTGTCGTTGCGAAGATATTCGGCAAACTTCTAAGGAGCCCCCGCCAGATAGTGCATAGCGATCGCACCGCCCATAGACACCAGCATCGCCACTGGCATCACCACTGCTCCAACTTTTAAAAAGCTCCAGAAACTTACATCCAATCCTTCTTTGCGCAGCGCGATCAGCCACAGAATCGTCGCCAGCGATCCGCTGATCGCCAGATTGGGTCCCAGGTCCACTCCAATCATCACCGCACTTGCGATGAGTCCCTTGGCATGTACTGCTTGCAGCGTGGTCCCGGCAATCAGCCCCAGCGGCAGATTATTCACAAGGTTGTTGGCCACTCCCACCGCGAAGCTCACCACCAACGCTCCTTTTGCGGGCGCCAAACCCTCCGCCCACGAGAGCCATGCCTGCGTGTATTTCAGTGCCCCGATTCTCTCAACCGCAGCGACCATCACGAACAACCCGGCGACCAGCGCCAACGTGCTCCAACTGATTTCACGCAGCAGAGGCAGCGGATTGCTTCGTGCCTTCAGCGACACCACGCCGCTTATAACCACCGCCGTCAGGCATGTTGGCAGACCCAGGTTCCAGCCCAGCGCCGAGGATGCCAGCAGAACCAACGCCGTCACCCCCAACCCGCCCACCACCAGCGCCCCGTGATGATCCAGTTCCCGGCGTTCAATTTCGTGTGCGACCTTTCCAGTTAATTGCTTCCGAAAAATCCGGCGCATCGCCACAAACGTAGCCGTGATCGACAGCAATGACGGAACACCGAACCATACCAGCCATTGCCCCAGTGGCGGCATTTGCCCGTGAAACACCACCAGGTTCGCCGGGTTGGAAATGGGCAACACGAAGGACGCTGCGTTCGCTATGACCGCGCACACAAAAAGATAGGGCAGCGGCTCGATGCGCGCCTTGCGCACCACCGCCAGCACGGCCGGAGTGAGCACCACCGCCGTCGCGTCATTGGACATCAATATCGTCACGACCGTGCCCAGTACGTAGATCAGCACGAACAATCGCGCATACGAATGGTCGGCGCTTCGTACCGCCGCCGAAGCCAGCCAGTCGAAAACCCCATATTCACGCGCAAGCTCGGCGAGCAGCATCATTCCGGTCAGGAAAAGATAAACGTCTGTTCCTTCTGCCGCCGCGCAGCCGGCAGCTCTCGCAGGAATTAAACGAAACACCAGCAGAAGAAAAACTCCGGCCGCAATCCAGTACACCTCGGCAATATTCCGCGGACGCACCAGCATCAACAAAATGCTGATCGCCACAATTATTCCGACCGCAACGGGAACAATGGAAGCGGCTGCCACCTAAACCGCTCTCCCATTCGCAACCATTCGCTAAGCGCCTGCCTCTCGTTTTTGCTGGTTTATGTTGTTCTGTTTACGTGGCCGTCGGAAGGCAAATGTTGAGGCAATGTTCTCCGAAGAAGAATCCGTGCATGGTAACCGCCACCACTAGGGAACACCGTCGTCCGTACCGATGCTCGGTATACGCACCATTAGCTGCGGTCCCGCCCGGCTCATTCGCGCTATGTCACGCGACTCGCTATGCGGAACTGTGTTCGTTTGCCCAAAGAAGACCCTGAATGAACGTGTACACCTATTTTTTGGCGAGCCCCCGAATATAGGCCACCAGCCCCTTCACCTGCTGGTCCGTCAGCTTGCCTTTGTTCGACGGCATGGAATAGTTCAAGCCGCGGCTCGAACGCTTCCCGTTGATGATCATCTCCGCCAGATCCGCATCGCTGCGTTTCTGCACTTCCGCGGACCGCATGTCCGGAATATTCCCCGCCTGGCCCTTCGGTGTGTGCCCGCTGCCGTCCGCGCCATGGCATTCCGCGCAAACGGTTTGAAAGATGTGAGCCGCATCGTTTTGCGGCCACGCCGCGGAACTGAACATCATCATCGCCGCCGCAACGAATATCACTTCTCCATATATACGAAGCCGGTGTCCCACGCACTCCTCCTCTATGGGCAACGAATATTCGTCCACAACTTTTATCACGCAACCCTTGGCACGGGCAATTCTTGCGCCCCTGCCCACTGATGCTAGGATTATGCGCCATGAGCGCATCGCAAACCCTTGTCTCCGATCCGGCCCGGCAACTTCTCCGGCACACCGTTGCAACACTTGCCTACCGCGGCGGCAAATCTTTTCGAGGCGTCCCCGACGACTTTGCCGCATTTCGCGTCGGCGAAAAATCGCGCACTCCCGGACAAACCATCGCCCACATTTCCGACCTGCTCGATTGGGCTATCTCGCTGGTAAAAGGCAAGCAGGAATGGCACGACTCTGAGCCGCTGCCCTGGACTCAGGCAGTTGAACGCTTTTACGCCGCTCTCGCGGCGCTCGATGCTGCGCTCGCCTCCGACGCTCCACTCGGCGGTCCCCCCGAAAAAATCTTTCAGGGTCCTATCGCCGACGCCTTCACCCACGTCGGCCAAATCTCCACGCTCCGCCGCCTCGCCGGTTATCCTGTGCGCGCCGAAAATTATTTGCGCGCGCAAATCACCATGGGCCGCGTCGGCCCCGAGCAAGCCCCGCCAAAGCAGGAATTCGATTAGCTCGAGCCTCGCGCCAAGCGATGGCGGCAAGCATTTGCTCTTCCGTCGAAGCGCTCGGCGTACGGGCTTGCGATCGGTACCGCCCCGATTGGACGATTTGCGACCAGCTACGGCTTCGCGCCACCGCCCGCGCCAACCCAGCCCCGGTCAGGGGCGGCATAATGTAGCCCAGTGCGCCACAGGTGCGCCGCTCTTGCGCACCGGGCGCTCTGGGACATGTCCCGGCGCGAAGCGCTTCCGCTCGCGGCGTTGTTTCCGCGAGCCTTCGATTTCGGTCTGGAATCTCGTCACCGCCCCGAGCGAGCGCAGCGAGTCAAGGGGCCAGATCAATGCTCCGCGCGCCATTCTTCTCAACTCCTCACGACACGAGGGAACGGACACGAGGGGACAGACGTTTTCCGACACGAGGGGACGACACGAGGGGACGACACGAGGGGACAGACGGGAGGTTTTCCAGCTCTTCCGTCACGCGCGCCGCCGCTGCAAGCGACGTGGCGACTCACATCGAGTCGGCTAGTCGGATATGCGCTTGCCTCCCGCTTCGGAGCCACGCGCACCAATCAGTTTCCTGCTTGCGCCGGCGGATAAACTGGCAGTGCCACGTGGTCGCCAAACGCGGATTTCAGCCCTTCGACGGCGCACTTCTCGTCTCCGCCAATCTGCTCGCCGCCGCCGCCCACACCTACTGCACCGATCATCTGCCCATCGACGATTATCGGCACGCCTCCGGCGTTAGAGAACAAATTAAAGTATGTGGTTTGCCGCGGCGTCATCTCCGGATTGTTCTTCAGGCCGGCATTGATAGCGGACGTCGTCTGACGCGTCTTGAGCGATGTCTGCGCCTTCAGTAGCGCCGTGCGGATGTTGTTGTACGCTTGGCCATCCATGCGCTCCATGTGTACAAATTCGCCGGCATTGTCGAGCACGTAGATCGAGGCCGATCCACCCTTTGACGCCGCCCAGTCCCGGCAGCCGCGCGCGATCTTCTTCGCGGCTGCAAGTGAAATTTGATTGCCGTCAAAGACGTTCGCAGCAGCCTTGCCCGTGAGCACGTAATCCGCCGGCAGAACCGATTTTGGCGCCATGGTTGGGACAAGCTTCGGAACCGGCACCTTTTTAACGTTGGGGGTTTCAGGTCTCGCGACGTCTACGGCGAGCGGGGGCACCGAGTCGCCGAAGACTGCCTGAAGCGCCTTGTGTCCGCAAATCTCATCGCTCCACACCGGCGGATGCGGAGCCGATCCGCCCACGCCGACGAACCCGATCATTTGGTTGTTTACTGCGATCGGCAGCCCACCCGAATTCGCAAATTCGCCGAGTTGAATGAATTGAAGTTCCGACATCGGATTCTGAATCGCTCGGTTCATCAGCAGCTTGCTTGGCGCGCGGGTCGCCAGCGCTGCCCGCGCCTTCATCTCAGCGGTAATAATGTTTAGATATCCTTGCCCGTCCATGCGGTCGAAATACACGTGGTTACCGTCATGATCCAGCACGATGATGCTGATCTGCACGCCTTGCGTCGTTGCGGCTTGTTCGCAGGACTCTGCAATCCGTTCCGCCGTGGCCAGATTGATCGTGCTGAAATCCTGAATCTTTTCCGCCGCTTTCCCAGTTACCACATATTGTTGCGGCACGGTCTGCGCGTGCGCGCCCACCGCAAGCATTGCCGCGAAAGGCAGTCCCAAACACCACACGAATCGAAACGGTCGAAGTCTCATTTGTTTCACTCCTCACTTTTTCTCGGGAATTCTGCTCTGCCGTGCAACGCTGTGTCAACAACCTTCAGAGAGGGCGGCTCAGCCGGCCCAGGTGGGACGAAATCACAGTTACGTTGTCATCCCGGGCCGGTCGCGGTTTTTGCGACCGTGGCGAGGGATCTGCTTTCTGCTTTCTGCTTTTCGCTTTCTGCTTTTCGCTTTTGGTTTTTCGCCGTCATTCTGAGCGCAGCGAAGAATCGCTCTTCGTCGTAGGTACTAACATCGGTTGCCTTGATTCGAGGGGATTGGGTTTGAGTGTTGCTCGCCACGCTTCTGGCTGAGAAGTAGCGAATACCTTGCCCGTTTGGACCAGCTTGAACGTCGGTCGGGTTGCAAAATTCTCAACGCGAAGTTGCCGCTCCTGCCGCAACCGCACAAATTAAAAATTACGGAACGCGTCGAAGTCTCGCTCGAATGCGCTATTCTATTTCATGGTGGCAGAATGAAATCAGATGTTGGCGTCGCGGTTGCGGAGCATCCCTCCGAAGGGCTTCCCCTGTTTCAGAGGCTTCGGTCGCTTGAATCTTCACGCGAAATCGTGCTCACCATTTGTTTCGTCCTGATTCTCTTCCTGTTTGCCATTACCGCGCTTGTCTCCCGTCTTTACCACAAAAAAGTCCATTCGCTGGGTGACGAATGGTTTTCCAAAGGTGAAGCGGCTTTGCGGGCGGGCCAGGTCAAAGCTGCTTTGGACGATTACCGCAACGCTCTCGTCTATTCCCCGAACAATTCCGTCTTCCAGCTCCATCTCGCGCAAGCTTTAGCAGCCGCCGGACGCTTGGACGAAGCCGCTTCCTATCTCACCAACCTGCTCGCTGAATCTCCCGGCAATGGCGAGTTGAATCTCGAACTGGCCAGAATTGCTGTTCGCAAGAATCAAATCGTCGACGCCATGCGCTACTACCAGAGCGCCATTTACGGAGTCTGGGAATCGGACCCGCTGGTCCGGCGCTGGAATGTGCGCCGCGAGCTCGTTGAATATCTTCTCGGTCACGGCGATGTAAACGATGCGCAGCCGGAGGCTATTGCTCTCGCCCAGGAAGTTCCCGCCGGGGACCTCGATCGCCAGAGGACCGCCGGTGAATTCCTGCTCCGTGCCGGCTTGTGGGATCGCGCGCGCGAAGAATTCCAATCCGTGCTGAAATTCGACTCGCGCGATGCGGAAGCGCTCGCAGGCGCTGGAACGGCGCTGTATCAGGTCCAGCGCTACCCGGAAGCGCTTCTCTACTTCAACCGGCTGCCCCACGAGAAGCGCGTCGAACCCCAGATTGCAAACATGATCGAAAATGCCCGCGCCATCGTTTCCGCGAATCCCTGGGCGGCCGGACTTTCCGCCGAGGAGAGGGCTCGCAGGACTTCCGACGCATTGATGGCGGCAGTGGCCCGAATGTCCGACTGCGCGCACGAGCATGGCGAATCGTTGTCTGAAACTCCCGCCGTCAGCGACTTTCAGAACTTCTACGCTACCAGCCAGGACATGGCTCGCGATTGGAGTGAGCGAAATCTCACTCTCCATCCCGACCGCATCGATGCGGCCATGGCCCTGGTCTTCCAAATTGAAGATGCCACCGCGCAGCGCTGCGGCGAACCAACCAGTGGCATTGATAACGCGCTTCGGGTTATTGAGCAGCTCAGGGAGAAGGCTTTGTCATGAGCGAAGTGGTCTCTCCGCCGCCACTCTCTCAAGCTCCTCCGCCTGAGCCCATACCGGAGCCGGTGCGGGGCATTCACATTGTGCTTCGCCGCTGGACACGGCAAATTTTCACCGGCAGCGAAGATCGTCTTTTTCTTTTCCTGGCCATTCTGATCGGCATTTTCTCCGGCTTGGCCGTGGTCTGTTTCCGCGTGGCCATTGAGTGGACGCAGTTCGCCGTGCTCGGTTCCACTCTCGCTCCCACCGCGCCCCGCGTTTTTCTCGCGCCGGCAATTTGCGGATTGGCCATCGCGCTGCTGGCCATCAAGGTCTTCCCGCGTTCTCGCGGCAGCGGTGTCAATCAGACCAAAGCCGCCGTGTACGTGCTGAACGGTTACATCCCATTCCGCACCGTCATCGGCAAATTTATTGTTTGCGCCCTGGCCATTGGCAGCGGCCAGTCTCTCGGACCCGAAGATCCGTCGCTACAAATGGGCGCCGGGATCGCTTCGGCCATCGGTCGCGCGCTGCGCCTGTCGCAGAAAAAAATCCGCTTGATCGCGCCGGTGGGCGCCGCTGCGGGCTTGGCGGCCGCTTTCAACGCTCCCATCTCCGCGGTGGTGTTCGTCATCGAGGAAGTCATCGGCACCTGGAGCGCCGGAGTCCTCGGCGCCATTGTGCTTTCCGCCGTCTCGAGCGTGGTCACCATGCGCTGGTTTTTAGGCAACGATTCGCTGTTCCGCGTGCCGCCGATACAACTCGCGCACCCAGCCGAATTGCTGGCCTACGTAGTGCTCGGTATCATCGGCGGACTGATCTCGCTTGTGTTTTTGAAGTGGCTTGCTTATGCGCGCCCGCGCGTCCAGCAACTGCCTACCTGGACGCGTTACCTGCAACCTGCTGTGGCCGGCTTGTTCGTCGGGCTGATCGGAATCAAGTTGCCGCAGGTCATGGGGGCGGGCTATGCGGTGATCGACCAGGCTCTGCATGGACAATTTACCTGGAAACTGTTGATCATTCTCGCGCTGGTCAAGATCGTCGCAACGGGCATTTCTTTTCTGAGCGGCACTCCGGGAGGAATGTTCGCTCCCGCTCTTTTCATCGGCGCCATGCTGGGCAGCGCCGTCGGCGCCATGGAGCATCATTTCTTCCCGCAATTGACGGTGACCACCGCCACCTTTGCCATCGTCGGCATGGGAACGTTTTTCGCCGGATTTCTGCGCGTCCCGATCACTTCCCTGTTCATGGTCGTCGAACTTTCAGGAAATTATTCCGCGGCCCTTCCGGTGATGGTATCGAGCCTCATCGCCTACGTCATCTCGCGAAAATTACAGGAAGTGCCGCTGTTCGACATGCTCACTCGCCAGGACGGACTGCTTCTGCCCTCGATTGAGGAGCGTCGCGAACAAGTTTCACTCATCGCCGAAGACGCCATGCAAGTCGATACCGCGATTGTGGCCGACGCCAGCGAGCCTGTCTCATTATTGGCCACGCGCATCGCCAAATTGCCGGATAGTCCACTGCTGATCCGCATGCGCGCCGGCGAGTGGAGAATTCCTACGCGCGAAGATATCATCCGCATCGCTGCCGATCATGCTGGCACACACAACGCCGGCGATGTTCCTTCCAAAGGCCCGCTGCCCATGGTTTTTCCCGATGAATCTCTCGAAGAAGTTCTGCGCTGGGCCGGCGATTGGCCTTACCTTCCGGTGGTCAACCGCGGAGATTTGGGAAAACTGGAAGGCGTTCTCAGTCTCGCCGATGTTCTGCGCGCATTCCGCCGCGCCGCCGAAGAATAATTGCTTTAACTGCAATTTCACCTTCCTTGAATTTACATCGGAGGTTCGCGAGAGCAGCACCGCGAATTCCTCCAGCGCCGCATCCTATTAAATCAAAGTAACTTAGGAGGCATTCGCCCTCTCCGCGTACTTCTCTTTCGCGCTAGTACTTCGGCCCCCACTAGTCCTATCAAAATTGACTCTTCTGCTCTATATGGCCCGGCGGCGCTGAAATCTATTCTGTGTGTGTAAGCAAGAGGCAAATAAGAGGCAGGTGCCCAGTGGTATTGAAAGAACGCCGGTCATCCCGGCGATTCCTGATGAGGCTGCCGTTAACGGTGCGCTGGACCGACGAGAATGTGGTCGGCGAAGCGGTCACCGAAACACGGGAAGTTAGCTCGCGCGGTCTCTATTTCCATCTTCCGAAAGGACTGCGGAGCGGTTCGCCAGTGGAGATCGTGATGACCCTACCACACGAGCTGACACAAGCGGGCCCGGTGCGCGTGCGATGTCTTGGACGCGTGCTGCGAAGCAGCCCGGAACACGAAGGGAATACGGGAGTTGCCGCAGCAATCGAACGATATGAATTTCTACGCAGCAGCGGAGAATCCGCGGCGTAAAACGAGTTCTTGCCCAGACCCTGCGGAGATGGGTAAGAAAAGGCCGGGCGATTCGGGTCCCTCAGCCGGTGTCGCCCGGCTAAATTTTATGATGATTTCGGCGCTCATCCCGAGCGGGCCGCCCCAACTTTCCTATCGGTTGTTTGTTTCGCCTACCATTCGCCGTAATGGCACCAGTGTGCTTCGGTCAGGCAAAGATAAAGCGAAGCAGATTTCGCTAAGCTCTGCACGAATTTGATGGTTTCAAGGGCTTCTAAGCGCGGCTTTTTGCACGTTTTTGCATGCAATTGAAGGCTAGGGCAAGAAGGCGCAAAAAGGCGAATTTCGCGCTAATCGTCCGCAATTCCGGGGGTTTCTGCTATGCGCATGGCCGCTGTGGCTTTTTTAGGACTCACGGCGACGAGCATCGACTTCACAATGACGTAGAGAACAGGAATAAAAAACAAATTCAAAATCGTGGAGAAAAGCATGCCGCCGACAATGGCGGTGCCGACCGAGTGACGACCGAGCTTGCCGGCGCCGGTCGCGAAATAGAGCGGAAGAACGCCAAGAATAAACGCGAACGAGGTCATCAGAATGGGGCGCAAGCGCAATTCCGCGGCTTCAATCGCCGCGTCGATGACGGTGCGGCCGCGTTCGATGAGCTGCTCGGCGAATTCAACGATCAGAATGGAATTTTTCGCGGAGAGACCGATCAGCAGAACCAAACCGATTTGCACGTAGACGTCGTCCACCAGCCCGCGCATGTTGACAAACAAAAGCGCGCCAAGAACGGCCATGGGCACGGCAAGCAGAATGATGAATGGCAGCGCGAAACTCTCGTATTGCGCGGATAGCGTGAGATAGACGACGAGCAAACCAAGTCCGAAAATAATCAGCGATTTGCCTTGAGCTTCCACCTCTTCGAGAGCTAGTCCCGACCAACTGAAGCTCATGCCCTGCAGCATGTTCTGCTTAGCCAAATCTTCCATGGCCTGCAAACCCTGACTGGAACTGTAGCCGGGAGCGGCGGCGCCGTCGATTTCAGCGGAGCGGAACAGGTTGTAGTGATTGATGACCTGCGGCCCGGAAGTCTCCTGCAGCGAGACGATATTGCCGAGCGGCACAAGACCGTTGGAATCGGAGCGAACGTAATATTCACGAAGGTCGCGGGTGTTCATGCGGAAAGGCTCGTCCGCCTGGACGTAGACGCGGTAGGAACGATTGTTGAAATCGAAATCGTTCACGTATTCCGAGCCCATGTATACGCCGAGCGCCTGCGTAACCTGGCTGATAGGCACGCCGATAGCTTTGGCCTTTTCGCGGTCGATCTGAACAAGCTGCTGCGGATCGTTCGCGGTGTAGCTGGTGAAAAGGCCGCGCAAATCCTGGCGCTGACGGCTGGCGGCGACAATCTTGTGCGCCGTGGTATCGAGATCCTGCAGCGTATTGCGCCCGAGATCCTGAAGTTCGAACTGAAATCCGCCAAAGCTACCGATGCCTTGAATAGCCGGAGGCTCGAAAGCCACGACAATCGCGCCCGGAATGCCGAAAAGTTTGGGGCCGACGCGGGCGACTATTTCCGCGGCGGAATGGCCTTTCCCTTCGCGCTCTGAGATGGGCTTGAGAGGAGCGAAGACCAAGCCGTAGTTGGACGAACTTCCACCGGAGAGCGAAAAGCCGGGAACAGCGAACGTGCCGAAAACATCGGGATCGGCGAGCAGGACTTTTTCAGCCTCGTGTGAAATGGCGGTGGTGTAAGAAAGCGAAGCTCCGGGCGGCGCCTGCACGACGACGATGAAATAGTTCTGATCTTCGGTGGGAACCAGGCCCGTTGGGACGTGGCCGTACATGAATGCGGTGGCGCCAAGACCGGCGACGAACAGCACGATCATGACGTAGCGATAGTTCAGAACTTTGCAGATGGCTTTGCCGTAAGCGGTTCCCAAACCATGGATGCCGCGGTCGATGCCGCGCGCGAAGCCGCGGTAACCACGCGAGAGCCAGCCAATGTGCGTCCAATCGAAGATTCCATATTTCGCTTCTTCACCGCGCAACAAAATGGCCGCGAGTGCGGGAGAAAGTGTGAGCGCGTTGAAGAGGGAGATGGCGATGGAAAAGGCGATGGTCAAAGAAAATTGTTTGTAAAGAATGCCGGTGGTGCCCGGAAAGAATGACACCGGAACGAATACGGAAATGAGCACGAGCGATGTGGCCACGACGGCGCTGGTGACTTCTTTCATGGCGACTGACGTGGCGGTATGCGGGTCGGTATGGTCGGCATTGAGATGGCGCTGCACGTTTTCGATGACGACGATGGCGTCATCAACAACCAGGCCGGTGGCCAGGGTGATGCCGAACAATGTGAGCGAATTGATGGAGAAGCCAAAAATCTTCACGAAGGCGAAGGTGCCAATAAGAGAGACAGGAATGGTAACGGCCGGGATGATGGTGGCGCGCCAATCGAGCAAGAAGAAAAAGATAACCAGAATGACGATGACGATAGCTTCTTCGAGAGTGGTGACGACTTCTTTTACGGAATCGCCGACAACGGTGGTGGTATCGAAGGCGACGACATACTTGATGCCCGGCGGAAAAAATTTCGAGAGATCCTGCAACTCGGCCTTGGCGGCTTTGTCCACGTCGAGAGCGTTGGCGTCGGAGAGCTGCTGCACGCCGATGCCGATGGCATCGTGCCCGCTGTAGAGGAGGTTGGTGTCGTAGTTCTCGGCGCCGATTTCGGCGCGGCCGACGTCCTTGAGCTGAACAATGCCGTTGGGCGTGTTCTTCAGGATGATATTTTCAAATTCGCGCGGCTCGGATAACCGCCCGACAACCCGCAGGGTAATTTGAAAATCCTGCTTGGGATCGGCGGGAGGACGCCCCAGTTGCCCGGCAGGAATTTCGACGTTCTGTTCCTGCAAAGCGTTCACGACATCGGCCGCGGTTAACTGGCGTGCGGCGAGCTTGGTGGGATCGAGCCAGATGCGCATGGCATATTTGCGCTCGCCGAAAATGACCACGTCTCCGACGCCGGGAATGCGCTTGAGCGCGTCTTTGACGTAGACGTCGATATAGTTCGAGATGTATTGGTTCGAAAGGCTGTTATCGGGCGAGTAGAAACCGGCGGCGAAGACGAAGTTTGGATTCACCTTAGTGATGGTGATACCGGTGTTCTTGATTTCCTGGGGCAGGCGGCCTTCGGCAGCGGTGACGCGATTCTGGACGTCAACGGCGGCGATGTTCAGATCGTATCCAGTGCGGAATGTTACGGTGATGTTGCTGGTTCCATCGTTGGAGCTGGTGGAGGTGATGTAGTGCATACCCTCGACGCCGTTGATCTGTTGCTCGAGTGGAATGGTAACGGCGGATTCAACGACCTGGGCGTTGGCACCGACATAGTTGCTGTTGACGACGACCTGAGGCGGCGCCAGATCAGGATACAGAGATATGGGCAGAGTGGGAATGGTGACGGCCCCGGCGAGAATAATCAGCAGGGCGCAAACAGTGGCAAAAATCGGCCGTTTAATGAAAAAATCAACCAAGCGTGCTTGTCCTTTTTCCGGATGCGGCTAGCGCGCATCCTTTTGGAGCCCTTACCGGGCCATTTTCCGGATGCGACTACCGCGCATCCTTTTGAAGACTTTGCCGGGCCGCTTCCTGGATGCGATTGAGCCACTGAAAAGTTATTTCAGTTAGCCGATCGGTTTTACCGGTGCGCCATCAATGAGGAACTGCGTGCCGGAAATAATGACCTTGTCACCAGGCTTGAGTCCGCTGAGAACGGCGTAGTCGTTGCCAACGGTATCGCCCAGGTTCACCGCACGCTGCCTGGCAAACGTGCCGTTGCTTTCGGTTACCGCCAGGTAAACAAAGGACTGGCCGCCGATGCGCGTAATGGCCAGGACCGGAACCGTCGGCGTGGGCGCGGTGCTCCAGATAACGCGAGCTTTCACAAGCTGCGAAGTTCGAAATTTGTCGAGCGAAGCGTGAATGGGAGCCTTTACCAGAATGGCTTGCGTGGCATTGTCCACCTGCTCGGAAATGAAATAAATTTTCGTAGTTTCGATCGGCTCGCCGCTGTTGCTGACAATCTGCACGGGAAGGCCCATGCGAATATTGGCGGAGCGTTCAGTTGGAACATAAATGTAGGCTTCGAGGTCGGCGTTCTCATCGAGAGTGGTGAGCAGAGTTTGGGGCGAGACATAGTCGCCGATGTGAACGGGAATATCACCGATAACGCCCGCGAAGGGCGCTGTTAACGTGTAGTAGGAGAGTTCGCGCTCCTGGGTGGCGCTCGCAGACTTGGCCGATTCCCAATCCGCCTTGGAATTGTCGTAAGCCTGAATGGCCAACTCGTAAGTCTGCTTGCTGGCCACACCTTCCTCGAAGAGCTTTTTCTGGCGCTGCAAGTCGATCTGGTTGTAGTCGACGACGGCCTTTTTCTGCGCCTCGGTATTGCGCTGCTGGTCCACGACCGCCTGCTGCTTTATGGGATCAATGGTCATCAGCGGCTGGCCGGCGCGGACGTGTTCGCCGGATTTCACAAGAATCTTGGTGAGGGCGCCATCGACCTGAGGCTGAATGCTGGCGGAACGGCGCGACTTAATAGTCGCGACATACTCATCCTGGCGCGGCACGGGAGCCAAATCGACGGTTTCCGTTTTCACCGGCAAAGGCTGAGGAGCCGGCTGCTTGGATTCAGCGGTGCGGCACCCCGATACAGCGACGACCACAAACAACACCCACACTATGGAGAGGACCTGGAATCTGGGAAAATTCATATCTTCTAAAGATGCGTGACAAAGCCGAAAGGTGCAAGTTCTTCCAGCGGGTTTCGGGAGGACGGTAACTTTCTGGAAAATTTAGAGATGTCCGCTTTCCGGTAGAGCTCAAAATTCGGCTGTTGCGATCGCGCGAGCAGGGCTATTTTGAGGCCATGGCGAGCGCCGAACCAGTGCGAAATTGGATGCGCGCGATCTTGCTCGACTGCCAGTAGGGGACCCAAACCGTGAAGGGATCCTGGCGATCATCGATGGCGACAGTGCGCGAATCAGTGCCCAGGGTGGGCAACGGATATTCGGTCCACTTTTCCGTGAACGGATTGAACTTGAAAATGCGATCGGTGTTCACAGTGGTGATCCAGACCATTTGATCTTTATCGACCGCCGCGGAGTAAGGAAAGCTGAATGGATGCGGCAACGGATATTCGGTGACTTTGCGGGTGTGGATGTCCACCTTAGCGACAGCGCCCGACTTGGACAAAACGATCCATTGCCAACCATTTTTGCGATCGGAAGCCTGTCGGCGCGGGCCCTTTTGCCAGGGTGGCCCGTACTGATCGATGGGTTCAAACCTTGAGGCTAACTGCTTATCGAGTTCGGTGCGATCGGGATCGGGCGCGCTGATATCGATCTCGCTGATTTCGCCGGTTTGCGTATCGAGAAAGCCGAGGCGGTCCGGCCCTGGCTCGGTGAACCAGATGTTGTCGTTGGCGTCGACGCCGATGCCGTAAATGATCAGCGCGGGCGTGGGCGTTTTGTAGAAAGTGTATTTGCCGGTTTTTGGATCGAGCTTTATTACTCCGCCGGGCTGAGCCGGATCAGGCGCGGTGTATTGAATTTTGAAGTCAGGGTCGAACTTCGAAAGCGCATGGCCCTGCATACCTTCCCACATGATGCCGTGAGAATCTTCGCCGATGAGGCGGCCAACACCGGGCGGAATGGAATCGTCCTCGGGACGAGCGTGATGCTCGAATTTACCAGTTTTCTTGTTGAAATCGTCGAGAGTTCCATCGACGCCATTGCTGAACCAGATGCGGTCGTCGCTTGAAACGAACATGTCATGCGCGCCGACCGGAGTGTTGAGGTGAGACATCAGCGTGTAGCCGGTAACCTTTCCGGTGCGGGGATCGAGACGGCCCAGAGTGCGGTCGGGAGTGCTGTTGTCTCCGAACCAAACGAAGCCTTCGTGATCGACAACCGCATCATGGACGGCAGCCGATTCGTGGCGTGAGGGAGTGCCCTTGGACCAATCGGTGCCATTGTCGGCGACAAGATAATCGGGAAGGTGGCCCGGAGGAATGTCAAATTCGGTGACGACGATTTGATTGGCTTCCCCGGTGACGCGCGGAAGCGGTTTATAGTTCAGCACGGAATCGGGCCCGCGGACCTTGGCAAGATAAGCGGCGATCTCTTCCTTGTAGCCATGGATATACGGATTGCGCTGATTGTCTGGACGCGTCACCGCGCGGTCGTTGCCGCGCTCCATGAAATTCAGAATGGCCGTCCAGCCGGTGAGGTCGAAGCGATTTTGCAGCACGAAGCCGAAGGCGTGGCACTGAATGCAGTTGACGGCGATGATGCGCTTGGCGCGGCGATCTTCCGGGGTGTTTTCGGGCAGGCTGGCCATCCATTCCACGCCAGACAGCTGTTTACTGAAATCTTCCATGACTTTCAGCGTGAAATCGTGCTCGACGGCTTTGCCGGCAGAGAGACTTGCGCTGGCACGACCGGCCTCGAATCCAACAGCTTGCGCCCAGATTTGATATTGACCATTTTCGAGAGCCGGGAAGAAGTAGCTGCCATCGCGGGTGGTGTAAACCGAGGTGGTGAAAGTCTGTCGATCGGCGCGGGCAGAAACGGCAACGCCTTCGAGCGGCTTGCCGTCTGCGGATTTCACGAATCCTTTCAGCGGAGAATCTGGCGCAGATGCGGCACGGGTGCGAACCGGCGCTGCAATGAATAACAGGGCAGGAAGAATGAGGCTGAGGAGTGCGTGATTGAACCGTTTTGCGGGCTTCATCAATTTCATCGGGCTCGTCAATTTCATCAAGTTCGTCAATTTCATCAGACTCATCGGGGAGGCCTCATTGTTTTTTCGGGAGGGTCTTGAGGTAAGCGATCAGGCTATCGATCTCTTCGAGCTTGAGTCCGTACTTGAAACCAGGCATACGCTGCGTGCCGTTGAGAATGAACGAGCGCGCGGTGGACTCCATGCCGGGATCGGCGTCTTTGAACAAGTTATCGAGGCTGATAAATACCGGCGGCAGATCGGAAACGGCGGAAGTTTTCGAATACTGAGGAATGTGGCAGAGCGAGCAGCGCTGGAAGAAAAGACGTTCGCCGCTCTTTTCCTGACTGGTTAAATTCGGATTCGGCTTGAAAGGAGGACCGGCCTTGGTTTGCGCCAATGATGGCGAATGAAAAACGGAAAGCCACAAAACGGTAACTAAGAAGAGTCGCGGAATCATCAGTTTACTTGCTCGTTCACTTGGATGTTCACCCCGAGTACACACAAAATCTTTGGTGGTTCAGGTTTATATGCCGCTGAAGAAGGTGTCAAGAAGAAAGCATGTGATGAACATGCGTGGGCCCGAGGCAACCGGACGAATTTCGTCCAACGCAGGTGCGCGGGATAAAGTTTTGTTCAACTGCGCCGATTCGTAAGACATGAGACAGACAGAGTTCGCCGAGAAGGATGCTGAGGATTTAGGTGTGACCAGCCGGAGTATCGTGTGGACCCTGGGCGTGGCGCTGCTGGTGGGGGGATTCATTGCGGCGTGCCGCGAAGACCGAGAAGACGCCTACCGCGGGGAATTTCTGAACGAGGATTCGAAGGCTGCTTAGAGCAAGTATTCCTCTGCACTGATTTTGGCCGCCGAATTTAAATAGTGGACGTACACGCGAAGTGACGGCAATATCCGCGCTGAGTTCCAGTCCCAAAACCGGAACAATCTGGCGTATACTCCCCACCGAAGAAAACTCCTCTAGACTCTCAACATCCGATGTGGCGGCGGAAGTGTGCTGCTTTGCCGCCCGGATGACGCAAAGGAGGACAAGGATGAACGCCGACTTGTCTACCGCGCAACCAATCACCGAACCAAAAGAATCGAAGGCCCGCACTGTGGCCATCGTGATGTATTGCATTTTGCTGATCTCCTACATGCTGATGGCGGCCGACCGGTATTTATTTCCCGTGCTGGCGGTCGATATTCGGCGAGACTTTCATTTCACGCTGGCGAATACGGGGCTGCTCACGACAATCTTCACGCTGGGATTAGGGCTCGGCGGCCTGCCCACAGGCTTTTTACTTTCGCACTTTTCGCGCAAGACAGTGATGCTGCTGGGAATTTCGATTTTTTCGGCGGGAACAGCTTTAACCACCGTGGTGGGCGGATTCTGGGAAATGCTGTTCTGCCTGGCGGTAACCGGAATCGGCATGGCCATGCTGGCGACCAGCATGTTCGCGCTGGCAGCAGCGTACTTCGCGAAATATCGCGCGGCGGCGATCGGGTCGGTGAATGTCTGCTATGGGATTGGCGGATTTTTGGGACCGATTATCGCTACTTCGCTGCTGGCGGCGTATGCGACATGGCACGCGCCAATGCTGGCGTTTGGCGGCTTCGGATTCCTGATGGTGCTGATCATTGCGCTATCGGTACGGCCATGGTTCAGCGAAACGCAGACCGCGGCTACAAAACGGGACGACACAAGAGGTGCAACGTCTCTGCTGAACCGCAATTCGATTTTGCTGACGGTCCTGAACATTATTCATGGGCTGAGCATGTATGGATTTCTCGGGATGTATCCGACGTTTTTGCGGGACTCGCTGCACTATTCGCCGAAAATGGCTGGGTTCGTGCTGAGTTTTTTTGGAGTGGGGGCGCTGACTTCGATTGGCGGCGGATGGATCGGGGATAAATTTTCGCCGCGCGTGGTGCTAAGCAGCGCGTACCTGGGAATTGCGGTGCTGGGCTACCTTTTCTTTTTGCCCTCACCTTCGCCGCTGATGCGCGAGATTCTGACTTTTATCTACGGCGTGGTCGGCAGCGCGGTGCTCTATGTGAATCTGGCGGGATATCACGTGAAGGCGGTGCGAGGACATCTGGCCAGCCGCGGATCGGGATTGTTCGTGACGAGTTTGTACGGCGCGGCGGCGTTTGCAGGGTATGCGATTGGCGCATTGGCCAGCCGAGGATCGTGGATGGCGGCGGCGGAACTGCAGATCAGTTTGCTATGCATCATTGGCGCGGTTCTGTCGCTGGCGATCAAGCCGGAAGAGATGGCGCTGTAAGTTCGCCCCTCAGCGGCTAAGCCGCACTGTGATCGCGAGGCCTTACGGGGAAACCCCGCAAAGACGAAAAGGCGAAGAGGGATTCTTCGCGTACGGCGCTCAGAATGACGGCGCAATCGCACAAGAGGAAATGCAAATGAGGAGGATGGAAATGTCTTCGGCAAGAAACTGGGTTTGCGGCGCGGTGATGGCCGCGATGTCGCTGGCAGCGTGGGCAGCGCCCGCGCGGGCGCAAGGACATTGGGAGAAGGCCGCTCCATTTCCGGAACCAGAGGAAGAGCTGTACGGAGCGGCGGCGAACGGAAAAATGTATGTGATGGGCGGCTACGGAGAGGAGGGCAAGCCGGTGGGCATGGTGTGGGAATATGATCCGGCGACGGACAAGTGGACGAAGAAACATGATATGGAATTGCCGGCACATCATGCGGCGATGTGCTCGTACAACGGAAAGATTTATGTGTTCGGCGGATTCACGCTGCTGATGGTTGGCGACAAGGTGGGTTGGAAGCCGATCAACAACGCCTGGGAGTACGATCCGACGACGGATCACTGGAAAGCGCTGGCACCGATGCCGACGAGACGAGGATCGCCGATCGCGGAGCAGGTTGACGGAAAGATTTATGTGATCGGCGGGGCGGCGATGCATCCGGGATCGAAGGTGCCTGCGGTGTTCGCGAACGAACCGGCACGGTCGTTGACGACGAACGAAGTGTATGACCCTGAGACAAACAAGTGGGAAGAGCGAAGTCCATTGCCCACCGCGCGCAACCACGCGTTTGCGGGAGCGGTGAACGGAAAGATCTATGTAATCGGCGGACGCATTGGAAGTCCGTTCATAACCGTTTCGTCCAATGTCGATATTGTGGAGGAATACAATCCGGCGACCGATATGTGGGGCGCGATCAAAACGCGCATGCCAACCGCACGCAGCGGAGGCGGCTGGGCTACATACAAGGGCAAGATTTACGTGACCGGCGGCGAACTGCAGACTCCGCAGTATCTGGGCGCGTTCCGCGCGTTCGAGGCTTATGATCCGGCGAAGAACACGTGGGAAATTCTGCCGCCGTTGCCCAGTCCGAGGCATGGAGTTGCAGGCGCGGTGATCGGCAACAAGATTCACTTCGTCAGCGGGAAGATCACGTCGGGGGGATACGAGCCCGGATTGAAGCTCTCAACGCCTTCACACGATGTCTTCGTGCTGGATCAGTAGAAAACAATTCGAAAATAAAAAAGTCCCGCAGCCCCGCCGCTATACAGAGACGGCGTTGCGGGCCTTTTCTTGCTAGCGACTTCCCTTTCCATTTTTTGAGTCGTCCCGCGCAGATTCTTCATCACCCCAAGACATGGTGTAGAGGTTTGAATGCACCGAATACAGCGATCCCCGTAGAAGTTCTACATAAATTCACGGATAGAACTGCGATGGATTTGCGCCCACATTGAGGTTTCTGAGTGCAATATGCCGGTCGCAGGAGTCGAGCATGACGGACCAGTGGCTGATTATGGTTGTTTCCTCGAACCTCGAGGCGCGACGGAATGTCACCCGGATGCTAACCAGCCAAGGTTTTGAGACAATTTCTGCTGCCTCGGTCCGCGAGTGCGGGGAAGTAGCGAATACTCAGGATGTTGCGCTGATTTTTTGCGATCGAGACCTTTCCGATGGCGACTATCGGGATGTGCTGGCGATGACGTTATGTCGTCCGCACAAGAACAAAGCACGGGTGGTATTGATTTCGTCGCAGATGAGCCCGGAAGCATACCAGGAAGCGAAGCGCAGTGGCGTCTTTGACGTGATCAGCTTGCCCTGCCGCCCTACGAATCTAGAATGGACCGTAATTCTGGCGAAGCGCGACGAGCGAAGCCGCAGAAAAGAACTGCTCGGAATTGCGCCGTACAACCGGCCATCGGTGAAATCGGCAGCAGCTGGAATATCGTAAGACACCTTCAAGTGCCGCAGGGCCAAGCGGTATAAACGCATCGTGCCGCCATAGAGTCATCTTAGATCGCGCGGGTATGCGCCATGAGACCAGCTTAATCGCTTGCCCTCAATTGCTCGGACTCAACGAATCGGCTCAACTGATCGAATCAACTGAATCAATCGGGGCAGGCGGCACGAAGTGCTTTATAATTCCAGAGCACTGACATGTCGGGGCGTAGCGCAGCCTGGTAGCGCGCCTGCCTTGGGCGCACCGAACCCGACTCCAACGGCTCCTACTTCTACTCTTAACTAGCAACGTTTCCAATAAATCGGGGAATCTGCTTTTCGCTCAAAGATATCTCGAATGGATTGAAAACGTTGGATTCTGGCACAGTTTTGGCACAGGGGACGCGCCTGCTTTTGCAGCAGCAAGTGAACCCCTTAGTGAGACAGTTTTTATTGGCACACTGGCACA
>DASZMG010000054.1:0-33229 GCA_035551975.1 Candidatus Acidiferrales bacterium | reverse complement strand
CATGGCCGCTATTCCAGCCGCACCGGCAGCGATCAGAACTTTCCTTCGGCTGAGCATGCTTAATCCTCCATTTCCTTTGTTCAGAATGGTACACCTCCACTCAATAGCGACATTCAAAAGATGTGATGCAGATCACTTGCTTTGGAAACGGAAAGCCATATAAAAAAAGGGGCGCGCGTCACTTGTTTTTCGATGATGACTGCTGATAACATCCGTCACTTCACCCAGCGAATAATATGTCTCCTGTGAAAAAGACCGTCCGGAATCAGTCTGATCGCGCGCTTCCCTGGCTTCTTCTCATCTGTATTTCCGGATTGGTTCTCAGCGGCTGCCAGGCCAATGCCGACTCGGCCGCCCGCGGCAAGCAACTCTTCGCAACGTGCGCCGAATGTCATGGCGAGTCGGGCGAAGGCAATGCTGCCATTGGCGCGCCGAACATTGCCGGCATGAACCAGTGGTACATCGAAACGGAACTGCACAAGTTCCGGGCAGGCGTTCGCGGCGCGGAATTTGATGACGTTGAGGGAATGCGCATGCGCCCCATGTCGCTGAGCCTGGCGAATGAGGACGACCTAAAGTCCGTGGCCGCCTATGTGGCAAGTCTGCCTCAGGTTACTCACCCGCCCGTTCTGGGCGGCGATCCGGCGGCCGGAAAACGGCGTTACGCGCTGTGCAGCGGTTGCCATGGGCCGAGCGGCAGCGGAAACGAAGCGGTAAAAGCGCCCCGGCTTGCGGGCGTGGATGACTGGTATCTGGCGACGGAACTCAAGAAATTTCACAATGGCGTGCGCGGAGCCGATCCGAACGATATCGAAGGATCGGCAATGGCGCCCATGACCCGCGCGCTGAATAACGACAAAGTGATTCGCGATCTGGCCGCATACGTAAGCACTTTGAAAGGCACGAAGGGAACCAATCCTTGAGTTCAGAAACGCGGTCCCCGGTAAGTCACGACGCCCCATCGGCTGAACAGACGGCACGAGTCCTATTTTTGATCATCGTGTCCACCGCAGCCGCGTTCGTAGTGGCAAGTTTGATCATGGTTCGGTAACACAGTATTTGGGAGCTTTCATGCTGGAGCGTTTCGCAACGGGTGCTTCGACATATGCCCCGAGCATCGATCACCTGATTTTGCTAATTGCAGTCATCGTTGGCTTTTGGCTGATCGTCGCCGAGATCGCCCTGTTTTGGCTGATGGCCAGGTTCCGGCGCCGGGATGGCCACGCGCCGCAGTACGTAACCGGCGAAGAGAAGCATTTAACAAAGTGGGTCACCATCCCACACTTTCTGGTGATTGCTTGCGACCTGGTGATTATCGTTCCGGCGATTCTGGTGTGGATGAACGTGAAGCAGACGCTGCCGCCCGCGCAGGAGACCGTGCGGGTTTTCAGCCAGCAATGGGCCTGGAGCTTTCAGCAGCCCGGCCCTGACGGGATTCTCGATACCGCCGACGATATCCGCACGGTGGGCGAACTGCACGTCAAAGAGAATACCGTTTATCACTTCGAGCTTCGGTCGAGAGATGTGCTGCACAGCTTCTCCGTTCCGGTATTCCGTCTGAAGCAGGATGCGGTTCCAGGCCGAACGATCGTCGGATGGTTCAAAGCCACGCGCACGGGTACGTTCGACATACAATGCACACAGATGTGCGGCATGGGACACGGGTTGATGGCAGGCAGGATTGTTGTTGAGACGCCACAACAGCATGCGGCGTGGATGAAGCGCGTGTCGAGTCCTGCGCTGGCCGCGAGCGTGGCGCCATCAAGCGATACGGCAGCCGACAATTCGAAAATTGCCGAGGTGAGCCGATGACAACACCCGCAACTGGCGCTCACGCCCACGCCGGATCGCACGGGCACGAGCCCGGGCATCACGAAACAAGCTTCTTCCACAAATATCTGTGGTCGACCGACCACAAGATGATCGCGATGCAGTATCTGTTCACTGGAGCGGCGCTAGCACTCATCGGCGGATACCTCGCGTACGTTTTCCGCATGCAGTTGGCGTTTCCCGGGCATGTGGTGCCGGGCTATGGACTGGTGACGCCGAACCGGTATAACTCGCTGGTGACCATACACGGCAGCATCATGATTTTCTGGGTCGCGATGCCGGTGCTGGTAGCCGCGTTCGGAAATTTCTTGATTCCGCTGATGATCGGCTGCGACGACATGGTGTTTCCGCGGATCAACCGGCTGTCGTACCAGATCTTCCTGCTTAGCGCGTTGATTCTGCTTTCTTCCTTTCTGGTAAAGGGCGGCGCGTTTGGCGGTGCGTGGACGTCATATCCGCCTCTTTCCGCAAAGGGTATTTACAACCTGTCGCCGCTGGGCTCGACGCTTTGGCTGGTGGCGGTGGCGCTGGAATTTGTCGCGTTCCTGCTGGGCGGATTGAATTTCATCGTCACCACGATGAATGGCCGCGCGCCCGGGATGCGCATGTGGGACATCCCCGTGGTTGTCTGGATGATTGTGATCGCGAGCGTTCTTTTCATGGCGTCGGTGGGGCCGCTCATCGCCGGCGCGATAATGCTGCTTTTCGATCAACGGCTGGGCACGGGCTTTTTCGATCCGGGACGCGGCGGCGATCCGCTGCTGTGGCAGCATCTGTTCTGGTTCTTCGGTCACCCGGAAGTTTATGTCGTGCTGCTGCCGGCGCTGGGAATCGTGGCCGAAATCATCACGGTGTTCGCGCGCAAAAAACTTTTTGGCTACCGCACTATTCTGTACACCACCTGGGCTACGGGAGTTCTGAGCTTCGTGGTGTGGGCGCATCACCAGTTCATTGCGGGCATCGATCCGCGCATGGCCAACGTATTTACGATCACCACGCTGCTGATTTCGGTGCCCATCACCGAAATGATTTTCGTGTACATCGCCACGTTGTACGGCGGCTCGATACAGTTCACCACGCCGATGCTTTGGGCTTTGTCCTTCATCGCTGAATTCTTGATCGGCGGCGTGACCGGAATTTTCCTGGGCGCATCGGGCGCGGACATCTACTTCCACGACACCTATTTCGTCGTGGCGCACTTTCATTACACGTTCTTCCCTTCCGCGATTATCGGGATGTTTGCCGGGCTGACCTTCTGGTATCCGAAAATGTTCGGCCGGATGCTGAACGAGACGCTTGGGAAGATACATTTCTGGGGCACGATTATCGCGTTCAACATGATATTTCTCCCGCTTTTTATAACCGGAGCGGCGGGCGATCAGCGGCGCATTTACGATTACGCGCTGTTCCCCGAACAGATGCGGCCTGAGTTGCAGCACTTGCGCCAATTGTCGACCGTTGGCGTGATGATATTGATGACGTTCCAGGTTTTCTTCCTGGTGAACTTTTTCTGGAGCCTGAAGCACGGCAAGCGCGCCGGAGAGAATCCGTGGCTATCGAATACGCTCGAGTGGACAGTTCCCTCCCCTCCGCCGCACGGGAATTTCGCCGAGCTTCCCACGGTGTATCGCGGTCCCTATGAATACGCCACGCCGGGACGCAAGGAAGATTACTGGCCGCAAAACGCGCCGATTACTCCGCTGGAAGAGGGCGCGCTATGAGCACAACGGCGCGATCGATTGCCAACCTTCGAAGCGTAACCGGGATTCCCACCGCGCGGCTGGTGACTTGGTGGGTGATCGCATCTGAAATTTTCATCTTTGGCGGGCTGCTGGCGTCCTACGTGATGCACCGGTTGGCGCATCCGGAATGGGGCATCGCCGCGTCGCACACCAACACGGCGGCCGGCGCGACCAACACGTTCGTGCTGCTCACTTCGAGCCTGTTCGCGGTGCTGGCACACAAGGCAGCGGACGCCCACGACGGTCCCAAGGCCGCAAAATTTCTGCGGCTCACGGCCCTGGGCGGCCTGGTGTTCCTTACGATCAAAGGACTTGAGTGGACGCACGAAATTCGCGAAGGTTTCGTGCTGGCATCCGGCGGATTCTGGTCCTTTTATTACACCGTGGCCGGGCTGCATGCGCTGCACGTGCTCGCCGGTTTGATCATCATGCTGGTGTTTGCGGTGGATGTGGCCAAGAACGAAAACCTGCCACGGGTTCAATGCATCGGCTTGTACTGGCATTTCGTCGATATTATTTGGATATTTTTGTTTCCGCTGCTCTACATCGCCAAGTGAGATGAACACGTGAGCCAAACAGCAGAAAACGCTGCCGTACATTCGGTGCCCGAAACGGAAGATCACGTCCACCACGGCAACTACGTGAAGATCTGGGCGATTCTCGTGGTCCTCCTGATAATCAGCGTGCTGGGGCCGCTCACTGGAATCCGCTCGCTGGTACTGTTCGCCGCATTCGGGATTGCGGTGATCAAAGCTTACATGGTGGCAAAAAATTTCATGCACGTGAATGTGGAGCGCCGCTGGGTAAAGTATCTGTTGATCACTTGCCTGGCCTTTCTCGCTATTCTGTTTGCGGGAGTAGCGCCCGACATCATGCGGCACCAGGGCCTGCACTGGGACAACTATGCGGCAAAACAAGCCATCCAGTCGGGATCGCACGGCGACGGGAAGCATGAGTAATTCGCCAAGCCCATCCATGGAATTCGCGCTGCGGCTGGGCAGCCATTCCGACGCGCGCCGCGTTCCAAACGCAGTGCTGGGCACGATTATTTTCGTGGCCGCGGAAGTGATGTTTTTTGCCGGGCTGATCAGCGCGCACACCATCGCCCGCGCTTCGGCCATGGCGGGCATGTGGCCGCCGCCGGGACAGCCGCGTTTGCCGGTGGGCCGCACAGCCATCAATACGGCTGCCCTGCTCGCGAGCGGCGTGCTGCTGTGGCTGGCGAACCGATACCTGCCCCGCGCGCGTAAAACCGCACAGCACTATCTCGAAGCGGCGCTTTTCCTCGGCGCTTCTTTTGTTTGCCTGCAAGGCGTGGAGTGGGTCCGGCTGATCCACGAGGGGCTGACGCTCACATCCAGCTCGCACGGATCGTTTTTCTACCTGATCGTGGGCACGCACGCGCTGCACGCAGTGGCGGCGATCATCGCGCTTGGATGGGTTTATACTCAACTGCGCCGCGGGACGCTCAAGCCAGAAGTGTTCACAGCGACACAGGTTTTCTGGTATTTCGTGGTTCTGTTGTGGCCTATTATTTATGTCCGGGTCTATTTGTGAGGTGGGGATCATGAAACTGACGGGCCGGTTCATTTCGGGCGGTTTTATTGGCCTTCTGGCAACAGGCGCGGCTCAAGCCTGCCCCATTTGCATCCTGGCGGATCCCAGGACGGCTGGGACCTACCTGAAAATGACGATCATGATGAGCGTGCTGCCGCTGGGTGTGCTCGGCGGATTGATTATCTGGCTGAAGCGGCGCTATTCGCCGCGACCGATGGGAATCGCGCGTCTCATGGAAACTCGGGAAACGCCTGAACTCGTCGCGCATCAACAGGTCTGAACTCTCCTTCATTCCGCTTCGACATTCTCTGAAGTACAGGGCACTTTGCTGCGTTTGACACAAGCTGCGCCGCTTGCGTAATCTTCTTTAGCTAGATCCTTTCTGGCTCGTCATCGACAGTTCGTGGGCGGTTAGCTCAGCGGTTAGAGCATCCGGTTTACACTTCGTTCTGAACCGTCCATTTTCTTCGGCCAATCAAACACTTTGCAGAGCGCGCAGCACTTAGGCGCGCTCTGTCTGTTATAGGCGTCCACCGATGTCCACCGATGGCTTGCCAAACTACCAAGAAAACGCCATTGGGAATTGGGAACGGGATTCTTAACCGGCTTGTTGTCTCGCCAACAGCCTTTGGCGTCTGCGGCGACGTCGATGCCGATGCCGCTGCTGGGCAGAAAGTATGCCGCTGATGTCACTTGCAGCAAACATGCTAACGGCCCGTTGGCTGTAGATTTTTAAAATCCCGACGCCATTGCCAGCGCTGGCAAGTGAAAGATAAATCTCAGAAGGTTCCATTACGGTATTATAAGCCCGCAAAGATGCGCGCTACCTTATTACCTTGACGGCGCCGTTCATGTCCGATCTTTCACACATTGCCCGCTGATTCGCCGGTCGATCTTGATGAACTGACCGCGCGCTTGCGCCGGATGTCGGACATCGAGCTGATCCGGTTCGGCGAGGCGCGCGATACGTGTGCTCTCCCAAAGCGCAGCCCGTTTCGGCGGGAAGGAACCGTCACGACTAGAGCGCAGCACTTAACAGAGGCTGAACAAATGAACAAATGCGTCATCGTGCTCGGCACGTTACACCAGCTCCAAGGGGACAAATTCAGTGGATACAGTAACGACCCCAGTTACGGGATGTTAGTGCAAAACGTAATTGAGTCAGAAAAGCTCGACTTTGTATTTGAAGAGGCTTCGGGGCATGTACCATCGATCGCCGAAGTGCTGGCGAGATCATTGGGGCCAAATCGTTATCTGGATATCGATCCTTCACAAGTGGAACGACCTCGCTACCAGATCGCGGAAGACACCGAACACTGTCAACCCGTTGATGTTTTCGAAAGCCCTGAGTGTTATTGCGAGCAGATGCTCGACGAGCATCAAAAGCGTGAACAGTTGTGGTTGCGCCGCCTAGAAGAGCAAGACTTTGAACGAGGGCTAATGATTTGCGGAATTGGGCACGGTCTGAGTTTTTCGTTCAGACTGCAATCTGCAGGATTTTCCGTTAAATCGTTGCACTACATGCCGAATCATATGGTCTGCAAAATCTGCAAGCAGGTCGGAAGGATCTAGGGGTCTCTTCGTCCCCAAGGCCACGGCCATTTGTTTAAATCCATTGGTTTAATCCAACCAAGATAGCCAACAGGAGGAGAGCCCAAAATGTTCGAAGTTACGAAGAATCGGTCCGGAAGTTGCGATAGTTGCGCTGCGCAGCTTGCCGAATACATTATACGCCACGCTGAAACAAGAGTCCGACTCTGCCAAGTCTGCATGCTAAATCGCTTGAAACATGATACCGATTTGCGAGACATTCTACTGCTTCAGAGCGCCACGCTTGAGCGGTAACGCACCCGTAGTGTTTCTCGAACAATTAGCATTACTGGACAGGTATCATAGGCCGGGTGTATAACGCTGACCTTATGCGCAAAGCGGGCTTCTTTTTATACAACCGGAGCGAAGCTGAATATGTCTGAGCAAAATCAACCTTCCAGTATCACCCACACGTCGCGAATTCTTGAGGCTGCTGATGTAACGAAGCTAATTAAAGAAGAACTCGACCGAAATAACAAATATTTAGAGTTTGCGCAGGGTCAAATCGAGAAGGATCGCAGCTTTTACAAACATCTCTATGCATATGCTGCAGCTTTTCTGGCTTTCATGATAGCGGTCGCGGGAATCTTTTCATATAACTCTGTAAACCAGATGCGAAATGACATTAAGACTTCAGTGGATGCTGAGCTAACGAATGAAAAAGCGGAAATCGCTAAGGCCACGACTGACGCGGAGTCACAGGTAAGGGATGAGTTGGCCAACGTTCGCGTTGAGGTTCAAAAAAGATTGGACACTGAATTTCAAAGCGAAAATATAAAAACGCTTGTGGCTAATGCCGCCAGGGAACGTACTGAACGCGAGCTCGCAGGAATAATTCGTTCCGAAGCTTCCCAGCAAGTCGCCAAAGGAATTACTGAACAACGCCCACTCATTCAGAAAACAGTTGAGGACCAAACGAAAGATGCAGTCAACCAGCTTCAACCCACCATTAAAACGCTAGTCGCAGAAGCTGCTGAAAATCAAGTAAACACCTCAGTTGCGCCCATTCGAGATCAGATGAAGACGTATGGTGACTTTATCCGTATTGGGACGATGGCAACTTTGGCCCGTAACGATGACAGGACCTCCCTTGATTATTTACTTCAAGTCGCGCTTGGGAAAAAGCCTGAATCCGCAAATCCGGACCTCCGCAAGTTGGCTGAGGCTACCGCATCAGCAGTGATCGCCGACACAGAGTCGGGACTATACCTAGCTCGCAGTTTCAAACAGACCCAGAGTCCCGAAGCAATGAAAAACTTTATGCGGAGCAACAATAGGTTGGAACGCGAAGCCGCGTTGGACAGTTACCCACAAAACGATAAGACCATCCTACCCATTCTTGTCGAAATAATTAGGACCGACCAAAGCATTTCAGTCGTTTATAAGGCGACTTCTCGATTAAATGCACTAACGAACCAATCGTTCGAGTTCTGGAAAACAGCGGACATCTTAGCTTGGTGGGACCGGAACCGGACCTCCTTCATGCAATGAACCACCTCAAGACAAAAGGGTCAGAATGGAAATACGGGCTGCGCGCTTCGTCGGACCCACACGGTCTACTCGGATTCGACCGGGAATTTCTCGCTACGCTCAAAACGTCGAGATGCCGCGCTCGCGGTCCTGCCCGGTGATTTTCTCCTTGGACGCTTCGCCATTATTTCCGCGCCGGCGTCGATTACAGATGGCGTTGCCGTTGTGGTGTTGGTGGCTAGCCGATGAAATGGTTCCACGTCTCGACGCTCACGATTGATACGCGCGAGCCTTCGCGGGAATTGGTCAAGCTGCATTTGCTGATTCGGGCTTCGCGTTACGACGAAAGGCCAGCGGAAGTATTGGCCGAAGAAATTGTATCGATCATGTGGCCTGACGTTTCTGGGCGTCCCGATGCTTTTTGTGAATAAGGCGAACGGTTCGCGCCGCGATTCGGAACCGCTGGGCAACGATGGCCGCTGGCAGATCGTTCACGGTAAGGGCGCGGATAATCGCTGCGCGCATCGCTGGCGAAATATTTCTGCGCGCCCGACCCGGCCACTACCAAGAAAGCGCCTTACCTGAAATTAAGGAATTTCCGCAGTCAGAAGCGGTGTAGCGTAAACGCTTATGTTCTCGTATACTTACGAGCGAATGGGCGGTTAGCTCAGCGGTTAGAGCATCCGGTTTACACCCGGAAGGCCGAAAGTTCAAATCTTTCACCGCCCACCATCAAAAAATCCCCGCACCGCCTATCACTGACAGGCCCTCGCGAAATAACTCCTCAATTTCTGACTTCGCCGAAGGCGCTGTAACCCTGTTCCGCGTTGCTACTCGCTATAGCTGTGCCTGCCGTCTACCCCACGTTTAAAGGCGAGCCTGCATTTGTCCGATTACCTCCACTGTGAGTGAGCGCACGGCCAACGAAACAAACTGTAAGCGCCGGAACGGAACACTGAGGGGAGCCACACAACATGTCTATAACTTCCGCGGTGAACGAGACTCAGTGCGTGATCAACCTGCAGGCTAACGTGGACATTTCCGATGCCGCGGATCTGAAGCAGGCGTTGCTTGATGCGCTGCTGTCCCATAAAGAGCTGTGCCTCGACCTCACAGCCGTAACCGACATGGACATCACCGCTGTGCAGCTTCTTTGGGCCGCCGCACGGGAGAGCCGCAGGGAGGGCATCTCATTCACCGTCACTGGCGCCGTGCCGGCGGAAATCACCTCAACGGTTCGCGATGCAGGATTCGACGCTTTTCTGGAATCAGCGACGGTTCCGCCAGCGCAACTCAACTGAATTTCTCTCGGCCAACGAAATGTCCATCGACAAGTACAAGCAAGCGTTTCAAGAAGAGGCTCGCGAGGTCCTGACGGAATTGGAATCGACGCTCCTCGAGCTGAACGCGAATCCAGTGGATGCCGAGCTCATCGGCAGAGCGTTTCGCGCGCTGCACACAATCAAAGGCTCAGGCGCGATGTTCAAATTTGACGATATTTCCTACTTTACGCATCACAAGAAAACGCCAACGCAGTATTCTGCCCTTTCGTACAGGGCGAAACCTTTTGCCAGTCATTCGTCTCTAGCGTACTAGTCCTGTACCTTTGTCCAAGTGTCCTGCGGCTTCCAAAATGCTACCGTCCGCCAGAGGTGTGCATAGAAAATGGAAGCGAACAAAAAATTAAACCAAAAAGAAATTCAGCCCCGGCGACCACACGCATCGTCCATCCCCATCCCGCCCAACGCCACGCCCGAAGAACAATTAGCCCTGAAGACCCTCGCCCGCCTCAACGGCGCCCTCGAACAATTGGGACTTCCCACGGTCGTTCCGCCCGGCGAGCGAAAGGCTCGACGCCGCGCTCGCCGGCGGCGCCCCACCCCAAAGCCTCCTCGCCCACCCGCCGACGTTTCAAGACTCGCTCATGAAGCCCACTGCTCCATCTGCTCCCACGATGTTTCGCTTACTCGACACGCTGCGCCGGGTAATTTCCTTCGCAAACGAATGAAAACAATCACAGTCGCCACACACTACTCGACACCGAAAAAGGCGAAAGAGCGGACCCTGGAGTTGCCGGACACCTCCTTCTGCACGCCCGCCGCGCGGTATTCCTCCAGCGCCTCTCCACATGGACTCGCAACAGAGGAAATTGTTTGCGGAACTTGCGTCTGGGAAGGAATGAAAAATGCGCACACTGGTCGCATGAAGATTCCGTACGTTTCTGCTCGTCATCGATGGGCAGAGGGGCAACTTCGAGGCGGCTGCTGCGCCGCGTTCGCGCCTGCGACGAGCGATCGTGGTTGCGGTGAAACGACTGAGCAGATATAATCCCTAGAAATTCGCGGTTCGTACAAATGCTTCATCGTGACAAGAACTAGCGGATCAAGCACTACAGAAAACCAGCCAACATGGGATTCTGTAACTCGTTCGAGGGGACGTAGTTCAGTCGGTTAGAACGCTGCCCTGTCACGGCAGAGGTCGCGAGTTCGAGTCTCGTCGTCCCCGCCATTCCTTTCCATCGCTTGCAAGGAATCCGTATTCCCCTCCTATGCGACGCTTCCTGAATCTCTTCAAAACTGCAGCTCAAACTACCTTTCCGAGATTTGCGCACAGCTTCGGGACGCCCGAGATCAGGAATTAGGGCCCGTAATCAGGAATTTGCATCGGCTCAGTGATTACTTCCCCCCTCAACGCGTCAATGGTGGTGCGATTCACAGGAACAGAGGCAGTAATCCCAGCAGCGCTAAGCCTGCGAGCAGAGCGAGCGCCAGCGTGCCGGTCTGCCGGTCCCCGAAACCATACGCATAAATGCCCTTAATCAAGTTGTTGCTCGCGGCGGCGATTATGATCGCGCCCCCGGCAAGCGGAATAGGCGTAATCGAGGTGGATGCCGCGAGGCTCAGGATGAAGGGATCCACATCGGTGACTCCCATCACTCCCGCCACGGTGAAGAGTCCTCGGCGGCCTAAATAAAGCAGCGAAAGATGCGTGATGAACAACATTCCCACAAACAGCCCTGCAAACAACAAAGCCGCTCCCAGTTCCAGCGGGTTTTTAGGTTGAAAGCTTTGTTCTGTTTTTGCGCTGCCGTGATCCAGCAGATGCATCCAAAGCCAACCACCAAACAGAGCGACAGCCGCAAGAAAAAGGAACGGCAATCCGAGCCGGTGTAGCAGCGGACGATTGAAAATACCGAGAAGCCCAAGCAGGCGCAAATACATGACACCGGAGGCCACGAGTATCGAGCCGGAGTATAGATGCGGGCGCGACTGCCCTCGGGCGCGCTTAGCGAGCACTACGGTGGTGAGCGTGGAGGAGTATGCACCACCAAGCACCGCTGCAAGCATTACGTCACCGCGGCTTTTCGTCCAAACCTGCAGGAGATAGCTGCCGTAGGAAATGGCGCTTACCGCGACAACCACCAGCCATGTTTTGAAAGGATTGAATCCAAAACTGCCAAACGTCTGGTTCGGCACAATCGGTAGGATTACTGCCGTCAGCAGTAGAAACTTCGCGAAAGTCAAAATTTCGTCGCCCGGCACTTGCTTGGCGAGACTCTCGAGCGCCGTCTTCAATTCCAGCAACACGACGGCCAGAACGGTAAGCGTGGTGGCGATCCAATACAGCTCGCGCCAAACGAGAGCTCCGATAACATAGGTCATTAAGCCTGAGAGCTCGGTTGTCATTCCGGCCACCGCCACACCCTCTAGCTTGTGCCGATAGGATTGCCAGAGAAATGCTCCGACGATAGCGAAGCCGAAAGACGGCAGCAGGAGATTTTGTTGCGAAAAAACGGAGAGCGCATACCCAAGAAGCCCTAGCAGCGGAAATGTACGAACGCCTCCGAATCGATATTGGTCCGATGCCACCTTTTGTTCTTCACGCTCAAGACCGATCAGAAAGGAGAGGAACAGCACCAAGAGTATCTGCGCGCCTTCCTTGGGGATGAATTGGATCAGACTATTGCCCATGGCCACCCGTGAATGAGCGCGGTCTTTCTCGCGTGAAGACAAAAGCCGCCGCGTATGGGGACCAAAGTTTCTATGATTGACACTCTCCTGTCCAACTTTTCTTTTCGGATTGACCGATCACCGGGGGCAATTACACTGCGTTCACGTCGCTGGCATCAATGAACGACGGGGCAGATGAAGATGTGTCATGGGCCATCTCCGCCAACGTGCGAATGCCAGGATCCGTATCGTCGTTTCCGCCACTCCTTATAGGTAGGCCTCTAGTTCCCTTCTTTCGCTGCAGATGAGCATCGGGTTTGCTACACCTTTGCATCAAGCTCGGCGCTCGCACCCTGGCAATTTGCAAAAGCCAATGGCCGCGAAAAGCTCTCACCTCGTGAAGCAAAGGCGAATTCGGCGGCGCGTGGATGGTGGATCACCACCACTCCGTGGTCCCATTTAATGGCGATCTCGCCATACCCAATGTCCCTGGCTTTCGTTCCTACTTCGACGACGGTTCCAAACTCTCCATCGCCGTTGGTTACGCGATCTCCAGGCTTGGCGACTTCTCGCGTCACGTATCGCGGAATTGAATCTGTAGCCATAATTTCTGCCCGGCCTACGCCGCGCACGGCAATTGTGTCGCCGCGCGAGCCACTTTCTTCATGCGCTGCAGTTTCGCCAGTACACTGCCAGGCGCCAGACCCGCCGCCGTACACACCCGATTGAAATCGGCACTGCTTTCAAAAAGAAACCGTTCGGCTTCGTGCCTCCTACGTGCGTTGCCGGATTGCCAGTCTTCGAGAGCATGCAACAGAACCGCAGTCCAAAGTCTTTGCCCCGAAAACTCGCTGCTATTTACTTCCTTCGCCTCATTCGCAGCTTTCTGGTGAATGTTCATGTCACGTCCCCCTGATCCATTAAGGAGCATTTCAAGTGCCTGCGAACGAGGAGGCAATCACATTGAAAATGAATGGCTTACAGAATTAAAGCTTGGAACAACAATCGGTAGCTGTTTCAGGCTGAAACATGTGCGCGGATGCGCTCACACTTCTGCAAACGTAAACCGGCTATTGCCGATCCTGTCCATTTCTCGGGAAAAGGGTACAGGGAGACTTGCAGAATTTCCTGATGGACAGCCAAGGACAAAAATCTCCCGGAACTAAAGCACGCTGCGTATAGAAGGCTCCGCAGTCGAATGGGTAGCATCGGATTTTGTCAGGAGACCACCGACCATGCATGCGATGCGGCCAATCACGACACTCGGATTCCTCTCTCTCTGCGTCATTTTCTCAGCCTGCGCCGCGATGGCCCAAACACCTGATCCACAATCGCTGCAATGGATCATGCTCGATGGCCCACCGGTGATATTCGAAGGACCCGGGCGCGGGCCCGCTCCATCGGCATCCGACGAACCGTTGCTCGCCCCTAAATTACAAAAGGAGCTGGATCAGGGAAAATCGGCGTTGCTGTCGTCCAAGTTCGAAAAAGCCAGTTCTGACTTTCAGCGCGCTTATCAAGCCGCTCCGGGGAATCCGCAGGTAAATTTCCTGCTGGGAGTCAGTTTTATGGCCCTTAACAATCTGCGGCAGGCAGACACCTATCTAGGACAGGCTTATTCCATATACCCGCGCGATCCCGCCACGCTCACCGCGATTGGCATATTACGCGTGAAGCAATCGAACTTCGCGAGCGCAATCAGCAGCTTGAAAGCTGCCATCGGGTTGAATCGTAAGATCTATTTACCACACCTGGTTCTAGCAGGTGCGTTGCTGGCTGAAAATGAGTTTTCTGAATCGTTGCAAGAAGCTCGAATAGCGCTCGGCCAAGGAAAGCGTCAAGCAAGCGAAGCAAACTTCATTGTGGGGGAAGCTCTGGCGCGCATGGGACAAAACCATGCGGCGCTGAAGCCCTTGCAAGAATTTGTGAAGGATTGTCCCAACGATCCCGCTGTGACGGACGCCAGAAAGCTTATGGGAGCGCTGGTCGCAAAGGCCAATGTCACTGCGGCGCGGACATCCCCATAATTCGCATTCCGGCAAACGCCATTCGCAGCCTTAGCGTGCAGTTATGACGAAAGTATCCCGCTCCTGCCATTGCGGCTGCTGCGCCGAAGGATCGGCCAGGCGATACATGGATGCGTGCAGATCGCGGCCATCCAGTTTGAAGAGAATGTAGTGGAAGTTCACGGCATCGGTCGTTTGATATTTGTCCTCGGGCCCTCGCTCCACGGCATACGGACGTGCTCCGCCTCCGCCTGAAACGAGATACGTGACCCCGTTCAGCTCAAAACGTTCGTAATTGTGGATATGCCCGGCCGCTACGATAAACCGGACGTGCGATTCCGGCGCGATGGAGAAAATATAATCCCGCAATGCGATCTCGTTCGGGCGTGGATTATGATCCAGCTCAGCAAGCGTTTGCTTATCGGCGACAGGCGGATGGTGCATGGCCACGAAAACGAAATCCACTGATTTGGGCAGGTGTTGAATCTGGTCGTGCAGCCAGAGCATTTGCGCGCTATTTGGAAGAAGATCAGAATTGCTGTCGAGATTAATCAGGTAGATTCGTTTTCCAAACTGCACCGAATACCACCGGTGGCCCTGCAGCTCCGGAAAAGCCTTCCACCAGTTCTGCAGGCATTCTCTGACCAGACCTACAAATTCATGGTTTCCCAACACCGGATAAAGACGCAGATTCTCATCGCGCCATGACTTTGTTTCCGCGCGGTACTCGTCGTAATCCGAGGCCCTTCCGCCTGCATATGGAACGTCGCCCGTGAGTTCCACCGCGTCGGGATGCACAACAGCAATCCGATCCACTGAAAGTTGTCGCGCCTGCGAATTCGCAACTCTCGTATTGGAAGGGTTGGTGAAACGCATGTCGCCATAGACGATCAGCGTAGGGTTTTGGGGAAGCTCGGCGTCCGCGACTGACAAGGTCGGCCCTGCGTCATCCTGTATTGTAGATGCAATCGAATTTGATACTGCTTCGGGATGTAAAACGCGCGGCACCAAAAGAGCAGTACTAAAAGTCAACAAGCCCAAAGCTGCCCATCTCTTTAAGGTCGTTAGCATGGTGGAGTATCGATAGTCATGTTACAGCACGATGGGATGCTCTGTGCGAAGTCGGGAAGCTGCGCCGGGGGCTGTCGATGGACCGCTTTGCCAAGATCCACTGTGTGAGGACCTTCGCCCCTCCCGCAGGCCGAATCCACTAAATAGATCGACTAAGTAGATCGACCACTACCTTTTCCATGCCTTGCAGGCGCCGCCCGAAAGCCGGAAGAAGCTTCATTTGCCGAGAGTAGCCGACTCCTGCCACTACCGCAGTTTCTCGGGGCACATACAGCAAGCTTCTATCCGTTCGATTGAGAAATAAGTATCGATAAGCACGCTTACCCGTGGCACCGTACAGAGCACACCACCGCACCGCGTATTCGCGGTCGCGTTTGCAGGGCGTTGTTCATTTGATTTCTGTCGGTTGACTGCTGTGACCAGGGAGATTCAATGCTGATTCGGTTGGGATACGACATTGCCTTCGACACCCCGCTCGACGTGCCGATTGTCACGCTGTTGAAGGTGCATCCCTCCCGGGCGCCCGACCTGCTCGAGCCGGACGAGTTGAAAGTCGAGCCTGGCACGAGCGTAGAGGTTTACGAAGATAGCTTCGGCAATCACTGCTGCCGCTTTCTGGCCCGTGCCGGCGAAGTCCGGCTCACCAATTCCACATTAATTCGCGACTTGGGCCAGCCCGACCCGGCCAACTGGTTTGCCCGCGAGGTTCCAGTCCAGCACCTGCCGCACGATGTTCTGCGCTACCTGATCAACAGCCGCTACTGCGAAGTGGACAAGCTGTCCGATATTGCCGCGAAGTTTTTTGGCCAAATGCCTCGCGGTTGGTACCGCGTGCAGGCCATCTGCAACTGGGTCCATTCGAACATTACTTTCGGCTACCAATTCGCCGACGCCACCCGCACCGCCATGGATGTCTTCAACCAACGCCGGGGGGTCTGCCGCGACTTTCAGCACCTGGCCGTGACGCTTTGCCGCGCCCTGAACATTCCCGCGCGCTACGCCACCGGATACCTGGGTGATATTGGTGTTCCCGCCGCTCCCGACCCAATGGATTTCAGCGCCTGGTTTGAAGCCTATTTAGAAGATCGTTGGTGGACCTTCGACGCGCGCCACAATACACCCCGTATCGGCCGGGTCCTTATGGCCGTGGGGCGCGACGCTTCGGATGTGGCCATCACCACCTCGTTTGGCTCCGCCATCCTCAAGCGCTTCAACGTGATTACCTATGAAGAGACGGAAGGCCCTCAGCAGTTTCTTGCGGCCGGTAACAGCTAACCACTATCGTTGCAATACTTTAAAAGGATCCACCAAGTAACGTTCTGACCATCGATTCTTTCGAAACACCACAAGCCTCAGTTCTAATTGGCGGTTTCATCTTGTGTAGGATTCAACCCAGGAGGTTATCCGTCATGAAAACATTCATACGTGCATCTCTGCTTGCAGGTGCGCTGCTATTAGGTGGTTCGGCCATGAACGCCCAGGTATCGGTGGGCATCTCCATCGGAGTCCCGCCGCCGCCCCGCGTAGTAAGAGTCCACCCGTTGCGCCCCGGCCCCGATTATTTTTGGGTCGACGGTTATTGGTATCCGGCAGGGCGGCGCTACCTCTGGCACGATGGCTATTGGACGCGCCCTCCGTATGGAGGAGCGCATTGGATAGGTCCCCGCTGGGAAGGTGGGCACTACTTCGTGGGTTATTGGGATGGTCCACACGGCCGCCTCGAGCATGACCATCGCTGGGACCATGACCGCTTCCGCGACGATGACCATGACCGTCACGACGACCACCACGATGATCGCCGAGACGACCACGGTGGCGACCACCACTAGTCTGTAGCCCGTCCTGTTTCATCCGGCACCGAGAGCCCGGCCATTGGCCGGGCTCTTTCTTTGGCAATCTCGAATGTCCGTACAGGTGTCCTCAGCGGACAAATCCGTTTAATTCCCTATTTGGATTTTGAGCCCACACGATAGATAGTGTGAGGTCGGCAAGCCAAGCCGCTACCGCTTGCTTGACGCCGCTCAGCCGTTGCAAATTTCTGCCGGCAGAAGGAAAGACAAATGGCCAATCCGACGAGTGGTTTCGAGATGCCCTACCGCGAGCTGGGCTCGACCGGCGAAAAAGTTTCATGCATCGGTTTGGGCGGCTGGCATCTGAGCCTGAAGAAGGTCGACGAAAAACTCAGCCAGCGCATCATTCACAGCGCCATCGATCGCGGCATCAACTTCATGGACAACTCCTGGGACTACAACGACGGCGCCAGCGAGAAGCGCATGGGCAAAGCGCTGAAGAAGGGCTATCGCAACAAAGTTTTCTTGATGTCGAAGATTGACGGGCGCTCGAAAAAAGAAGCCAAGAAGCAGCTTGACGAATCTCTCAAACGATTGCAGACGGATCATCTCGACCTGATCCAACATCACGAAATATTACGCTATGAGGATCCCAACCGCATTTTCGATGAAGACGGGGCCAATGCCGCCCTGGTCGAAGCGCGTAAAGCGGGAAAAGTGCGCTACATCGGTTTTACCGGACACAAGGATCCGCACATTCATTTGTACATGCTCGAAGTGGCGCGCCAGTTCGGCTTTCATTTCGACACCGCCCAAATGCCGCTGAACGTGATGGACGCGCACTTTCGCAGTTTTGGCAAGCTGGTAGTCCCCGAGCTGGTAAAAGAAAAAATTGGCGTGCTGGGTATGAAGCCCATGGCCAACGGAATCATTCTGCGCTCGAAAACGGTCACGCCCATCGAATGCCTGCACTATGCGCTGAACTTGCCCACATCAGTGGTCATCACCGGCGTGGACAGCATGAAAATTCTGGATCAGGCCTTCGAAGCTGCGCGCACCTTCCACACGCTCTCGGATACAGAATTGAACGCGCTGCTGGCGAAAACCGAGAAGGCCGCCTCGCGCGGGGAATTCGAGCCTTTCAAGATCAGCTCCATCTTCGACAGCACCGCGGAAAATCCCAAGTGGCTCGGAGAAGAACCGAAGCGCCTGCAAAGCCTCATGAGCCAATAGTCCGCTTCAGTGGCTAGCCGCATCCGCTTTGCTTGTGATGCCCCTGTATCTTCATTCCGCTTTCCACCTGCGCTAGACTCATTCCAGAAGGATATTCGTATTTGATGGCCACCACGGTTGCAGCGCATTCGCGCACGTCCTCTGCATCGGAAGCCTATGTCGCGGCGCCCGAAATTAGCTCGGTGCCGTGGTACATCTGGGTTCTTTTCGCCGCGGTAGTGTCCGTAGTCGTCGGCGGCTACTGGGACATTTCCTGGCACATGTCCATCGGCCGCGACACGTTCTGGACGCCCGCGCACATTGCTATTCAGATGTGCGGCATCCTTGCCGGTATTTCCTGCGGCTACCTGATCTTTTCGACGACCTTTGGAAATGACCCCGCGCTGCGTGCCGCTTCGGTCGAGGTCTGGAAATTTCGTGGGCCGCTCGGCGCATTTATCGCCTGCTGGGGCGGCGCCACCATGCTCAGTTCCGCTCCGTTCGACAATTGGTGGCACAACGCCTACGGTCTCGACGTAAAAATCTTCAGCCCGCCTCACGTGGTGCTCGATGGTGGTGTGCTGGCGATTCAGGTCGGCGCGGTCGTGTTGATCGCCAGCACCATGAATCGCTCCAGCGCCGCGCTCGCGCAAAAGCTCGACCGCCTGCTGCTTCTTCTTGGCGGCATGGTCACTATGCTGGCTCTCACCGTGGTGTGGGAGTCCACATACCGCGTGCTGATGCACAGCGCGAGCTGCTACCGCGCGATTGCCATCGTGCTGCCGGTAGTCTTGCTCGGCTTCGCCGCTGTTTCGCGGCAGCGCTGGGCCTGCACAATCGTCGCAGCCATTTACATGAGCTACGCCATGTTCATGCTGTGGCTTTTTCCGCTTTTTCCGGCGACGCCCAAGCTCGGCCCGGTTTACCAGCACATCACGCACATGGTTCCGATGGAATTCCCTCTGTTGATTATCGTCCCGGCGTTAGCGCTGGACCTAGTTCGCCCACGCATCGCTGCATTCAACAAGTGGGCGCAGGCAGCCATACTCGGCCTGCTTTGCCTTGCTTCCCTGCTCGCTGTACAGTGGCCTTTCGCTTCGTTTTTAATCTCGCCCGCGTCTGCCAACTGGTTCTTCGGCACAAAATATTTCGCCTACTTCGCGCGCCCCAACGGCTTCGACGTTCGCCATCTCTTTTTCCCTGCCGAACGCACCGCCGGCGAATTCTATCTGGTCCTCGCGGAAGCCTTCACCCTGGCGATTCTGAGCAGCCGCCTGGGCATGGCCTGGGGCGAGTGGGTGCGCAAAGTCCGCCGCTGATTTAGCACTTCATTCCCTGAAACGCTTGCACGCTGTTTCAGAGCGGAACATCTCTCTAACTCCGCGTCAATTCCATCCAAATCGGGTACTTACTCGCCACAAACACTTAGAAAAACTCGAAAAACATTTGTTGGCAGTCTGCCTGCAGCGCGAGAATAAAACTCCCTTCCTTTGCGGAGCGATTGCGCCGCTCCGTCGAATCCACAACATTTATGATCCACCCTGCCTGTTCGTTTGCAGAGCGGGGCGGAGCGAAAAGAGTATCGATGCCGGGATCCCATCTCGAATCCGCTGCAAAACCAGAACTCGCCGAAGGCGACGCAGCAATCAGCCCTTCGGACCAGTCCCCCACCTCGCACAGCGAGGTAAATCGTGTCGCGGAACTGGAAGCCGAACTCGAGTCGTACCGCGCCCTTTTCCATCAAGTAAGCGAAATCACCTCGCAAGCCGCGCAGGGAAATCTGGAAATGCGCCTGCTGCATTGCGACGGATCGGAAAGATCGCGCGAAGTCTCACGCTCTGTAAATCATCTGCTGGACATGACCGATGCTTTCCTTCGCGAGTCCGGGGCTGCGCTCGAACACGCCAGCCACGAGAAGTTTTTCCGGCGCGTTCTGCTGCGTGGAATGCGCGGAACTTTTCGCGACAAATCTGAATTGATCAACCAGGCCATGGACCGCATGAAAGGCAATTCGTCGTCTCTCCAGGAAGCCGAGCGCCTGATCTACAGCTCCGCGCGCATGGCCCAGGGCGCCGTAGCCGAAGCCGAGGAAGCTAAATCGGTGGTCACGGAACTCGGCGATGCGTCTGGCCGCATCGACGCGGTCCTCAAGCAGATCTCCAAGATCGCCTGGCAGACCAAGCTTCTCGCTTTCAACGCCCGCATCGAAGCCTGTCACGCCGGTGAGGCTGGCCGCGGATTCGAAGTCGTGGCGCAAGAGGTCAAAAATCTGGCGCAGCAAACCGCTTCCGCCACCGACGATATTTCCCGCGAAATTACAGCGATCAGCGAAGAAGTCACGCGCACCACCCAAGCCATCGAAGCCATCGGCAAGACCATCGGGCAGATGCAGGAAGTTTCCGCGAACATCCGCGTCGTCTCGGGAAACAAGGACGCCGCTTCCTCCGAGAAAAGCCGGCGCCGGCCAGGAATTTCACCCAAGGGAGGAAGATGATGCGCGAGCCTACCGTAACCCCCACCAGGGTCGAGCGTTTCTTCGCCGAAGAGAACATCATCGTCAGCAAAACCGACTTGAAAGGCCACATCACCTACGCCAACGAGACCTTCCTCACCATCGCCGGCTACACCGAAGAAGAAGTTCTGGGCCAGCCCCACAGCATCATTCGCCATCCCGACATGCCGCGCTGCGTATTCAAACTCCTGTGGGATACCTTGCAGTCAGGTGAAGAAATTTTCGCGTATGTGAAAAATATGGCCAAGAATGGCGATCACTACTGGGTTTTCGCCCACGTCACGCCGACCTTCGACCATCGCGGCCAGATCGTCGCCTACCATTCGAACCGGCGCGTGCCCAGCCGCGAGCAGGTCGACCTTTTTACCGACCTGTACCGGCAGCTTCTCGAAGAAGAGCGCCGCCACCCGGATTGGCGCACTGGCATGGAAGCTTCCTCGAAAATGCTATTCGCCATGGTCCGCGACAAGGGAATGCAATACGACGAATTTGTTTTCTCGGCCTGAGACATTCAGTGACCGCTTAGTCCGAATGCCGCAACAGTGTTGCGAGCAACTTCGCTCAATCCGCTTATCGGTCTACCGGTTCGAAAGACACAAGGTAGTAGCAGCCTTCATCCAAGTGCGGCTGGCCTTCATAGATCTGGACGTTTTTGCCGACAGGCGTGAAACTCGCCAATTGAAATCCGTTCTGCCGTAGCTCATCGCGAAATGATGGCAAGGTCCAGAACACGTCATAGATTGGGAAATTTCCCCAGCCGGTGCGGTCGCGAATATCGCATTCGAATTGCGGGTCGGGAAGATCCACAATAGCCAGGCCATCTGTGCGCAGCAACTCGCGAAAGCGCCGGTAGATCCGCTTCCGGTCGGGATATTCGAAGTGCCGCAGAAATCGTCCGCAAGCCAGCACGTGAAAGCGCTCGTTCATCGCCGTGTGAAAAACATCGCCTTGAATACAGCGCACCGCGGCATTGGCTCCATCTGACGCCGCAAGCATGGCGGCGGAGCCGTCCAGCGCGGTGACCGCGCCAAATGGAACCAGCGTCGGCACCAGCCTGCCCGTGCCAGACGCGAAATCCAACAGCTTCAGATCCGTTCTGCCGCCAAATTTCGCACGGATGAGTTTCGGAACTGCCTCCAGCTCTTGCGCATTGAGCTGGTCGAACGGCGGCGCGGCAAAACGGTCCGCGATGTACCTGTTGGCCACGCTCGCCTGCGTGTAATAGATGGCCAGCGCCTCGCGCCCGCGCACCAGTTCTCTTCCCGCGCGGCGTGTGTCCGCCTCCCACTCAGCCAGCGTCGGCCCTTTCACCGATTCCAACATCTCCGCATAGATCGGACGGTACGCCGCTGCGTTTGCATCCGAATTGAATCGCCTGTGCGCGGCCATCCGCGCCTGCCGGCTGTAGCTTTTGTAGTGCGCCGCCATCTGAAGCAGCCCGGAACGTAGCGCGGCCGCCGTCGCCGCGGCGACCACTCCCGCGCCTTCACGGCGCACCCATTCCGCAATGCCGACGTGTTCGGTGACCAGCAACGGCTTTCCTCGCAGCAATCCCTCCACTCCGGAAAGCGGCGAGCCGTGGCTGCCCCACGCCCTGGCAAATGGCAGAAGCACGATATCGACGTCGGCAAAAAACGATTCCATATCCAAGCGTCCCGCCCGAACGCAAACGTTCCCGAGCCGCCGCCTCGCAATTTCACGCTCGATTCTTTCGGGCGATGTGCGCCATGCCAGAAGAAATCGAGTTTCCGGGGAGACGCGTGCCAGGTCCAACAACAGCGGTATGCCGCGCGGCTCCCAGTGCTCCTCCAGATAGGGCGAAGTGGCGAATCCGCACACCAATTTTTCCCGGCTCGTCGCTGTTGCTGGAAGGACCACGGGCACCGGAACCACCGGCGGAATCATCGCCCGCGTTTTGATGCCGTGCTGGTCCAGCACCTCTTGCGCGCGTTCGCATTCGCAAACCAGCGCCAGCCGCCCGAAGTCGATCAAGTGCCGCACGTTTTCCAGATCGCGCTCCGTGCAATGCTCGGTCGGGTCAACCCCGACCAGCGTCATCAGCGCCGGATGATCTTCCAAAAGGCTTTCGGGAATAAACTTCAGCCAGGGAGACACGATGTGCAGCAGGTCCGGCGATTCTCGACGGATCGATTCGGCGGAATCACTCACGGAAACTAATTCGATCCCGGCTTTCGCGTGCAGCCGCGGAATTTCCTCGTGCTCGCCCACATGCTCAATTGATGTGAAACGAACGTCCCATGCGGGCCGCGCGAAGCGCAAAGCGGAGCAAAGCATCCACGCTTCCGATGCGTTCGCCTCGGAAAACCCGTTCGCGCCGAAATCGCCCACCACAAAGAGAATTCGCGGATGCTCGACATCTCGAATGGGAGGCCGCTTGGATGCCACGCTTCCCGCAGCGTTCCGGCAACTCCGCAAAAGCTCTTCAATGGCGCTCCGTTGCTCCGCATTGGATACATAGCGCGCACGTTCCAGCAGCGGCAACGCTTCCGCATAGCGCTTTTGTGCTGCCAGCAGCACGCCAAGATTCACTTCAGCAAGATGGTAGAGCGGGTCGAGCGACAGCGCCCGCCGAAAAGAAGCTTCCGCCTGCGGATGGTTCGCCTTGAATTCGCACGCGCCGAGGTCGTTCCAGTTTTCGGCGGTATCCAGCGCCTCGGCGGCGGCGCAAAGCAAAGGAATGGCTTCTTCGTAGCGGCCTGCGTTGAAAAGCTCCCAGGCATCGTCCGTGCGGATGGATCTCATGCGCGTGTGAACTACGATCCAGCGACAGATAACTGAGGGAAACCAGCGGTCAACTGCGCGATGCGTTCCAGATATTTCGGCAGCACGTTGGCCCAGGCGTGCGTTTGCGCGATCTGCCGCGCCGCCCTCGCGCCCCGTTCGGCGGCTTCTTCGCGATTTTCATAAACGCTGCGCATCGCCGACGCGAGTTCCGCCAGGTCCGGTTCGAACCAGGTCCACTCGCCCGAGAATTCACCGAAGGAAGGCGGAATATCGGGCACGCGCGTTTCGGTGGCGCGAATCAAATAAGAAGCTTCGCGCCGACAAAATTCGCGCGCCGGCCCCGCGTGCGTTGTCACCACTGGTTTCCCACAGGCCATAGCTTCCACCAGCGGCATCCCGAAACCTTCCCCACGGGATGGAAATACAAATGCGTCGCACCCGCGGTACAGCGACGCCAGCTTCGCATCGTCGATTTCTTGGGTGAGCAGCACCAGGTGCGGCGTGTTTGTACGCCGCATCATGCTGCGAATCTGCGAAAGCAAATTGCTGTGCTGGTAAAAAGCCGTCGAGCCAGTGTCCTTGATCACCAGAGTGACATCATCATTCGGAGAAAATGCGTCGGCATAAGCCTGCAACAGCAGGTCCGTTCCTTTACGCCGGATCGTTCCGCCCACATAAAGGAAAACGCAACCGCGGCATCCGGGTGGCCGCCATGGTTTCACCTCGCAGTTGAAAATGGCGGGATGAAAGCCGTAAGGCAACACCTGCACGCGATCGCTACACACTCCGGCTTCGATAAAAGCCCGCGCCACAAATTCTGACGGCGCCCACAGCTCATCCACCGAACGTTCGATCTCGCGCACCCACGCCCGCGGAACCGCGCGATGCTCCCACGGCACGATGCACGTTAGTGCGCCGGTTCGGGCGCGGCGGAAATCCGGAGGCCAGAAATGGCGAATGGTTAAATCAACGCGCGGCAGCACTCGCCGCAATCCTTCTACAATCCGCTCGCGATCCGGAAGCAAGCGTCCGCTCCGTGTGCCAGGTTCGGAGGGCTCCAGCGCCGCTTCGCAGCATTTTGAGTCGAGCAATTCGCAGCCCAGCTCCCGATTGATGCGCGCGTGCCCGGAAATACTGAGAAAAGGCCCTTCCAGTATCACTCCCGGGTTTTCAGGCGCATGGCTCGCGATGGAAGAAGCGCTCGCAAGTCCGTCGCGTGTCGACAAAAGCGCGGTCTGGTCCATCGTGGTGAGTCGCGTGGAGAGCCGCTCGCAAAGTTCCGGCGTCAGCGGCAACGTTTTCAGCAAGCGTCGCGGCGCGTCGAACGCGCGGTGCCGCAAGCAGAAATCGAATACCGGTACCAGATACGCCGGCTCCCTCCGCGCCAGTTCGCACAGTGGCAGCGAAAGCTGTTCGGCCCGAAACCGCGAAAATCTCTGCTGCAAAATCGCCGCTACCGACGGCCCAAAAGCCGGGCGGCGCATCAGCCCAGCCATATAGCAGGTAGTCGCCTGCCTTTCCTCGCCCATATCTTCGTAGATGGTGCCCAGCAGCCACGACGACCGGTAGGATTCCTCCCCTCCGCTGCCGACATACGTCGTGTCGCCGGTCTTGATCGCAAACTCGAGTTCCGCGAAAGCCTTGGAAGCCTTTTCCTTGTACAGCCAGAGCACCGCGGAAAGAAAATGGAGGTCGGCGTATCCCGGATACGCCTCCGCGCCGAGCGTCAAAAGCTCACGAGCTTTTTCAGCTTGCTTCGCGCGCAGCAGCGCAAGAATCAGGTTGCGCAGCACCAGGCTTGCCAAAAACGGCGGAAGCTTTTCGCGCTGCCACAATTGCTTCAGCGCCTCGATGCCCCCGCCTGGAAAAATTTCCCGCAATAGCGCCACGTGCAATTTCGCCCAGGCGTTCCCGTTTTTGTTTGAGTTGTCGCTCCAGGCGCTTTGCGCCAGCCCAGTCTGGCGAAACGAACCGCGAATCCGGCAAGCGCAATTCACAACATGTTTCGTGGCCTTCGGGAAGCTGATTCGCGGCTGCAGGCTCACGAAATCCGCTTCCGCCAGGCAAGCGAGGTGCACCGGAAGGAATACGTGTGAGTTGTGCGCATGAAAGAAAAAACCGCGCAGGTCGGCGCTCGTACCCTGCAGCAGTTCCTCGCCTTCGAGCCAAGTCAGGAAACCATCAGCCTCGCCTTTCGGCACACTTCCCCGCAGCGTACTGACATCCTCGGTGGAAATCATCTCAGCGGCAGAGCGAACCGCTTCGGGGACAGCCTCCACGCGGCTCGCATCGGTTACGATGGTGATGCGCGGACTGCGTTCCACCGCCGCCTTGATCCTGCCGCTTCGTGGCGCTACCGAGTAAACAGGCAAGGTTTCCTCGCATCGACTGAATCTCGGGCCGTCAGGAAAGCAAGCGTTCCAACTGTGGAATCCAGTATTTCTGAATCACACTGTCCCACTGCCAGCCGCCTACCATTTCCGCGCGCCCGCGCAGGCCCTTCTGCTTCGCTTCCTCGCGATTCTCAAACACCTGCCGCATCAACTTACGCAAATGCTCTACCGAAACTTCTGCCCACTGATGCCCAGCGCTCAATTCCACATCGTTATTCCACGGCACGGGACGCAATTCCCAATCGACGAAATAACATATCTCCTCGCGCAGAAAATCCAGATGGCCGCTCCAGCGCGTCGCGATCACCGGCAGCCGCAAGCCAGTGCTTCCATGAACGGCCTGCCCCAGCCTTCGCCGCGAGTCGGCAACACGAACGCGTCGGCGGAGGCGTATAACCTGGGAATTTCGGCGGCCGAAAGAAAATCGGGAGTAAGCAGCACCACCGCTGGCGTGTCTTCCAACCGCAGCCCGAGTTGCCGCTCGATCATGTGCGCCAGCCGCGGCAACATGTCCGCATGAGCTTCCGGCCGTCCGTACGTTTTCAAAATCAGCGCAACGTCTTCGTCCGACTTGAACTCGGTCAGATAGGCTTGCAGCAAAATGTCGGCGCCCTTGCGGTCGATCCACTCGAATACGGACAAAAAGTTGAATCCGCGGCGCTGTGGTATGGCGAAAGGCTCGACATCGGGATGAAACAGCTCTGTGTCAATCCCGCCGGGAAGCGCATGCAGACGCTCGCGCGCCACTCCCCCCGAAGCAAACGTCTCGCAGTTGAAGGTGCTCGGAACCCATACTTCGTCCATGGCCTCGCAGTAATCCCGCCAGCCGTCCGGAATCGAGTCGGTCTCATACATGGTGCGTCCCACCAGATGCCGGCAGCGCATGAACACGTTGAAATCGTGCGCCGGGCAATGCTGGAAATAAATCCCACTGCCCATATCAATGCTCTGATGCTTGAGCGTTTCGAATATTTCGCGTTCCTCTGCCGAAAGCAGGTTTTGCGCATCGTATTGCAGACCAAACGGCTGCAGATGGACGCGCACTCCCGCCCGATAAAGCCCGAAGACGATACCGCGCGCTTCATCGGCATAGCCGCTGCCGTCGTACACCGATGCGCGAAACGCCACAAGCCCGGACAAATCGCTCGCCAGTGCCGAAGTTACATTCCGCTTCGTGATAGAAGTCGAATCGTTCATGCATGTAAGACCAGTCCCGGCAAAGCCGTCTACATCGATTTCTTCGTCAGAAGCAGTGTCGATAATCGCTGCTGCAGCAAGGCTTCCGTGTTTGCGGGAATCCAGGTTGCTTGCGGTGTCACGCTATGCACCGTGTATCCGTATTCGCCGAGTTCGCGCAGGAAATCTTGCGGCGCGAATCCTGCAGCCTTGAGCGCGATAAGATTGAATTCGGTCAAAATAGTCAGCTTCGGGCTGCGCGCCATCAAGCCGCGCATGCCGCGAAAGATCAAAGGCTCGCGGCCCTCCGCGTCGATCTTTACGAAGTCCGCCACGCCTTCCACCGCGTCGTCCAGCCTCACTGCATCCACCGCGACCGGATCGGCGTCCGCGTTCTGCCGGTCGGTAACGAACAGCGTGTGATTTCCAAGATTCCGCCGGTTGCGGTGTAGCTGCACTTTCTTCGGCGCATCCAGCACCGCGTTCGGAAAAATCTTCACGCGGGCCGAATAGCAATTCACCTGCAGATTGCGGTCCAGTATTTCCAGGTTCCGCGCGTCCGGCTCGAACGCATACACGCGCCCCTCTTCTCCCACTCCCGCCGCGGCCAAAAGCGTGAAATAGCCGAAATTGGCTCCCACATCCACAAACGTCATTCCCGGCCGCACCAGCCGCAGTATTAACTGTGTCTCCGCCGGCTCCCATTCGCCGGACAGCAGTAGCCGCGGCGTAATATAGGTGTCGCGCGTGTCCACGTACATCGCGAACGATTTCATTACCCGGCACAACGCCAAAGAATTGCCCAGATACATTGGCAGCGGATCTCTTATCTCTACCGGCGTCTGTGCTGGTACTGGCGCGGCCGCAGACAATGCGCGAGCGGCAATCGCCGGAGCCGAAGCAACCGACGCGACTCGCGGCTCTCCATTCGATCGCTGCCCCAGACCCGTCAATTCCGTCAGCTTCCGCTCCAGCGCCAGCAAGCGCATCACGATGGCATCGTTGATCTTCGTCTGCGTGGTGACGTTCGTAATCAATTGTTCGATCGATTGCGCCATCTCGCGGATCTCGTCCGCCGATAGTGCCACGGCCCGTCCCGTAGAAGACCCGCTGTTCATGGCTTTGCTCTCGTCATCGTTTTCGTCATAGTTCTCGTGATTGTTCTCGTCAGTCTCATGAACGATTTCCTGCCATTTGTTTTGCGCCGCGCACGGTTTCCGGCTCAGGCCTCGGCGTGAAATGTGGTCCGCCCGAAGCTGATCTCTTCGTTCGACGCGACAGGTGCCGCGGGCAGCCTTCCGGCCACGCGAATGTTCCGGAATCCGGCCGTTTTCAGCATCGCCATGCAACAAGCCTCGTTGGGTCCGCACCAGTTCGTCGGATCGTTGCTCAACTCTCTGCCCGGATAAAAAGCCATGGCAGGCCGCTGGATATGCGGCAAATCCACATGGGTCTCCATAATGAGCAGTTTCTTAGTCACACTTCGCACCCGCTCCAGTGCCAAAAGCGGATGCCGCAGGTGATACAGCACGCCCAAAAATAAAACCACGTCAAAAGCGCCCACTCGCTCGGGAGCGAGTTCCATCACATCGATCTCCATGTCTTCCACTTTGGAATGCAAAGCGGCCCGCGCAAACTCAAATCCGGACTTGCCCGCGCGCACTTTGTTCCGCCACACGAAGCTGTCCGTTGCCAGCACCCTGCTGGCCCCGCGCCGTTCCGACTCGAAAGACATATAGCCGTCCCATGCACCGATATCGAGCACGGTCATCCCGCTCAAATCGGCCGGCATCTCGATGCGGTCCAGCAGCGTGCGCGTGTCGTATTCGCCCGGAGTTACGATCCCGTTGCCAAGATCGATCGAATGCCACCATTTGATTTTTTGCACCTCGAGCCGCATGCACTCCAGGCGGCATTCCGCGAGTTGCCCGCCGACCGCCGCGCGCAGACTCCCATCCACGTTATTTCTTCGCAGCACGTCCTCGAAAAGACCGATCGCCGCCTCCGTTTGCCCGCGTTTCATCAACACCGCGCCAAGATTCGCGCAGGCCTGCACGTTTCCGGGATCGCAGTTGAGCGCCCGCCGGAAACCGGCTTCGGCCTCGTTCACATTTTCCAGCGCCAGGTTCGCGGTGGCCCAGTCGTTCCACAACTCGCTCGTCGCCTCCTCTTGCAGCGCGTCGCTGAACAGGCGCACCGCCTCGTTGTATCGCCCGCGGTGGTACTGCTCGATCCCCTGCTGGTGTTTCGTCGTGCTCAGCATCCCAGCCTTTTAAAAGCAGCTTTCATTCCAATTATCGAGACAGTTGGGTGCACACTTTAGTGCCTTCCGCCGCGGAAACAGCCGGCGGTTGCGCGATTCGATTAGAAACCTCTGTTTGATGGGTGCTTTCTCATGGGAAGCCTCACGCAACGATTCAAATCGGCGCCCAACTCCCTGCCCGCTGCTACTTCCGCTCTACAGGAATTCTCTATACAACCCATTCAGTTTGCGGATAGGTCGCCCAAGTGGCTTCTGATAATCTTGTCCGCTGGAGTTGCGCGCCCCGCCGCGCGCACTTACGAATGCACCTGACCCCACGCGAAATTGACAAGCTCATGATCGTGGTCGCCGCGGACGTCGCGCGAAAACGCCGCGCGCGCGGCCTGAAACTCAATCATCCCGAAGCGCTGGCGCTGATTACCGCCGAACTTCTCGAAGCCATTCGCGACGGCCGCTCGGTTTCCGAAGTAATGGAATTTGGCGGCTCAATTCTGCGCCGCGAAGACGTGATGGAAGGCGTTCCAGAAATGCTCGACGAGGTTCAGGTGGAGGGCACCTTTCCCGACGGCACCAAGCTCGTCACCGTGCACCACCCCATCCGCTGACGCTATGGATTTTTTATTTGTCATCCCGAGCGAAGTCGAGGAATCTGCTTCTGCAGTCGCTTATGCTTTACGTTGTGATCCTGAGCGAGCATTTCGCCACCCGGTGAGGGTCGCACATGACAGTTCGCGACCCTTTCAGGATCGCAGTGCGAGTCGAAGATGTCTCATTGGCAAAGGCAAGGATCTGCATTCGTACTTGCGTTGTCATTCCGAGCGAGCGTAGCGGATGACCAAGGGTCGTCCGCGCAGCGACGAGGAATCTCTCTTCGCTTTTAGCTACTCGGGCCACGCATTTGATTCGGGTTAGGGATGCGGAGCCTCAGCTCCGCATCTGCCTTGCAGGTCGTGGCTTTAGCCACGGCAAAAAACCGGCGCGAAGCGCCCTACCGCTCGCGGTGCCCTTTCCGCGAGCCTCAGGCTTTTGCGAACGCCGTTCACAAAATGGAGCAAGCACGATGATTCCGGGTGAATATCGCCTCAAAGATTCTCCCATCGTCGCCAACGCCGACCGCCGCGTCATTCATGTCGACGTCGCCAACGGCGGCGACCGCCCCATCCAGGTCGGCTCGCATTTCCATTTCTTCGAGGTGAACCGCGCGCTGCGTTTCGACCGCTCGGTGGCCTTCGGCATGCGCCTCAATATTCCCGCGGGCACCGCCGTGCGCTTCGAGCCAGGCGACGCCAAGCGCGTGCAGCTCACCGAAATTGCCGGCTCGAAAGCGGTCTATGGACTCAACGGCCTCACCGAAGGCGCCACGGACGAAAAAGCAAAATCCACAGCTTTCAAGCACGCCGAGCAGCGCGGCTTCATGTAAATTTCAACCGGTAGTTTCGGCTCGTAAATTCAACGGGAGCAAACGCCACACGTGAGCCTGAAAATTCCTCGCCGCCAGTACGCCGATCTCTACGGCCCAACCGCCGGCGACCGCATTCGCCTCGCCGACACCGACCTTTTCATCGAAATCGAAAAAGATCTCACCGTGCCCGGCGAAGAGGCGAAATTCGGCGGCGGAAAAGTTTTGCGCGACGGCATGGGCCAATCCTCCACCGCCGTCCTTGCCGACGGCGTGCTCGATCTCGTCATCACCAATGCCATCATCATCGACCACACCGGCATCTTCAAAGCGGACATCGGCATTCGCGGCAATCGCATCGCCGGAATCGGCAAGGCCGGCAATCCCGACATCATGAGCGGTGTCACGCCCGGCATGATCGTCGGCGCGGGCACCGAAGTGATCGCTGGCGAAAATCGCATCGTCACCGCCGGCGGCATCGACGCGCACGTCCATTTCATCTGTCCGCAACTCATCACCACCGCGCTTTCCGGCGGACTCACCACGCTCATCGGCGGCGGCACTGGCCCGGCCACCGGCACCAACGCCACCACTTGCACGCCCGGCGCGTGGAACATGCATCGCATGCTCGAATCCGCCGAAGCGTTTCCCATGAATCTGGGTTTTCTTGGAAAAGGAAATTCCTCGCGCCCTTCGCCGCTCGTCGAACAGATCGAAGCGGGCGCCATCGGTCTAAAGCTACACGAAGACTGGGGCACCACCCCCGCCGCCATCGACTGCGCGCTTTCCGTCGCCGAAGAATACGACGTGCAGGTAGCTATCCACACCGACACGCTGAACGAATCCGGTTTCGTCGACGATTCCATCGCCGCCTTCAAGAACCGCACCATTCACACCTATCACACCGAAGGCGCCGGCGGCGGCCACGCACCCGACATTATTCGCGTCTGCGGCGAAGCCAATTGCCTGCCCTCCTCCACCAATCCCACCATGCCGTTTACCGTGAACACGCTCGACGAGCATCTCGACATGCTCATGGTCTGCCATCACTTGAGCCCGTCGATTCCTGAGGATCTCGCCTTCGCCGAGTCGCGCATCCGCGCCGAAACCATCGCCGCCGAGGACGTGCTACACGATATCGGCGCCATCAGCATGATGTCTTCCGACTCTCAGGCCATGGGACGCATCGGCGAAGTCATCACGCGCACCTGGCAAACTGCCGACAAAATGAAAAAGCAGCGCGGGTCGCTTCCCGGCGAATCGCCGGATAATGACAACGTGCGCGCGCGCCGCTACGTCGCCAAATACACCATCAATCCCGCCATCGCGCACGGCGTTTCGCACGCCGTCGGCTCGATCGAAGTGGGCAAATTCGCGGATCTCGTTCTCTGGCGCCCGGCATTCTTTGGAGTGAAGCCGGAAATGGTAGTGAAGGGCGGATTCATCGCCTGGTCCGTCATGGGTGACGCGAACGCGTCGATTCCCACGCCGCAGCCGGTAATCTATCGCCCCATGTATGGCAGCTTCGGCAAAGCCGTGCAATCCACCTCGATGACATTCATATCGAACGCCGCGTTCGAAGCGGGCGTCGCCGAAAAGCTCGACCTGAAAAAGCACATCGTGGTCGCAAAAAAGTGCCGCGGCCTCACCAAGCGCGATATGATCCACAACAACGCGCTGCCCAAAATCGAAGTGGACCCGGAAACCTACGAAGTTCGCGCCGACGGCGTGCTGCTCACCTGCGAGCCCGCCCAGGTCCTGCCCATGGCCCAGCGCTACTTTTTGTTTTAGCCGTCGGATTCTGGGTGCGTTCTGAAGAGCGTTGGCCAGAACATGCCCTCGGTGGATGTTCACGCGTGTTCGTAATCCTCCGTTTAGGGACCTTCGATGCGGCCGTAAAGCGACAGGCGGTCTTTGAATCTAAGACGCAACCATTTTCAAATATTCCAACAACGTGAGGCCACGACGGGTCGGTCGAATACATCGCTCATGTGGTTGAGTGTGATTAATCGGCCACGACACTTCAACGGCAAGGCCAAATCCGATCAGCCTGCCGCAGGTGGAATAAAATTCGTCACGATCACCCTCTTTTTCGACAATTCTATCCAATGCCATGTTGTTGTCGCTGAAAAGCCGGTTGGGCAGCTTAGGATTGGTCAGCATCAGGCCGGCGAAGGCTAAACTGAGCTTCGCCAAAACATGAATGTCGCGCTCACCGAGTTGGGCAAGATCTCGAATCAGACTAGCGACATCTTCGTCTTTGGTACTCCACATTGTAGGTGTGAGGGAGCCAGCCAATATTTTCGCCATATGCTTAACTTTTTCTTTATTTGCTGCTCGTGCGCATTCCTCAAACGCTGTTGCAACAGCCTCCTGAAAACGCGGAGATTCGATTTGGGCCTGAACTGCTCGTATCTTCTCTCTATCAATACCCATCTGAGCGTGCAGCAAGTATTCGATCCTATTGAATCTATTAGCAGACCCGAATTGATCCTTAAGGATTTTCAGAATGGCGGCGGGTGG